>NZ_BTPE01000015.1:0-97644 GCF_036245645.1 Algoriphagus taiwanensis | reverse complement strand
TTACCCCACCAACTAGCTAATCAGACGCATGCCCATCCTTTACCGATAAATCTTTAACCATTCTCAGATGCCCTCAAATGGTGCCATGGGGTATTAATCCAGATTTCTCCGGGCTATCCCCCTGTAAAGGGTAGGTTGCATACGCGTTACGCACCCGTGCGCCGCTCTCATTAAAGCATTGCTACCTCAACTGCCGCTCGACTTGCATGTATTAGGCCTGCCGCTAGCGTTCATCCTGAGCCAGGATCAAACTCTCCATTGTAAATTGTCTTAGTCTATTTTCCCGATGCCTAAAGCATAGACATCAGGATGACTTGCTCATCAGATTTTTTTCGCCTTACATCACTTCAATGAACTTGTTTCTTGCCTTTGCAAGAACTGGTTGAGACCCTTGTCCCAAAAGCGAGTGCAAATATCGCGTTTTGTTTTTTAATTCAAAAACTCAAAACTCGATTTTTTGAAAAATTTTTGCTCTCAATTTTCTTTCGTCCGAGACATCTTCTCAAACGGGAGTGCAAACATAGAAGAGTGGAATAGAATACGCAAACGTTTTGAAAATAATTTTCCTCAACAAGGGCTAATTGAGACTTTTCTTCTTCTGAATCAGCCCCTTTTATTTTTTACCAATGGGACTGTACTGCATGGCTCGCCAAACATCAGGCTCTTTGCCCGACCCTGAAGAAGAGAAATCAATCTACCATAAGCAAAAAGTGGAATCGAAACTTTGGAACAACCTTTAATAACAACTGGACGGCCTTGAAACTTTTCCAAGTCCAATCCTGAAAGAGAAAGTTCAGCAATGTGCTGCTCCAATTGAGAGCGATCCCCAATTACATACCCTTTTGAAATCCCTTCCAAATAGGTGCAAACCAACATAAAGGCCCAGGTGGGAATAATCGCATCTGCAGTACAAGTCACTGCTACCCACTTATCGGCATAATCAGCCCAATTGAATGTCTTCAACTGCTCTCTAAAATCCTTCTCCTTCAAAATCAATTCCTGAAACAAGAAAGGCTTCAGATCAAAAATGGCCCTTTCCTCCTGAGGATAGAATTCTTCCATATCCAATGAAATAATAGGACTGGAAGCAACTCTATTGACTATCTCGCTCATAAGTTTAATAACGGGTTTTTCTTGGGATGAAGAGCTTTAAACTCTTTCAAGTAATTGGGCACGAAATAAGCCAAGTCCTCCATTTCATTTTTTAACCATTTGGAATAGGCCAAACCACCCAAGTGACTGGCAGAAAAGCCTATGGAATCTAAGAATTCAGCATTGGGGTGATGGATCACGGTTTTCAGCTTTTCCAGCGCATCCCCGAGAAAATAAACCCTGCCACTTTCCAAAAAGTTCTTAAAGGATTCCTCATTTAAAACTTCCGAATCCAATGGAATCAAGGAGTTCAAACTCGAATCAAATGCCTCATAATAAATCTCCATTCTTCTGGCATCCATAATCGGCAATACGACTTCCCCTTCCTCAGCCAAAACTGCAGAAGCCAATGCCTTAAGCGTATTGATCCCGATCAGTGGCTTATCCAAGCCATAGGCTAAACCTTTGGCAGTGGACACTCCAATACGCAAGCCAGTGTAGGATCCGGGGCCTTCAGAAACGGCTATAGCATCCAATTCAGAATAATCCATGCCAGACTCCATAAGAACATGGTCAATCAATAGCATCAACTTTTGAGCATGAGCGCCCTGTTCACTGACCTCTGCCAAAGAAATTAATTCCCCGTTAGCATGAATGGCCACTGAGCAAACCGAGGTAGCCGTTTCTATGGAAAGGATTTTAGCCATTTTACTTCCTAGAAGCAGTCAAAACTGAAGTGATTTTACCCGGAGAATCAAAATAAGACTTTGCCAAGGAAATAGCCGGGTCACCTTCAAGACTGGCAGCGATCATCCCTTCTTGGAAATAATAACGGGATACAATCTCTTCTCTCAGGATTTTCCTGATTTCGCTCTTATGCGTATTAAGATCATTTTCCTTGCTGTGATTTACCTTGTTTTTAATGGCATCAAGCTGTCCTTCAATCTCCTGGAAGTATTCCTCTTTTTTCAAGTAATCTTCCAAGTCCTGAAGAGACTTCTCTGTGTAGGTGGTGTAATCGTAATCCTTCCCATCCAGAAACTTTTTAAAGTCCTCGTAATCCTGATCAGAAATCTGAAATTCGGAAGGATTTGAAATGGAAGGGTGGGAGTAAAAATACTGAGTGGCAAAATCGAAAATATGATTCCCAGCAACCAAGGTATAGGAGATCGGAGCATATCGAACTTCCTCCACAGGCTCATCCGGTTCAATCCCGGCACCATCCAGCACTACCCTACCATTGGCTGTTCGAAACTCCTTTCTCAAAGAATCAGGCACAGTGGTCAATGATCCGTTTTCTCTGGACTGCGCATAGTCTATCGCCTGAATGCATCGTCCGCTTGGGATATAGTATTTTGCTGTAGTGATTTTTGCTTGGGCATTGTAGGTTAAAGGAATGGTCGTCTGAACCAAGCCCTTCCCAAAAGACCGTCGCCCCAATAAAACAGCCCGATCGTAATCCTGAAGGGCTCCAGCTACAATTTCTGCCGCAGAAGCGCTTCTTTCATTGATTAAGACAACCAAAGGAATGTCTTTATCCACAGGGGTTTTAGTGGTTTTGTAAGTAAAATTCACATTCTGAAGTTTACCAATTGTCTTCACCACTTCCTTTCCCTTAGGAATGAAAAGGTTGACAATTTCCACTGCTTCATTCAAAAGCCCGCCTGGATTGTCCCTCACATCCAAAATGAGCCTGCTAATCCCTTGGGATTTGAGGTCCACCAGCGCATTTCGGACTTCGGCGGAGGCATTGGTGGTAAAGTCCCCCAACTTGATATAGCCTGTCTGTTCATTGAGCTTTCCGTAATAGGGGACATTCTTGAGAGAAATCTTCTTTCGAATCAAGGAAAACTCCAACGTGTCCTGATCTCTTTTCACCACAACCTTAACGGGTGTATTAGCAGGACCTTTCAGCAATTCAGAGACTTGGGAGGTTGGTTTTGAAGAGACATCCACACTGTCGATTTTCAAAATCATATCTGCGATCTTGAGGCCAGTGCTTTGGGCAGGAAAGCCTGTATAAGGCATAAGGATCATATTTCCTCCCCCTCTGTTTCCAATCAAAGCTCCAATCCCACCATATTCTCCGGTAGTGAGCATACGAAAATCATCAGACTCCTCTTCAGGGATATATTCTGTGTAGGGGTCCAACTCCTCCAGCATGGCGTTTATCCCCACTGAAACCAGCTGGTCCGGATCAATTTCATCAACATAATAAGAATCCAATTCACGAATAAGGGTGGCGAAAATGTCTATGTTTTTAGCCAAAGCAAAAAGCTTGTCATTCTTCACTTGAAACGCCAAGGTCATGGACAGGACAAGGATGACTATACTTCCTACGAAAAAGGGCTTTCTTAATTTAGTGTTCATCAGCATTGGATTTAGGGGATTTTTCCTTTTGCAACTTTTCCAAAGAGGCAATCATTTTGGCTTCAAATTCAGAGTAGTTCATCTCAGGATTGCCAACAAATATAAAGCCGAGCACTATCCCTTCAGGGGATAATTTATGCTTATTTAACCGATAGGCCTCCCTGATTTTTCTTTTTACCCGATTTCTATCGACGGCCTTTTTAAGCTTCTTCTTCGAGACTGAGATAAGAATTTGATTCACCTCTCCTTCCCTTTTCTCTTTGGCAAGGAAAACAACTTTGAAGGGGTACAAAAAAAAAGAGGAACCTTCGTTAAAAAGTTCCTTGATTAGTTTGTCGGCATTCAGCCGTTCGCTTTTGGGAAGTCTAAAATTCATCGCAAGGACTTGAATCGCATGTGAACATACGAAAATCAATGCAGAGAATTATTTCTTCAGCGTCTTTTCGTCAGACACGGTCAATTTATGTCTGCCTTTTGCTCTTCTGGCTCTCAATACTCTTCTACCATTTGCAGTAGCCATTCTTTCTCTGAAGCCATGCTTGTTTTTTCTTTTTCTGCGAGAAGGCTGGAATGTTCTTTTCATGATCGAATATCTTTATGTCTGTTGCTCTCAGGACTTCCTTTTCAGTATTTCCTCCAAAAAGGACTGCAAAGATATGTACCATTTTTTGAAATGCAAACTAGCCCTCTACATTTGTTTTGAATATCAATGACAAACTCATGATCCAATTTCACTTTTCCTGCCCTAATCCTGCTAGCCAGTTTGTAGAAATCACGATGAGCATTAGCCCAATGCCAGGTCAAAAAACAACATTACAGCTACCTGCATGGCGTGCCGGAAGATATCAGATCGCAGATTACGCACAAAATATCCGGGGCTTTAAAGTATGGAATCAGGATGGAAAGCCCCTTGCATTTAAAAAATTTAATAAAAACGTCTGGGAAATTGATCCTGTCTCAGACGGCCCGATCTCCGTTTCCTATTGTTATTGGGCAGGAAAAATGGACGCCGGAAATTCATGGGCGGATGATGAACAAGTCTATATAAACTTCGTCAACTGCTGCTTTGAGGTTTTGGGACAAAGCGATCAAGAAATCCAAGTTTCTTGGGATTTTCCCAGCTTACCCGATCAAGTCAGTACACTTCTGGAGGTAAATGGACCCAAAGCAAAGGCTCTGAACTTTCAAATGCTCGCTGACTCGACCTTGCTGGCGGCAAAAACCCTGACTCATTGGACATATTTTTCAGGAAATACGCAATTCAATATTTGGATCAAAGGTGAAGTTTTCTTCGATCAGCCGAGTTTCATGAAGTCCTTTCAGGCCTTTTCTCAAAAACTCATCGAGGATTTTGGGGAGTTTCCCGAAAAAGAATACCACTTTATTTTCCAATTGCTGCGCTATCCCCATTATCATGGAGTAGAACACAGAAGGGGCACAGTAATCACCTTTGGACCTGCGGAAAGTCTTAAGGAACCCGAACAAATGGAGGAATTGCTTGGGGTGAGTTGTCATGAACTCTACCATGCCTGGAATGTATGCAGAATCCGACCCGAGGAACTTCTGCCTTATGATTTTTCAAAAGAGACCTACACCCAAGTTGGTTTGGTATTGGAGGGAGTCACTACTTATATGGGGGATCTTTACCTGCTAAAATCAGGTGTTTATTCCCCAGAAACCTATTTGAGACATTTTGGAAAAGTCATTCAAAGAGAAGCTGATTCCTTTGGATGGCAGAATTACAGCATTCTTGAGTCTTCCTTCGACCTATGGCTCGACGGATATCAGCCCGGGATTCCCAATAGAAAAGTGAACATCTATACCCGTGGAGCAATCCTTGCTTTTTGCTTGGATGTAATGCTTCTCGAAAGTGGAAGTTCTTTAGCTGAAGTCATGAAATCCATGTGGGAAGCTTTTGGTAAACCCAATCAAGGGTATCAATTGAAAGATTTCAAAACCAGGATTACTCAAGCAATGAATTCAGAAAAGGTTATCGAAAGCTTTTTTTCTGATTTTGTCGAAGGCTATGAAGACCTCTTCCCGGTTTTAGAGAAAAAGCTAAGCCAATTAGGCATTGGTCTTCGTCCTTCTTTTACAGATGATATGCTGCTTCATCAAGTCGGGATTCGCAGCACCTCCACAGGAAAAGTGCAACAAATTCATCTCGAATCCCAAGCTTATGAAAAAGTGATGATCAATGATCAGATCGTAGAAGACCACCTGATTTCTCCAGAAATTATAAAGCTAAAAATCAACCGTAACAACAGAATTCTGGAGGTGGAACTGAACATGATGAGCAACCGGTATTTTCCGATTAATACGCTTGTGCTATCCAGGGAAACTGAACTTTATCAGCGATGGAGTAAATAAAAAAGCCTCCTTCAAACCCAATTTCGAAGGAGGCTTATTTCTATAAAATCAGATTATTGAAAATCCGAATCTGTCAAAGCAGTATTGAACTCAATGGATTTGATTTTTGCCTCCATGGGGACTGGTAGCATGGGATTCTTGATACTCAGAGTCATTGGGAAAAGGATTCCATCAACTTCTTGGTAATCGGAATAGTTAATTTCCCCTGTAGCATCACTGCTGGTTCTCACCTTCAGTCCTGTAGCTACGGAATAGTACTCTTTGGTAAGAATTCCTACCGGCGCGGTGATATCCAATACGTGAACATCCTCCCCGTCAATTTGCTCCACGCCTGCATAGGCCAAAGTAAATCCCATCTCTTCGTATCGCTCCTCAGGAAAGACAAAAGTCTGAGGCTTCAGCATTGCGGCTGTTTCATCAGGCAATTCCTGAACCTGTCCGCCAGCCATAACCTGAGCTTTGCCATTGACAAACATGGTCTTTTGAAGCACATTTCCACCCATGGAGGTCGTCTGGATCATTCTGCTGTTTTCTGCATCTGCGATAGAGCTGAGTTCCAAAACCTGTCCCTGAATACTGGCCTCCATGACCATTTTTGCATTCTTAATTGCATTTACCTTGTCTTTCCCCCCTACAGCTTTGATGTAATTTGCAATTACAGTAGCCGGGTCGTTTTCTACCACTGAAAACTCGGTAGAATTCTTGGGGGTTTCCAATGCAAGGGCGCCTGAAAAAGAGGCTAAGCCTAAAGCTGCCGAGAGGATTAAATATTTAAATTTCATAAAGGTTTAATTTTTTTGAAAAATAGAAAAAGGAATGGCGAAAACCGCCATTCCCGTAGATTATTTAATATCCTCGTCAGACACCGGTACATTGAGCTCCATGCTCGTAACTTTTGCCTCAAGAGGAACAGGTATCATTGGCGATTTGATGGTCCAAGTCATTGGAAGCAAGACTCCTTCTTTTTCCTGATAATCTGAATAGAAAGTGTCTCCTGATGCAGGATTTTCATACTTGATTTTCAAGCCTGAGTCCTGGGCATAGTAATTCGTCAACTTGGCCCCGCTTGGTGCTGCAATGATCACCTTGTAGGCTGGAGTTCCATCCACGTCTTTCAATCCATCCAATGTAAGCGTATATCCATTTTTCTCATATACCGCTTCAGGGAACAGATAGGAATTCAATTTCGCCTCTGCCAACTGAGCTTCATTCATTGGGATAACCTGACCTTGTACCTCCATCGAACCACTACCGTCTGAAAGCGCAGTTTTCTGCATCACATTACCAGCCACGGAAGTCTTTTGCCCGTATCTGCCTCCTTGAGAATCATAAACAAAGGCAATGGACAAAGCAGTCCCCATGACATTCGCATCCATGGAGATTTTAGCGGTCTGGATTGCAAGTACTTTTTCCTTACCTCCAATGGCATTGAGGTAGTTATCGATCACCTGCTCTGCGGTCATAGAAGCATCTGCCTCCAGTTTTTTGGCAGGCTGACCCATGTTGTCATATTCGATGACTTCTCCAAACTGGGCTAGTTTTTCTTTGATTTCAGACCCATTTCCTACCGTAGTGATGATGAACTTATCCGGCTCGATCAAGCGCTTGGCTGTCGCGTTGATGTCCTCTACTGTGTAGGAGTTTAGTTTTTGGAGATAAGTGGCATAATAATCTTTTGGCAAATTGAATCGCTCAATATTCAAGGCAAAATTGGCTACGGTGCTTGGCTGCTCCAGAGATCGGCCAAAACTTCCGGACAATTCTGCTTTTGCCTTATCCAATTCCTCCTGAGTTACCCCGTTTTCAACCAAATTCCTGATTTCGTAGATAAACTCGTAAACAGCGGAATCGGTCACTTCTGTACGGACAGAAGCACTCGCAGAGATAGTAGCTACCAACTTATCAGCACCGATGGAAGAGTAAGCTCCATAGGTGTAGCCTTTATCTTCACGCAAATTCATAAACAATCTGGAAGCAGAACCTCCACCCAAAATCTGATTTAACAATCGGCTGGTGATGTAGTCTTCGTCACCCACTTTCATTTCTACTGGTTGGGTCACATTGATTACAGACTGTACAGATGAACTTCTGTCCACCAAGGCTACGGCTTGCTTAGCAGCACGCTCAGGCATAGGATAAGTGAAAGTAGGAACCTCTCCTTTTTGCCACTTTCCAAAGTACTGATTGACCACTTTTTCCGCCTCTGCCTTGGTCATGTCTCCCACGATCGCCAAATAGGCAATATTCGGCTTGAAGTAGGTCTGGTAGTAGGCTTTGACATCTGCTACCTCAATATTATTGATCGTTGCCTCGGACTCAGTCTCCCCGTAAGGATGATTTGGTCCGTACAAAACTGCTCTTGAAAGTCTACCTGAAATCGCATTCGGATTGTCTTTGCTTTGAGCCAAACCAGTCAGAGTCTGCTTCTTCAACTTATCCAATTCCTCCTGAGGGAAAACAGGGTTATATAGAATATCAGCCATCAGTTCCAAGGTCTTGTCCTGATGCTTTTTCAAAGAAGAAGCAAACATAGAAGTAGAGGAAGCCCCGATGCTTGCCCCGATAAAATCAATTTCTTCATCCAGCTGATCCTTGGTTCTATTGGTAGTGCCTCCCATCATCATATCCCCAACAAATCCGGTCAGTCCAGCCTTATCTCCTTCCAAAATAGGATCTCTTTCCAATACCAAAGTGAAGGACACCCGAGGGAGCTTATTGTTGTTTACCACAAATACCTTAAGCCCATTTGGCAGGGAAAAGGTCTCTGCATCCTTGATTTGGATTTCTGGTGCAGGACCGGATGCAGGCAATTGACTTCTGTCTACCTGGGCAAAAGCCGCGACAGCAGAGATCAAACTCAATACAAATACTATTGCTAATTTTTTCATTTCTTCAGATGATTGATAAGGTCAAACAATTATTCAGTAGCAGGCTGGGCAGATTTAGGAAGGTAATAAAGCACTACTCTTCCATTTAGATCCAAGTATTCCTTTGCTACCCGCTGGATATCGGCTTTGGTTACTTGGGAGTACTTGTCCATCACCTGATTGATATAATTAGTGTCCCCATAGATTACTTTTGCTTCAGCCAGATTTTCCGCAACACCGGCTACTGTTGAGTTGCCACTTACAATGGCATTCTCCATTTGGTTTTTCAGCTTTTCAAATTCCTGATCTGAAATACCTTGTTCCTGTACTTGCTGAATCAGCTTATCCACTTCCGCTTCCAAGGCTTGTGGTTCCACACCCATATTGGTAATACCATACATAATGAAGATCCCTCCGTCTTCCAATTCCAATGGGATGGCAGCGAGTGCCAGTGCCTTCTGCTGCTTATCTACCAATTCCTTGGTCATCAAAGAGGAATTGCCTCCTGTCAGGTAGGTAGAAAGCATAGAAAGTGCATAGCTATCTGGGTGATTTCTTGGAGGCAAGTTGTAAGCCTGAATCACCGCAGGGATTTGAATATTATCGTAGATGACATCCCGGATTTCGGCAGTTTTCTTTGGCTCGGTTACATTAGGACGATAAATCTCCTTCGTTCCTTTGGGAATCTCAGAGAAGTACTTTCTTACCAAATCTTCAGTAGTCTTATAATCGATGTCTCCTGCAATGGTCAATGTGGCATTGTTTGGCACATAGAAGTCCTTGTAAAACTGCTGGAATTCCTCGATCGTAGCCGCATTGAGGTGATCCATAGAGCCGATTGGAGCCCACTGATAGGGATGAACGGAATAGGCGCGAACCAAAGTCTCAGGAAGAATGGTCCCGTAAGGCTGGTTTTCATACCGCTGTCTTCTTTCCTCCTTCACCACTTCCCGCTGCGTCTCTACTCCGGTGATGTCCACCTTGGAGTGGAGCATACGCTCGCTTTCCATGTATAGGGCAAGTTCCAACTCATTAGAGGGAAGTAGCTCATAATAATAGGTGATGTCATTGGAGGTGTAGGCGTTGAGCGTTCCTCCTCTGCTTTGGATGATGTTCATGTATTGACCGCGGTCAATGTTTTCTGAACCTTCAAACATCAAGTGCTCAAAGAAGTGGGCAAAGCCTGTTCTCTCGGGATTCTCGTTTTTTGATCCCACATGGTATAAAACAGAGGTGACTACGATAGGTGTAGTATTATCCTGATGCATGATTACATGCAAGCCGTTGTCCAAGGTGAATTCCTTGAACTCAATTTTGTTTTGGGCAAAAGAGGAGAGTGAAATCACCCCCATGAATAGCCCGAGTAGGGTAGTTTTCTTCATGATAAAAAGAATGAATAGGGTTTCTAGTTGGAATATTACTGAATTAATTGGTTTTTGTTTGAAAAGCCAGATGACTTTAATGTGATGAGTGGACAATTTTCACTTCTTTTTGGGAAAATAGTGCGATAAATCCATCGATGAAGAAAAAAACGGACAAACGAAGAGGTTGCCTTTTGGGGACAACCTCTGCATAAATCATGGATTCAATCTTGCCAAGATATCTTTTGCCTGATGCCATTGCAGCCTAGGCCCAAACTGGCTTACAATCTGCGAACTTGCCATGGAAGCCAATTTGCCACTGGAAGCATAGCTATGTCCATTGGTAATGCCATAGAGAAATGCACCAGCAAACATATCGCCTGCTCCATTGCTATCGATGGCCGTAGTTTTGTAGGGTTCGATATCGATGAAGGTATCTCCGTCAAAAATCATCGCCCCGTTTTTCCCTTGCGTGATGACAAAGTGCTTAGCAGCCTTTTTCATTTCCTCGCGAGCCTCGAGCAAGTTGTCCTTGCCAGTGTATAACATGGCTTCTTCCTCATTGGCAAAAAGCAAGTCCACGCTAGGACCGATCACATCATCAAAATTGGACTTAAAATACTTCACCATGGCCGGGTCGGAAAAAGTCAAAGCAACTTTCGTCCCTGCTTCTTCAGCCGCCTTTTTCGCATGAAGCATGGCTTCTTTGCCATTCGGTGAGGTCACGAGATAGCCTTCGATAAAGAGGTACTTGGAATCTTTGATTGCTGATTCATGGATATCCTTCACGGAAAAATTTTGGGTAATCCCTAAAAAGGTATTCATGGTGCGCTCAGAATCCTCCGTCACCATTACTAGACATTTGCCAGTCACCCCATTTTCCAAACGCTCAGGAACCAAGGCAATATCTACTCCCGAATCATTCAAGTCCTTCAGATAAAAATGGCCCAATTCATCATCAGCAACTCGAAAGCAATAGAATGATTTTCCACCAAACTGACTCACCGCCACGATGGTATTTGCAGCGGAACCTCCGGCTTGTTTTTTGGCTTCTGCGGTATTGATCACTCCCATCAGGGAGTTTTGGCGCTCTTCGTCGACTAGGGTCATCAAGCCTTTTTCTACCCCGTTTTCGAGGAAAAACTGATCAGTTACTTTGAACTCGATATCAACTAAGGCATTTCCTATGCCGGTTACGTCGTATTTTTTCATGTTTAGGATTGTAAAATTGAAATATTGGAAAATTGGACTGAGATCAATCTGTTACTTCACCATTCGAAATTCGACATTGATCCTAGATAAACTCAATTAGGGAGAATCAGGTTTGGAGTTCGAATTTGCGTCGTAAATCGTCATTCATAAATCGTCAATCGAAAATAGGATGTCTCTCGAACGGTTTTTCCCGATCAAACAGATAGCGATAGGTATGGTGAGTCTTGTAAATTGTCGCCAACAGCTGTTCGCACACCCGCATCATTTTGGGATTGAAGTCCCCGATCCAGTTCATCTCGATAGTTTTATAGGGAAAAGAAGACTTTCCGCTCATTTGGTCATAGCTGATGATCATGGCGCTTTCCACACCCTTGCCCTGATGCTCAGGTATTACGCCAAACACCAAGCCGAGCATTTTATTAGGCGGAGAAAAGGTTTTGTACCAAAGAAACTTCAACTTTCCTATCAGGTCCATTTTCCCATTCACATGCTTGAATATCTGGTTGATTTCAGGGATTTGGATGAAAAAACCAACTGGGTCACCTTTGTGAAAGGCAAAGTAAATCAAACGTGGATCGATGATCGGCTTCATTTTGCCAAACATCAGCTGGGCTTCTTTCAAGGCCATGGACTTGCCCATGTGGCGAGCCCAGGCTTTGTTGTACACGGTCATAAAGTACTCCGGTGCTTTTTCCTGGAGCTCCTTGCCTTTGATGTATCGAAAGGAATAGTCCGGGTTAGCCATAATGGTATTGGCACGCTGGATCATTTTTTCATCAAAGCCCAAATCCTGAACCGGACGCATGTAGGTGAATTGCTTGAAGTAAAGTTTGAATCCGTAGTTTTCGAAGAATTTCTGGTAATAACCAAAATTCCAAGGCATGTTGTAATTGGGCTCGGAAAACCCATCCACGAGCAAACCCCACCACTTGTCCCGCTCGCCAAAATTAATCGGACCGTCCATGGCTTCCATGCCTTCGCTTTGGAGCCAGGCTTTTGCGGTATCGAAAAGCAAAAAAGCCGCTTCCTGATTGTCGATGCATTCGAAGAAGCCTACACCTCCTGTGGGTTGCTTTTCCTTCATCTTGGGATTGATAAATGCTGCGATTCTGCCGATGGTTAGGCCTTTTTCATCTTGCAGAAGCCATCTTTTGGCTTTGGCTCCGTTTCGGAAGAGCTTATTGGTCTCGGGGTGAAAAAGCCCCTCGATGTCTTTATCGAGCGGTCGGATCCAGTTTTTTTCATTTTGGTAAAGCCTCACCGCCATCTCGATAAACTCTTTTTGATGGGCAGGAGTGGTGACTTCGATCAGCTTCATTCGGAGGATTTTAGTCGGCTAAATTAGGGGATGCGAGGCAAAGGGCAAAAAGTAAGTACAGGGCGATATTGTCCTGCTTCTCCAGAAGCTGGACTTGAAAAGGATGCTGCTGTCCTGCTTCTCCAGAAGCTGGACTTGAAAAGGGTACTATTGTCCTGCTTCTCCGGAACATGGATTTATTAATTGGCTTCCTGAGTGCTGCTTTCGGAAAAGCAGCACAACCCAGATGGTTATCCTACTTCTCCAGAATCAGGATTTTCTGATTTCAATAAAGCTCGATTTTCACCAAACCTTTCCTACCCGCATAATCTCTCGCAGAGCTAAACCAATATTCTTCTGCTTCCTCTACGATCATAGCCTCAACTGGATTTTGATGGATATAATGAAGTTTCTGCTGAAAAAAATCTGAAGACTCTACCGAAATAGCATGAAGACCATCCTTCCAAAACTTGTAATTCTTAATTCTTGCCTGAGTCTCACCCCTATTTCTAAAAAAATCAATCATCCATTTAGCTCTTGATTCGATGCTCTCTTTTTCAAGGCTTTCAAGAATTCTTTTGGCTGTAAATTTCTTGAAATCCTGAATGGTATCAGAAAGTCTGAATGCTTCCTTGGATCTGCACAGCAGATGCAGATGATTTGACATCAAACACCAACCATAAATCTCTAAACCTTTTCGATCAACACAAAAATTCAGTGAGTCGACTATTTCAAGCTTATATTCTTTGCGGGTAAAAACATCGATCCAACCCTCAATAGTCAAGGTCAAAAAGTAGATGGCATGTTGATCAGAAACTTGAAATGGCTTCATGATTTTTAAAAAATTTTGATTGAAATTAGGAAAAATACTGCTTTCGGAAAAGCAGCATAACGAACGTCTCAAAACAAAAATGCTGCTTCTGGAGAAGCAGCATAACAAAAAGCTGAAACTATTTATCCATCCCAGAGGCTCTTCTTTCAGCAAAGCCTAAATATGTAAATAAAAAATGCCACCTCTCTGAGGTGGCATAATTTTCTTTGTTCTATTTGATGTTGCTTCAGAATGTAAAGGGATTTGGACTCGTAAACCGCACTAAAAAATCCAAATCGTTGGTTGAAGTAGGCTCTGATGGATTTTTCCTTCGAAAATGATCTACATTACTCATAGAGGGATTTTTTATGTTATTCTCCGTCTGGGCTAGAGCGGTTCCTCCAGATTCAAAATTCTCTTCTCCCAGGGATTCCCCATCAAATCCAAAATATCTCCAAGTACCTACCTTTTCCCCTGAGCTATAAGAGCCCCTACTCGCGACCACCGTACTTTTGGGATAATAAGTGTACCAAACTCCAGTTCGGCTACCTTTGAGATAGCGGCCGTTCTCAAGAATATCCCCTTCTCGATTATAAATCAGCCTTTTGCCTGTTCCATTGACTAGTTTGCCAGCATCAAGTACTTTGCCGTCTATGGTCTTAAACTCACTGAAAGAGACCAGTTGATCTGATTCAAACTTTTCCTCCTGAAAAATGAACCCATTCTCATCGACAACCTTCCAAACTCCCTCTTTTCTTCCCTCTTTATATTCACCCACTCGGTAAAAGCCCTGCACTTCCCGGATTTGCTCTTTCCAAAATCCAACTCGAATCCCTTCTTGGAATTGGCCTTTACTAATCAAGTCGCCCAGATTGTCAAAATTTTCCCAACCTCCATTTAGTTCACCGTTTGCAAATGCAGCAATAATTTCAGGTTGACCATCTTCGTGGAATCGCATGTAGGGTCCGTGCTCTTGATCATTCTGATATTCTACTGATTTTTGAAGGTTCCCATTAGGAAAAAAGGCCTTATAGGTCCCGTAAAGGAGGTTATTGGAGTAACTGTACTCGGATTTCTTGGCGCCATTCCTGTAATACGAATTCCATTCGCCTACTTTCAAACCATCTTTGTAACGACCGGAAAGAAGAACATCACCAGTAATACTGAATTCGAAAAAATCTCCGTTTAGCTTTCCTTCGGAAAAATTCACCAGCTTTTTGAGCTGACCGTTTGAGTAAAACTCCTCCATTAGTCCATCCGGCTGATTGTCTTTGAAAACAATCTGAAAGACTGGCATCGATAAATCAAACGTCTCTTCAATCTCCACTCCTCTTACTGCATCCAGACTCTCTTGCGGAGCACTGAGCTCATTTACCCGCTTATAAATTTTCCAGGTTCCGGACTTCTTCCCTTCTTCAATTGGACCAACACCAACCAGATTGGTATTTCCAAAATAGAAGTATACCTGACTGTCATTTTCAGGTGCATACTGAGTTAGACTCAGCCCAAGCAGGATAATCAATAACGATTTCATAAATATTGATTTAGTGAAGTTTAGAAGAAAACCTTGTGTTTTCTAAAGCTATCAACGACCTCACTTCCTAATAGTTTAATACAATTTTCTAATGGGAATTGAAAAAAATTTTAATGGAAAATTTCCAAGCAGTCCAGCTTCTCCAGAATCCGGATCATTTTAGAATTGAACAATGCTGCTTTCGGAAAAGCAGCATAACAAACGTTTCAAAACAAGAATTCTTCTTCTGGAGAGGCAGCATAGCAAGAAAAGATCAACAGCTCCTAATTTCGAAAAAGCACCAAAGCTGAAATTTAGATCTGATTTATTTTAAGAATGCCCCATACGTCTCGATATTTTGACCCATACTCCCGAAATTTCGGTTATCTTGATCCTGCGAAGAATTGGGGTTCCATTTCTGTTTTCCACTTGATCTGCGAGATCTTTTCCTCATTGCTTCCCAATGCCCGTCAGGGGTTTGATAACGCTTTTGGTCTATGATTTCGCCCTGATAGGAATAAAAATTCCAGGTCCCAATGCGATCATTTCCCTCCAACTTTCCTGCAGCAGAAATTCGATTAGATTCTGGAAAATAGAAGTACCAAACTCCTACTTCTTTTCCTCTTGAAACTTTCCCTTTTGCCAATATATTTCCATCTCCATCATAGAAAATGCGCCTTCCTTTACCATTCTTCACCTTTCCTTTATCCACAACCAGATCGGGCACTTTAAACTCACTGATGGAGATAAGCTTGCCTTTTTCGTAGTATTCAGTTTGTACATTTTCTCCCTCAAGATTAATAAGCCCCCATTCCCCTTCTTTAAAACCATCTTGATAATTTCCTTTTCGATAAAACCCAGGCAATATTTCCAACTTCTCCATCCACTCACCAACCGGGATTCCTCCGGAGTATTGTCCCTTCACTTTCAAGGTAGAATCGGACAAATAATAAGTGTAGACTCCGTCTAATTCACCGTTTTTAAAGTATCCCTCCCATTCCAAATTCCCATTAGGATAATAGCCTAACCCTTTCCCTTCTGCATATCCATTGCTATAAGTCATATAAGAAATTATTTTTCCTGACTTTGAATACTCCAGCCATTCCCCTTCTTTTTTCCCATCCAGTACCTTCCCTTTCAGACGCAATTCTCTACTTTCATAAAACTCCCCAAATTCACCTTCAAAAACTCCATCTTTTTGATGCACCATTACTTTGGGTTTCCCATTAGGATAGTTTTCCAGGAAATCTCCATTCGGTATTCCCGCTTCAAAATTCATGATAAACAAGGGGGTTTCATGATTAAAATTCCTTTTGAAATCTGCCGGATCAGCCTCAAGAATGCTGTTTTTTGGGAAATCATCTGGATAGGTTTTAGGATAAATTTTCCATTCTCCAGACTTATAACCATCCTTTAATTGCCCCACTCCAATCAGATTGGTATTCCCAAAATAAAAATACCCTGTATCCAATTTGCTGGGTTGAAAAATTAAAACCAGCATCAAAAAAACGGTAGAAAACATTATGACTTGGTATTTGGTATGATCACATAATACAAAAGCCTGGGCACTTATAAAACCCAGGCTTTGAATTAGTTTCAATTGATTTTCAATTTTCTACCGTCGCATACAGATCAAACTCCGTCGCATCAAAGACCTTGGCCTGTACAAAGTCTCCCACTCTACAGTAGAATTTGGAGGCATCGATCAGCACTTCATTGTCCACTTCCACGGAGTCAAATTCGGTTCGGCCGACGAAGTATCCGCCTTCTTTTTTATCGATCAGCACTTTGTAAGTTTTTCCGATTTTCTCCTGGTTGAGGTCGTAGCTGATTTGCTCCTGCACTTCCATCAGATGATTGGCACGGTCCTGCTTTTCTTCTTGGGAAAGGGTATCCTCCATGGAGAAGGCATGGGTATTTTCCTCATGAGAATAGGTAAACACACCCAAACGCTCAAACTTCATCCGCTCCACAAAGTCCACCATTTCCTGAAACTCCTTTTCTCCCTCACCTGGATGCCCGGCGATCAAGGTGGTTCTGATGGCAATCTCCGGGATCATTTCCCGGATGCTATGAATGAGTTCTTCCTGCTTTTCGCGGGTTGTACCTCGGCGCATGGTCTTCAAAACGGAAGTGGAACCATGCTGCAAAGGAATATCCAAGTACTTGCAGATATTCGGACGGTCTTTCATCACTTGAATCACATCCATTGGGAAACCGGTTGGATAAGCATAATGCAGACGAATCCAATCGATCCCCTCCACATCTGCCAATCGATCCATCAACTCGGCTAGATTTCTCTTTTTGTACAAATCCAACCCGTAATAAGTCGAATCCTGCGCAATCAGCAACAATTCCTTTGTTCCATTGGCAGCCTTATGCTGGGCTTCTTTGACCAACTCTTCAATCGGCCGGGAAATATGTCCTCCACGCATCAGCGGAATGGCGCAGAAAGAACAAGGTCGGTCACAACCCTCGGAAATCTTCATGTAAGCATAGTGCGCGGAATGGGTCAAAAGACGCTCCCCAACCAACTCATGCTTATAGTCTGCCTTGAATTTCTTCAAAATCGCAGGCAAATCACGCGTACCAAAAAATGCATCCACCTGAGGGATTTCCTTTTCCAAATCGTCCTTGTAGCGCTGAGAAAGACAGCCTGTCACGTAAACTTTGTCCACCAAACCCTGCTCTTTGGCATCCACATACTGGAGGATGGTATCGATCGACTCCTGCTTGGCATTGTCGATAAAACCGCAGGTATTGATGATGATGATGTTATTGTCATCAGAGTTGGACTCATGGCTGGCATCGATTCCATTTCCTTTCAACTGAGTCAAAAGGACTTCCGAATCCACCAGGTTTTTGGAGCAACCCATGGTGATGATATTGACTTTGTCTTTCTTTAATGTTCTCGCTTTCACAGAATTCGCTTCAATTTGGGAGGGCAAAGGTAGGCAAAAAACCGCTTCGCGGATTTTTTATTCAAAGATTGAAAGATTACAAAATTGGAAAATTGCTTTTTCTGCAACCCTTTCCTTCAAAATTGGGCGTTTGACTTTCCTTAATTTTCAAATCTTCCAATTTTAAAATTTTTCAATTCTGCGCTTAACACTTTGATAAAACAAGCTTAACGCAGGACTTCGTATTGGGGAAAAAGCTTTATCTAATTTCGCAGCGTACAGCAAATACTTTTTAACTCCTTGCATTTACTTTTTGCCCCCGATGTGAATCGGGGTGCATTGCAGGGGAGATTTCGGAGTTTGTAATGTCAGATTTCGGATTTTTTACTTCTCAGAGTTTTCAATAGCTGTTATAATCTGTGGTTTTATCTGTGTTTACCTGTAGGAAACTTTAAACTTAACCTCCTCCCTTTCAATAATACTTTGCCGATTTCGGGGCTTCCTGTACCTTAGATTCCCAAATCGAACCCTATGGAATTCACCGCCCCAAATGCCCAAATTTTAACTTTTGACAGGAAAAATCATTCAGATGAAACTCTTCTCAAGCTTTACGAATCCCTGATTGTTCCTCGACGCATCGAGGAGAAAATGCTCATTCTCCTTCGTCAGGGCCGAATCAGCAAATGGTTTAGCGGTTGGGGACAGGAAGCCATCTCAATCGGTGCGGTCAATGCATTGGCTGCAGATGAATTTATCCTGCCCATGCACCGAAACCTTGGGATTTTCACGGGGCGCAACATGCCATTGGAACGGCTTTTTGCACAGTTTCAGGGAAAAAAATCAGGCTTCACCAAAGGACGCGACCGGTCTTTTCACTTTGGAAGTATTGAACATCATATTGTCGGAATGATTTCCCACCTCGGGCCTCAATTGGCGATTGCAGATGGGATCGGGTTGGCCCATAAGCTATCTGAGGAAAAGAAAGTGACGCTGGTTTTCTCGGGCGACGGAGCAAGTTCAGAGGGAGATTTTCACGAGGGATTAAACGTCGCGGCTGTTTGGAAGCTACCGGTCATTTTTGTGGTCGAGCACAACGGCTATGGACTTTCTACTCCGAGTGAGGAGCAGTTTGCTTTCAAGTACTTTACCGAAAAAGGCCCCGGCTATGGCATGGAGGCCGTTCGGGTACAAGGAAACAACGTGCTGGATGTCTATGACACCATCCTGAAACTGGCCGAAGATATCCGCGAAAACCCAAGACCTGTTTTGGTCGAAGCGATCACTTTTAGAATGCGTGGTCACGAGGAAGCTTCCGGCACCAAATACGTTCCCAAATATTTGATGGAAGAATGGGCACAGCTCGATCCCGTAGATAATTTCGAAGCCTATCTCGAATCCATCGGTGTGCTCGATGCGGCAACCAAAGAAAACCTGAATAAAAAGGTCAAAAAAGCGATCAATGACGCTTTGGAGATTGCTTTTGCAGAGGAAGCGATCACCCCAAATCTAGCCGAAGAACTGGCGGATGTCTATGCGCCTTTTTCCCAAGAAGTCATCGCTCCAGAGGGACCACGTACGGAAAAGCGCTTTATCGATGCGATCAGCGACGGGCTGCGTCAGTCCATGGAAAAATACCCCAATTTGATCCTCATGGGTCAGGACATCGGGGAGTACGGTGGCGTATTTAAAATCACGGATGGATTCAAAGCCCAATTCGGTGGGGATCGAGTCCGGAATACCCCGCTTTGCGAAAGCGCCATTCTCGGAGCCGGACTCGGACTCTCGATCAAAGGCTACAAGGCCATGGTGGAGATGCAGTTTGCGGACTTCGTGAGTGTGGGTTTCAACCAAATCGTAAACAATCTCGCCAAGATCCACTACCGATGGGGGCAAAAAGCCGACGTCGTGGTCCGCATGCCAACCGGTGCTGGAACTGCCGCGGGACCGTTTCATTCCCAGTCAAATGAAGCTTGGTTTTTCCATACCCCCGGGCTGAAAATCGTCTATCCTTCCAATCCCCACGATGCCAAAGGCCTGCTCAATGCGGCTTTGGAGGACCCAAACCCTTACCTTTACTTTGAGCACAAACTGCTTTACCGATCCATTTCAGGACCTGTTCCGGACAGCTACTATACCGTGGAAGTCGGAAAAGCAGCTTTGGCACAAGAGGGCACGCAAGTCTCCATCATCACCTATGGCATGGGCGTGCATTGGGCAATGAAGGCCGTCGAGGAACTCGGAATCTCCGCTGACATTCTGGACATGAGAACCCTGTTGCCTTGGGATCAGGAGGCTGTAGCTGCTACAGTAAAGAAGACCGGAAAGGTGATTTTCCTCCACGAGGATACACTGACTGGAGGAATCGGTGCGGAGATTTGTGCATGGATTTCCGAGCATTGCTTCAAAGACCTTGATGCACCTGTAATGCGGGAAGGAAGTTTGGACACTCCGGTTCCTTTTGCTCCAAATCTGGAAAAGCAGTTTTTACCGACAGAGCGTTTTAAGGTGAAGTTGAAGGAGCTAATTGAATTCTAAGATTGAAAGATTGAAAAATTGAAAGATTGGGTTGAAAAGTTGTAAAGTTGAAAGGTGGTAAAGTTGTAAAGAAGCCCAATTCAAAGTTTCCAGCCCGTATTTCGTATCTCGTATTTCACTATGCAAATCCGCTTATTACAAAAAGAAGAACTTCACCTCGTTCAGTCTATTGCGCACCGGACTTGGCCATCCACTTTTGCCAATATTTTGAGCCCTGAGCAGATCCAATACATGCTCAATTGGATGTATTCGCTGGAAATGCTGGAATCGCAGTTGGACAAAGGGCATACCTTTTTGTTGATTGAAGATGAGGGCAAAGAACTCGGATTTGCGGGTTTTGAACTCAATTATTCTGAAGGTCCCAAAGCCAAGTTGCATAAAATCTATCTGCTACCCGAAGCTCAGGGAAAAGGTGCAGGTAAAGCATTGATCCTAGAAGTAGCCGACCGAGCCAAAAAAGCCGGTCAAAAAAGCCTGCTTCTGAATGTGAACAAATACAATCAAAATGCTATTGATTTTTATCTAAGAATGGGTTTTGTGGAGATTTACAAAGAAGTGATCGACATCGGAAATGGGTATGTCATGGATGATGTGGTGATGGAGCTCAGCCTTTGAAAATTTGCTCACAGATGTCTCAGATTTCCACAGATTTTTAGCATCTGTGCTTATCTGTGCCATCTGCGAGAAATTTAATCACTTCAATTCCAACTGCTCCACCTTTACACTATCTCCTCGCAACCGGGCATAGATTTGCTTCATTTCCTCCAATTTTTCAGGATTAGAACTTGCCAGATTGGTTTGCTGCGCTAGATCTTCACTCAAATTATACAATTGATAATCCGAGGCATTTCCCAATTCAATATTAACCTGCTTTTGTACTGCAAGCCCTGAATATGGAGGAATCATGGCCCAATCTCCAACTCGAAGTGCTGTTCTGCTCGTAGCCTCCAAAATCACGGCTTCGCGGCCTTTATCACTTTTACCCAAGAAAGCATCCAAAAGATTTTCGCTATCTGGACCACTTTCTGTGCTCCCCACCAATGCGGCCAAAGAATTCATCAAATCAATCTGAGTCACCATCGCATTGGAAAGTCCCGGTTGAATCTCTCCCTTCCAATAAGTCAAAAAAGGAACACGCGTTCCAGCCTCAAAAAGGGAATACTTTCCTCCGCGAAGCGGACCTGCAGGCGTATGATCGCCCAATTTTTCCACAGCATCATCATAATATCCATCATTCAGTACAGGGCCATTGTCACTGGAAAAAATGATCAGCGTGTTTTCCAAAATCCCTTCCTCTTCCAAGGTTTTAAGCAGCTCTCCGATCACCCAATCCGCTTCCAAAATCGCATCTCCCCTTGGACCCATACCGGATTTCCCTTCAAATCTAGGATGGGGAGTCCTTGGCACGTGAGGCTGCTGCATAGGAAAAAAGAGGAAAAATGGCTGCTCCGACTTTGACTTTTCCTGGATATAAGCTTTCCCTTTTTCCAGAAAATGATCTGCCATATCGATATCGCTCCACTTGGCCTTCTCTCCACCTTTCATAAAGCCAATCCTTGGAATCCCATTCACAATGCTGTTATTATGGCCATGATGCCACTTCATCGTGAGCAACTCCGGATTATCCAAACCGGTAGGCTCGCCTTCGAAGTTTTTATCGTAATCCACCTGAATCGGGTCATTTGGATCCAAGTTGACTACTCGGCCATTCTCAATGTAAACTGTGGGCACACGATCCTGAGTCGCTGCCAAAATATGGGAATACTCAAAACCCACATGATTGGGATTTGGGGCGATTTCAGCGTTCCAATCCACGACTCCGGTACCCAAACCTAAATGCCATTTCCCGATCACAGCGGTATGATAGCCTTTATTTTTGAGCATCTTGGGAAGAGTCATCTGGGCCGTATCGATAATCAAAGGGGCAGTTCCAGGAAGGATTTTGGCATTCTGATTTCTCCAGGGATAAGTCCCTGTCAAAAGCGCATATCTACTGGGAGTACAAGTGGCCGAAGAAGCATATCCCTGAGTGAATCGGATACCACCATTGGCCAAGCGGTCCATATTGGGAGTTTGCAAGGTGCCGGATTGATATGCACTGACATCTCCATAGCCCAAATCATCCAAATAGATCAATAGAATATTGGGATTTGATGATTGATTTTCCTCCTCTTTTTCAGAAGGAGCACAAGAAGAAAGAAATAGAAAGGCAAACAATAAATGGAACGGATTCCAGAGAAAGGCTTTTTTCATAGATCGGGATTTGCTAATGAAAATGCGTTTTATTTCCCTAGAAATCAAAACCCAATCAAAAATCCCGCAATACCGTCTCCCAAAGCACCAATCCATGGGCTGGGGCAGTGGGAACTTGCTTGTATTCTTTTTCGGGATTAGCTAGCCTTTCTTTGATTTCATCGGATGAAAAATGCCAAATCGCAGCAACCATTTTTCGCACCTGATTGTACAGAAAGCCAGTTCCGGTGACCTCAAAACAGTAGACTTTTTCAGGAAAGAAATTCCCGGCAAACTCTTCGGTCAAATAGACTTTTGCTTCGATAACCTCCCTTACAAAATCCGTTTTGTTGGGAGTCACTTTACAAAATGCCCGAAAATCATGCTTCCCAACAAAGATTTGGGCTTTTTCCTCCATTTTATCCAAGTCAGAGAACTGATGGACTTGGGTAACAAAGGCAGAAGCAAAAGCCGGGAAGCTATGTTCCTCTGCAAAGAAATAGCGGTAGGTTTTATGAGAAACAGCCTGAATAAGATTCAAGTCTCGAGGGACCTCCCGTACTGAATTCAGCACAATTTCTCCGGATAGATTCAGATTAAGTACTGGCAAAAGTGTCTCCAAGTCGGTTTTCTCCCTCAAGAACAACTGAACAAATCCCTGTCTGCAACTCACTCCTGAATCGGTCCGACTGGACCCAATGAAGCGGAAATCCTCATGTCCCAAAATAAAACGAAAGACCCGCTCCAACTTTCCCTCCACCGTCGGCTGACCTTTTTGCTTGGCCCACCCCTTAAATCGGGCGCCATAGTAGCTGATTTCAAAAAGATAGGAATAGGGTCTGGAGAGCATTTTACTTTTCAGTTTTTAGATTTTTGATTCCAAAGTTCCCCTCCCATTCCCAAACAAATCCAGGGATCTGATGCTGAATTAGCACCTTTTGAACTTCTTCAAGATAGTTTTTCCGAGAGATCTCATCCGCGTTTTGAGTCACTCCAAACTCCGTGCACCAAAGCTGAACCCCATTTCTCCTCGCCCAAGAGGAGATTTGACCGATTTTATCCTCGATTGCGATAGAATTTCCGGTTTTTTCATAATCTCTATAGTTCACTTCTCCTGGGGTTCCTTTGGCTCGGGAATCAATTTTGGGCATAAGAGAAGGATTAAAAGGAAAGGGAATGTCCAAAGTGCTGTTTTGCGGCCCCGTCCACGCTGTGCCTTGATGAGTAAACAGGTAGGGTTCGTAATAGTGAAAGGTGTAAATCACTCCTTCCAAGGACCAGGGTTGCATGCGAGAAAGCTCAAAAAGACTGTTGAAATTCGTAGCTCCAAGGATAAAGGGAATGTCTTTTCGGATTTGTTGAAGTCGAGGAACCAGTCGATTTACCTCCTTGTACCAAGTATCAGGACTGAGTTCAGGTTCATTGGCGAGTTCAAAATAAAAGTTTCCCTGATTTGCCGGAAAAATTTGAAGTACCCTTTCCCAATTTTGGGATAGAGTTTCCATAGTTTGAGTCAAATCCTCTTCCGAAAGCCCATGATTGAAATTGGCAATAACCACTTGAACATCCAGCTGAATGCTGGCCTCAGCTAATTTTCGGAGTTCTCTTTCAAAATTGGGCTGCTTGAGGAGGTAAGACAAAGCCAAGGGAATCCGGACTGCATCAAACCCTGCCCTCTTTACTTCTTTTATTTTCTTGATCGTGATCCTTGAGGAAAAGACTGGCTCTTCCCATACCCGCTCATATCCAGTCAGATTGATTCCAGAAGGCATACTTTGTGCAGCAAGATTTGAGAGTCCCAAGCATAGCCAAAAACTAAAACACACTGCGTAAAAGCGGCGTAGATTTGAGGATTTTGGGAATTTAGGACTCAAAATTGATGGATTTGTTAGTGATTTAACGTTTGGGAGTTCAAAAATACTAATAACTTTAATTGTCCATCCATAGCTCATCACCATGTCTGCTCACCTATCCCCTGATTACTTGGAAGTCTCTTCCAGGTTAGAAAAAAAATATTGGGACATCTCCAACTATGTGTATTGGAGTATTATCAGTCTTACTTTGGGGCTTTTTGTCCTGGAATTCTTTCTTGTAAAAAATTATTACCAAACCACCCTCTTTTATAAGGCTGTTATCCTTTTCATCGGTTTTGGCGGGTATGGATTACTTCGGAGAAAGATCGCATCTCCTTCCCTGATGATTTTGGTTATGGCTTGCTTGTTTTTAGGCTATTGCTTTTTCATGGTCTACCAAGTCTCCGGCTACCTGATTACCCTATATTTTCTTTTGGCGACATTGGTGGTAGGAGGAATTAATTATCTGGTAGTCTGGAGAGGGGCATTTAGCTTAAGCCTGGTTTTGCTTTCGATTGCGCTTTTCTTTGGCTTCTCCTATTTCTTTGAATGGGAAGGCTTCTATGAACTTTTTCCAATGGGAGGATACGTGTTCTTTTTCACCCTAGTCCTGACCTCTTTTATCCCTGATTCTCGAAAGAAAAATTATGCACTCAACCTGGATAGAGACCTAAAGAGAGAGCAAATCTTAAAAACCCAAGCCAAAGACCTTCAAGATCTTCAAATCAAACATGCGGAGGTGTTGGAAATCAAGAAAATCGAAAATCAAAAAGAAAAAATCCTCCGACACGATCTTAAAAACAAAGTAAACAACATCATCGGTCTCTCTCAGATCATTTTGGAATCTACTGATCCTGAAGAAAGCAAAAGTTACATTCAGCTTTTGAACGAGGTCAGCAATGATCTTCTTCGGTTTTCAGACAATATCTTTTCCCGTGATCAAGATCAGCCTACTGCGCTTCGGATTTCAAAAACCCGGGTCAATGTTTTGTCCTCCTTCAAAAAGATCAAAAACGAACTCGAACCCAAGCTGGATCAAAGTGCTCAGGAGCTCAACTGGATTGGTGGAGAAAGTCCACTTTTTATCTATGTAGATGCACTGATTTTTAACAATATCTTGGTCAACCTGCTCAATTATCTAATTCTATGGTCAAAACCCGACAGCTTGATTTTGGTCAGTGGAGAGCAGGCTGATTCGCAAATCCGAATCCAGCTTTCTGCCCCCTCTGCCAAAATATCAGCAAGGGAGTTGAATTATATTTTCAAACCCCTGGATTCCTTTCAGTTTACTTCCAGTTTTTCAGCACCTCAGGGTTTGGGTTTGCAGATTGCCAAAAGCATGACAGAGCAGATGGGCGGGTACTTCAAATACCAGACAGGAATAGAAGATGGGGTGATTTTCAAATTGGAGTTTGAGCAGGCTGCTATAGCCGAGAAAAATCAGTCCTGACATGAAGAAGTCCTTTAGTTTATGCCTCTTCACGGGAATATTACTTTTCCTGCTTCCTCATTGGGTATTTGGGTCCCCATCGCTCCTAACCCAAAGGGGCGACACACTTACAGATACTTTAGGCATTCGGCGTCCATCCATACCGAAGGAATTTGATGCCCTGGGAGTCCCGGATTCTTGGACACAAAAATACCCTCAAGAACTCCTGCAGCTCAGCTTATCAAGTAGAACTACGTCCAAACCTGTTTCTCTGCTGTCCTGGGAGGAAGCTCTTCAGGAGACTAACCAAGCGATGGTGCTGATTGGAGAATCATTCCCAAAAGATTCCCTTTTGGAAAACAGGAAATTCATTCCTTTTGCCTCTGAAGGAAAATGGCTTTTCCTAAAAGCAGAAGACGACTCGGCGCAGAGAGTGCATTACTTTTACCAAGGTGGTGGCCCCTTCCAAGCCTCGGATTTTATCGAGCAAATGGGTTGGGAAATACCGGGAAAAACTATCAGCAGGGAAGCCTTTGACTATGAATGGAAAAAGAGCTATACCTTTAGTGAACTCGATATACCCACCTTTTCCATTGGTGAAGGCAACACGCTTTTTAACAAAACCTTGCCAACTTATTTAACCAAGGGGTTTTACAAAAACTGGAAAGTAAGTCTTCAATTCAATGTGTCCAATCCGGATGGGACTGAAGCATATCTCAACTTTTTGGCAAACAACAACCTTATCCGGAGCTTCCAAGTGAAAGAAGAAGGGAAGTATTCTGTTGAATTTACTATTCCTGCCATCCCTCTTTCGGTCGGGTCCTACCTTTCCCTTGAGCTAATTCAAGGGAATGAAAGGGCATCCTTATCTTCGGTGGCAGTTGAAATAGAGTCGGAAAACAGTCTGATTTCCCCCTCTTTTCGAAATGAGTTTCCGATGACCTTCTCTTCTTTTCCAAAAAACATGGAAGGAAAACCAATCCGGATTCTGCAGGACTATGACTTGTCTCCTTCTGAGTTGGGAGCCTTAGCTGACCTCATTCTTCTCATCAACGACAGGCCCAATAAATCTTATCCCTTCTATCTCCCTGAAATAATCAGGCTGGAAAAGCCCGGGGCCATCATCGACACTGAGGATAATTTGATCCTGATCACTCAAACTCCCCAAGCCTATGCCTCTTTGGTCGAAGGTCAAAGTAAACTCCGGTATACCGAGCAAGGAAGAGAGTATCAGTCTGATGAGCTGAGCCGATTTTTTCAGCGTCATGAAAACGTTGCTCTGAGCAGCATGGAGCTCCTGGATCTAAGGGAACAAAAAATGCTATTCATCGTCAATGACCCTCTTGGAGGTGATGCGATGAAAGAAGCCGTGGACGGACTCGAAGACGAGTTCATTTCGAATACAGGAAATATCCTTCTGGCAGATGCCAAGCACTATTACTTTTTTGATATCCGATTGAAAGAGCCACTTGGACTGAGTGCGGGCAAAAAAGACCAATTTGAGCAATTCTGGATGGGCTATAGGATCTACATTACCCTGCTATTGTTGGCAGGGCTTTTCCTTTTGCTCCGATACATTTATATCAAATCCCAACATGCCAAAAAATCTATTGAAGATGCGAGAACTTAAACAATTTTTGATCCTTGGCTTGCTTTGGGGAGGCCTTGTTTCCCAAAGTTCAGCCCAAAACCCATGGCAACAAGACCGGGGAGAAGCTTTGATTTCTCCTTTCGTAAGCCGGTATCAGGCGGATTTTTACCGTGACAAATCAGGGAATAAGATACCGTTTGAGCAAGATGGCCTTTTTCAAAACTACAATCCGAGACTTTATTTCAGTTTTCCCATCAAGGGATACAAAATCAATCTTTTCGGCACGGTGCCTCTGTTCTTCAACCAATATAAAGATGCCAATGAGACTCAAAAAAACACCGATTTGGGTGATTTGGAATTGGGTCTGAGATTTCATCTCAAGCAATTGGAGCGAAGTTATCTTTTGGCCTCGGTGACCGCGTTTATCCCTGCCTACCAAAACAATAATCTTCCTTATGCAGGATTTGACCGATTGGGTATGGAGGCAAGAGTGATGCTGTATGGAAATGCGGCATGGATCGGAGATACCAATAACTTCCACAAAGTAGAAGCAGGATTGAGGTATTTTTTCCCGGATGATCCTCTTCAGCTGAGGGTGTATGCCTCGGAAGGTTATCGATTCGCAAAAAAGCTGGTTGCCTTGGGCGAGTTGGATTGCATCTTTTCAAACAGTACCAATGCTGAGTTTTTTGAAAACAACCTTCAATTGGTTTCTGATTTTGGGATGGTGAAGGCGGCCATTAATCTGGGGTATGAATTCACCCCTGACTTCGCTATTTATGGGGGTCTTTTCCACGATATATACAATAAGAACTCCGGGATCGGGAGAGGTTTTCAGTTTTTCTCCGTAATCAAATTCAAAAAATGAGCAACAGAGAATTTTACAGAAAATCCCTCTTCCAAGAGCACGCCAACTTAAGCGGTAAGAGCATAGAGCAGATCGAGCGTCTGGAAAAGCAACTGGGCAAGAGCTTTCTCTGCATTGCATTGAATTATGGCTTTCTGAGCAGAAGAGCATGGAAAGAATCTCTTCAACAGGAAGGAGTCGAGCTTTACACCTTTGACTTCCCATCTCTGAGCCCTATTCCCAAGGCCGAACTAGTGCAGAAGAACCTGCCTTTATTTTTAAACTCCTTGATTTTCCCGCTTTATCAAGATGAGGACAGGCTGGAAATAATTCTTTCTGACCCTTCCGACGCGATCAATATCAACCAAATCGAGCAACTTCTCCAACAGAAAGTAACCCGATATGAGGTGGCGGAGGATTTGGATGTATTGAAGGCGTTGCACACCACCTACGGGCTGGACTATCTCGATCAGGCCGTATTCCGGATTTACGATCAGGACAGGGAGAGCTGTGCCATCGAGACGTTTACCAAAAGCCAATTGACTGCCATCGGAGTCCTGATGGGCTTGGGGATATTGTGCTTTTTCTTTTTCCCGGTAGGAACCTCGGTTACGATCAATTTGATCTTGAACTTCCTGCTCTTTTGTGCTATAGGTTTCAAGTTTCTCTTGACGCTCTATGGCTCGAGGATGGAGACTTCGCAAAAAATATCCAAGGCTGAATTGGCTAAGGTAAAAGATGAAGAATTGCCCTTTTATACCATTCTCTTGCCGGTATTCCGGGAGTCGGAAGTGATTCACAAATTGGTCTGGAACCTCAGAAGTATCGATTATCCACTCGAAAAACTGGATGTCAAACTGCTCATTGAGTCAGACGACTCCATGACCTATGAGGCGGTGAAGAACATGAATTTCCCTTGCATCTTTGAGCCTGTGGTAGTCCCGCCTGCCATGCCAAAGACTAAGCCCAAAGCCTGTAACTACGGCTTATATTTCAGTAAGGGGAAATATCTGACCATTTACGATGCGGAGGATATCCCGGACAGCAAGCAGCTAAAGCTCGTCTACAGCCTTTTTCAAAAGCTGTCAGACGAATATGTGGTTGTGCAATGTGCCCTGAATTACTTCAACAAGAAGGAAAATCTTCTTACTCGGCTATTTACCCTGGAGTACTCCTATTGGTTTGATTACATGCTTCCCGGATTGGATAGCTTGGATGTGCCGATCCCTTTGGGAGGGACGAGCAATCACTTCCGATTTGACCGACTGATGGAACTGGGAGGCTGGGATGGATTCAACGTGACCGAAGACGCTGATTTGGGACTGAGAGCTTATGCCAAGTCCTACAAAGTCACTGTTTTGGATTCGACCACTCTCGAGGAAGCCAACAATGACTTTTTCAACTGGATCAGACAGCGCTCCCGCTGGATCAAGGGGTATATGCAGACCTTCCTTGTCCACATGAGGCATCCGGTTAAGCTCTATAAAAAGGTGGGATTGAAGGGATTCATGGCTTTTCAGTTCTTTATAGGAGGTACTTTTTTCACTTTCTTGGTCTATCCGGTACTTCTCTTGTTTTTACTGTTTATCCTATTCCTTCATTCTGGACTTTTGGATTATTTGGTATTCTGGAATGACCTTCCTGTGAGTAAGTCCCTTCTGGATTCGGTGAGTGTTTTCTTCCCCAACTGGCTGGTTGTGATTTCGATTTTCAACTTTGTAATCGGAAACCTGATGATGATCTATGTCAATATGATGGCTGTCTTCAGAAGAAGGTCCTACACGCTGATTCTTTATGCTTTGGTCAACCCTTTTTATTGGCTTATGCACTCCATCTCTGCCTACAAAGGGCTCATACAGTTGGTCACCAAGCCCTTCTATTGGGAAAAGACCAATCATGGACTGACTAAATCCACCAAAAGCTCTGTGGCATGAAAAGCAAGCTCATTGTTTCTATTCTTTCGGTTTTGGTCTTGTCAGGAGTATATCTGGCAATGGGCTATTTCTTGAGAACGAAGGGATTTTATCACTTGGAAGCCTATTTTATTGATTACAAAATAGATCAGCTGTTTCGGTACGATTTCAGCTTTTTCCGAACCTTCTATTTTACAGAACCCGCCTTGTTGTTTTTGGGAAGTCTGGCTTTGAGTTGGATTCCCGATATTCAAAGCACCTATGTCCTCAATGCCTTGGTTATGGGTATTTTAGGGGTGTTTTTGTTTAAAAGTGCCTGGGAAAGACGTTCAGGGTCTTGGGCATCCCTGATTTACCTTTTGTTTAGTCCGGTCATATGGTATGCAGGAAGCAGCGGAAGTAGCTTTGCGCTTTACCTTACTTTTTATTTTCTGTTTTTCTGGCTCATACTGGGCTATATCCGAGACTATTCCGTCTTTCACCTTGCTTCCTTGAGTATTCTTCTCGGCGTCTTTCTTCTTTTGGACAGAAGTTTTCTCAAGCTGTTGATTCTGCTGATTCCGATCTTTTTCTTTATTTCCTTCTACAAGGCCAAGGGAATTCGGGGAAATTTCTACGCCAAAGCCTCCATCATATTCAGCAATGACTCTCAGAGAAGAAAGTTTTTCACCGGCTTTTTCTCTTCAATTCTGCTTGTGGTATTTATACCCCTATCGGGATATGGCATTTTTCACCTGATCAATGAGGTTTTTGGAGGAAGAGTATTTTACTATGAAACCAGCCTTGCAGATTTCTGGAACAGCTACAGCGGAAAAACACCTTTGCATGTATCCGACAGTTTGGATTGGAAAATCTTCTCCTTGGGAAATCTTTACTTTTTGTTGTTGATTATATGCCTATCAGCACCTCTCCTATATCTTTTCTTCAGAAAAGGAAAAAGCACAGCCTTGCCAATGATTGCATTTTTGGCTTTGGGATACGTGATTTCCGAGGCTGCAGGTGAAAAAATCCTAAACCTAAACCTTCAACTGCTTGGTATGCTGTCCGGTGCTGGTATGGCCGGGATCCTCTTCAGTGCCAAAGAAACCCCTTCTGGAAGCTTTAGGATTGTGAGCGTACTCATTGCCTTGGTTACGTTGATTTTGGAGTTTCTTTATTTCAACTATTCGGTTGCAATTCATGAGAGAAGGTTTTTCGAAGCCCTCTTCCATCCACCGGTAGAATCTGCCGAAAGGAAGAGTGTAGAATCGATCAATAATTTTCTTGCTGAGAAAGGAAAAACAAGGATTCTTGCTGACGATGCAATCTTTTTCCCCCATCTAAGCAAACTGCCCAAAGAAGCGAGTTGGGTGGGCCATTTTAGCCCTGATTTTCAGCATAGCCTTCAGGAACCGATGATTTATGCGGATTACTTGGTGATAACCCAAGAGACACACCCTCTTCATCCAAATGATGTCGTGGCAGCCGCTCTTGATCGCTTGGAGTATCACGGGATTCCTCTCAAGACAAAAGTGGTGTATGAGGATGACCTGTCATTGGTTTTGGAGGTAATGGAATAAGGCGGAACAAAAGCGAAATGGGATGGCTAAGTTGTCTATTTAGGCTAAAAAAAAGAGACTAGGCTTGGTTATCCATCCCCATAAGGAAACATGGGTTTCATATGCCAGCTGATCTTGGTAACTTGGGTAAAACCCAAAACACCACAGCCATGAAACTTCTACCTTTCTTTTGCTTACTCCTAATTAGTGGAATAAGCTTTTCCCAAACTGTACCTTCCAAAGAAATCCAGATCAAACTGGCCGTATTAGCTGCACCAGAAGATCAGCGGGCTGGAGCCACCGTTTATGCTTTTGATGGGACTTTACTGCGGAAAGGGACGAATCAAACCGTTTGTTTGGGGGATGACCCTAATCGAGAAGGACTTTCTGTTTCTTGCTATCATGTCAATTCTCAGCCTTTTATGGAAAGAGGATGGGCGCTTCGCAAAGAAGGGAAAAATGCCCAGGAGATTTTCAATATCCGGGAAGCTGAATCCAAAGCCGGCAAACTCAAACTTCCTGATCAGGGAAGCCTTTTAAATGCACTGACAGCAGAACATTCAGATGTGAATTGGGTCACAGGTGAAGCTAAAAACACCTATACCCGCTCAGTGGTCTATATCCCCTGGGCTACTGCTGAAAGCACCGGACTACCACTGAAGCCTGCCGGACCGGGCTTGCCGTGGATTATGGATCCGGGAACGCACCGAGCGCATATCATGATCAATCCGGCGAGGGATTAGGGGAGTTGAGTGTTAATGGTTAAGGGTTAATTGTTGAATTGTTGAGTTGGTGAGGCTTCGGGTTTGTTACCCTGAGCGGAGTCGAAGGGTAAATTGTAAAAAGTAATTAGTAGATGGTTACTATCCAGTTTGAAGGCAATAATTTGATCATTCTGAAGAACGGTCTTAAGGAAGTGATAGATTTAAAGCGAGTTTCGGCAAAGCTATTGGAGGCAACCGAGGCTGAACGTAATTTGTATAAATTCTCACCTTCAGGCTATGGAATTCATTGGCCACTGATTGATGAGGACCTTTCTGTTGAAAAACTCTTAAAATTGTAACATGGATACCTTCAAAGAAATCAAAGCCAAATTAGAAGACCACAAAAAGGAGCTTTTTGAAAAGTACCCGATAAAGGACTTGGCAATTTTTGGTTCTTATGCTCGCAATGAACAAAAGCCAACAAGCGACCTTGATTTGATGGTAGAGTTTCATAGCCGGGTAGGTTCCGAGTTTATTGAATTAGCAGATGAACTGGAGGAAATCCTTGGAATCAAAGTCGATTTAGTCTCCAAAAAAGGAATCAAAGAGCGATATTTTGAAAGGATAAAAGAGGATTTGATTTATGTCTAGAAGAGATATCGATTTGCTACTTCAAGACATGAGGGAATCTGCTGGGAAAATTTTGAATTATACAAATGGACTAACCTATGACGATTTTTTAAGAGATGATAAAACTATCGATGCAGTAGTCAGGAACTTTGAAGTAATTGGAGAAGCATCGATCCGAATTGATGAAGATTTCAAACTTGAGAATCCTCAAATCGAATGGAAAAAACTACGCGGATTTCGAAATCGAATCGTTCATGAATATTTTGGAATCGATTACGAAATAGTCTGGTCAATCATAGAGAGTGACCTTGAAGAATTGCTTTTTCAATTAGAAGGAATTTTAAAAAATGGCAAAGAAAAAAAATAGCAAAGCTGAGTTTATTAAATATTTTGGGCCAGTTTTAGAGGCCCTTCGAGCTTTGGGAGGCTCGGCAAAACCTAGGGAGATCTCAGAATGGATTGGGGAAAATTATAATCTTCCTGAGGAAGTATTAAATGAAAAATACGAAAAGTCAGGCCAACTTAAATTTCCAAATCAAATTGCATGGGCAAGGCAATATCTAGTTTGGGAGGGACTAATGGATTCTTCTAAACATGGAATATGGGCCTTATCTGAGATTGGCTGGAAAACAAAATTAAATGAGTCTGAATCCTATGATATTTTTCTTAAGTGGGTCAAAATATTTCAAGATTTAAGACAAAATAAAGATTCCCTGGAGCAGGAAAAAAACAAGATTGAAACAGCAATTGAAACTACCGAACCAGAAGAAGGTCAATCTGTGGTTAAACCCTCTTTAATCGAGGTACTACAAAGCATCTCCCCTATAGGGTTTGAGCATCTTTGTGGTCGCTTATTAAAGGAATATGATTTTGAAAATATTGAAATTACCCAAAGGTCAAATGATGGGGGTATTGACGGATACGCCACTTTAAAACTAAATCCATTTGTAAGTCTTAGCGTATTTTTTCAGTGCAAAAGATTTCAGGGTACAGTTCCCACTGAAAAAGTTCAAGCTTTTATTGGAGTAATGGAGACAAATAAAAGGAGTGTTGAAAAAGGACTAATTATTACCACTGGAAATTTTGCCAAAGCTGCACATGAAATTGAAAAAGCAAATATTAAACTAGAATTGATTGATGGCACTAAGCTTGTAGAAATGTTTGAAAAAAAGGAATTAGGAGTAATTCCTAAGACAATTTATGACCCCGATATGAAATTCTTCGAACGATATAGAGATATGAAATAGTAAAGAAACCACCCCATTCCTGAGGTGGTTTCATCGTCTATAAGGGAAATTTTATCCCAAAAACTTTACAATCAGTTAATCAGATTTCAATCTCGACTCCATAAGCTCAGGGTTCTGATTAGTATTAAAAACCGCCACCACATAAACGGATTTTTCAACTACTACAAAAAGAACCAAAAAGAGGAATTTTTTAAGTGGATATGCTCTGACTCGATCAAAAAATCTTACTTGAAATCCCTCAGGCGCATTAAGTATGGCTTTTTAGGCATGCTTCAGCTCACTCAAAAAATACTTCCCCAGAGATTCACTGATTTCTTTGTAATACCTGAACGCTACTCGAACATCTGCTTGGGCCTGACTGGAATAGCTAATAGACCAAGACATTACTCATTTTCAATTTTTGAAATCATTTCATCCCAAGTGCTAAAAAACATCTTGCCAGCATCGAACAAGTCCAATCTTCTTTTCAGTTCTGCTAGCTGTTCAGGAGTTAGATCATCAGCTGTTTGATGAAATTCACTGGCCACCGAATACAAAATCTCCAATAATTTGGTGTCAGCAGAATCGACCAAATGATGAAGCTTTTCTTTGAGAACCGAATTTTCCATGATTTGAAAGTTTTTTGAATTTAATTCATTCAACGGAATTCTTCCTCCTATGAATAAAAAACCACCCCATTCCTGAGGTGGTTTCTTCATTTTATGACTTGGAATATTAGCCCAAAATCTTCGCCGCCAACCAATCTCCGACTTCAGAGGTTTTGTAGGCTTTTCCGCCATCGGCAATATCTTCGGTGACATAGCCTTCTGCCAGTGACAGATTGACCACGTCGCTAATCGCCTGAGCTTCGGCTTTCAATCCAAAGGCATAGTCAAACATCATGGCGGCAGACAGTACCGTTGCCAATGGATTGGCGATATCCTTTCCGGCAGCTTGAGGATAAGACCCGTGAATCGGTTCGAAAAGCTTCACTTTGGAACCCAAAGAAGCAGATGGCATCAAGCCCATTGAACCGGAAATCACGGAAGCCTCGTCAGTCAAAATATCACCAAACAGGTTTTCAGTAATCAAAACGTCATAGGCTTTTGGCCATTGGATCAGTCGCATGGCTACGGCATCAACAAATTCGTATTCCACTTTCACATCCGGATACTCAGGCGCGAGTTCCTGAACCGTTTCTCTCCACAATCTCGAAGTTGCCATCACATTTGCTTTGTCCACGCAGGTCAGGAGTTTTCTTCTACCCTGAGCAGCTTCAAAACCCATTCTCGCCAAACGAACGATCTCTTCCTTGCTGTACACGTTAGTATCGAAGGCTTTGGTGCCTTGCTCATTTCGACCTCTCGGTTCGCCGAAATAAACCCCACCGGTCAATTCACGGAAGAACACAAAGTCCACTCCGTCTACTCGATCCAATTTCAAAGGTGACTTGTGAACCAAAGAAGGAAAAGTAAAGGTTGGTCGTACGTTGGCGAAAAGACCGAGTTTTTGTCTCATTCTAAGCAAACCTTGCTCAGGACGTACCTTGGCTTTAGGGTCGTTGTCGTATTTCGGATCTCCGATCGCACCAAAAAGAACTGCGTCAGAACCTGCACAAATCTCATGGGTGGCATCCGGATAAGGATCTCCGGTGGCATCGATGGCGCAGGCACCGACCAATCCTTCTTTATAAGATATGTTGTGACCAAACTTTTTCCCGATGGCATTGACTACTTTGACTGCCTGAGCGATAACCTCAGGACCGATGCCGTCACCCGGCAATAGCGCGATATTCATTTCCATAATAGGTGGATTCTTCTTTTTTGGGTTGGTAATTCATGTTTTCGATGATGTTGAGCATTTTTTCGGTAGCCATCATCGCCGCTACCGTCTGGTCAGGGTCAAGTCCCTTGGTTTTAAAGATTTTCCCATAGTCCCAGGTAATTACCGTTTCCACAAAGGCATCTGTTTTTCCTCCCGGAGGAATCGAAACATGGTAATCTGTCAGCAAAGGAAGCTCTTTACCTAAAGACTTGTAAATCTTTTTCAAAGCCCGCATGAAGGAATCATACTGCCCATCTCCTGTGGCGCTTTCATCGTAAAACTTCCCTTGGATATTCATCCGAAGCTGCACGGTAGGTTTCAACCCCTTGGAATGAGTCATGTGGTAGCCTTCGATGCTGATCGTTTTGGCAATGGAGTTGTTTTGTAGGACATCGGAAATGATGTAAGGCAAATCTTCAGTCGTAACTCGCTCCTTTTTGTCTCCCAATTCTATAATTCGTTGGGTGACTTTGGATAGTTCTTCTTTTTCCAGAGAAATCCCCAACTCCTCCAGATTCTTGAGAATATTTGCTTTGCCGGAGGTCTTTCCCAAAGCATATTTCCGCTGACGACCGAATCTCTCCGGCATCAGATCGTTGAAATAAAGATTTTTCTTATTGTCCCCGTCTGCATGGATTCCGGCCGTTTGGGTGAAGACATTTTCTCCCACCACAGGTTTATTGGCGGGGATATGCTGTCCTGAAAACTGCTCTACCAGCTTGGAAACCCGGAAAATCTTTTGCTCCTGAATACCGATTTCCAAATCTGTGAAGTCTTTGATCACTGCTACAACCGATTCCAAAGGAGCATTTCCTGCTCTTTCACCCAAACCATTCACGGTCGTATGAATTCCAGAAGCCCCTTGCAAAACCGCTTCCATCACATTGGCGACAGAAAGGTCGTAATCATTGTGCGCATGGAAATCAAAATGAACCTCCGGGTGCAAAGCCGCTATTTCATCGAAATAGACTCGGACTTCATCGGGATTAAGCAAGCCCAAGGTATCGGGAAGCATAATTCTTCTGACGGGCTGATGGGCCAGAAAGTCAATCAAGCTCAGCGTGTATTCCTTGGAATTCCGCATTCCGTTAGACCAGTCTTCCAGGTAAACATTCACTTCTACCCCTTTTTCTTGGGCATAAGCGATGCTTTTTTGAATATCGGAGAAGTGCTGCTCGGGTGTTTTCTTCAATTGATGAACCAAATGATTCATGGATCCTTTGGTCAGCAGGTTGAGCACTTTTGCGCCTGCCTCCAAAATCCAATCCACAGAAACCGGTGTATCCACAAATCCCAAAACCTCCACGCGATCTAAATAGCCTTTTTGACTCGCCCATTGGGTGATTTTCTGAACCCCTTCCAATTCTCCTTCGGAAACCCTAGCCGAAGCCACCTCAATACGATCTACTTTGAGTTCCTCTAGCAGCAATTTGGCGATCTGAAGCTTTTCGGAAGGCAAAAAGGAAACCCCCGAGGTCTGTTCTCCATCCCTCAGTGTGGTATCCATGATTTCGATACGTCGCCCTTTCAAACCCTCCAAGGGTTCAGAACCCTTGGAGGGTTGGGCTGCATGATTTCTATTTGCCTCCATTTTTTCTTTATCTGGATGCCGCAAAAGACTCGATTTCGGTAGACATGTTTAGCAAGTAATCGATGTCATCAAATCCATTCTGCATGTTTCCTTTCTTGTATTCGTTGATATCGAAAGTCTCCGACTCACCGGTGGAAAGCAAAGTGATTTTTTGTGCAGGCAGATTGACCTCGATTTCGGTTTTAGGATCAGCCTCAATGGCTGCGAATAATTTATCCGCGAACTCAGGAGAAACAGTCACAGGAAGCACGCCGATATTGAGGCAGTTGTTTTTGAAGATATCTGCGAAAAAGCTGGAAACCACACAGCGGAATCCATAATCGTAAATCGCCCAAACGGCATGTTCCCGGCTGGAACCTGAACCGAAGTTCTTACCAGCTACCAGAATTTTACCAGAGTAGGTTGGATTATTTAGGACAAAATCCTTCTTCGGATTTCCCTCTACATCGTATCTCCAGTCCCGGAAAAGGTTGTCTCCAAAGCCCTCCCGCTCAGTAGCTTTCAGGAATCGGGCAGGGATGATTTGGTCAGTATCCACGTTTTCGGTAGGAAGCGGGACTGCCGTATCTCGGAGTATGGTGAATTTATCGTAAGCCATGTTTTTTCAGATTGGAAGATTGGAAAACTGGAAAATTGAAAGATTAGCTAGCCCCCAACGATCAATTAAGATTTTATTGATTCCTGAGTTGCCAAGCACTATTCAATCATCCCATTTCAGCCTTCTGATTTCAGATTTCTTAATTGTTGAATACTTCCCTTGGGTCGGTGATTCGTCCGGTGACGGCAACTGCTGCCACGGTCAAAGGAGAAGCCAGCATGGTTCTCGCTCCGGGACCCTGACGGCCTTCGAAGTTTCGATTGGAAGTAGAAACCGCATATTTCCCGGCAGGAATCTTGTCGTCATTCATAGCCAGACATGCGGAACAGCCTGGCTGTCGTAGTTCGAAGCCAGCCTCTTCCAAGATTTTTACCAAACCTTCTTCATGGGCCAGTTTTTCCACTTCTCTGGAACCCGGCACAATCCAGGCGGTGATGTTGTCTGCCTTTTTCTTGCCTTTGACAAAGTTGGCAACAGCTCGGATGTCTTCGATTCGGCCATTGGTACATGATCCCACGAATACGTAGTCCACTTGCTTTCCCTTGACAGGTTCGCCCGGCTGGAAGCCCATGTATTCCAAGGATTTCAAATAGGAAGTTTTGTTGGAGCCTTCCATTCCTTCGGTAGTTGGAATGTTTTCCACCACCTTGATACCCATTCCGGGATTGGTACCGTAAGTGATCATCGGCTCGATATCCGCTGCATCAAAGACCAGTTCTTTGTCGAAAACAGCTCCCTCGTCGGTTTTAAGTGTTTTCCAATAAGCCACTGCTTTATCCCAATCTGCACCATGTGGTGCGTATTGTTTTCCATTAAGGAAAGTAAAAGTCGTTTCGTCAGGAGCAATCAACCCTCCACGAGCACCCATTTCGATGGACATGTTGCAGATGGTCATTCGGGCTTCCATGGACAGATTTCGGATCGCCGAACCCGCATATTCCACGAAATAGCCCGTAGCACCCGCTGCAGAAATTTTGGAAATGATGTATAGAATGATGTCTTTGGAAGTCACGCCTTTTCCAAGCTCTCCTTCTACGGAAATCCGCATTTTCTTGGGTTTGGATTGCATAATGCATTGGGTGGCAAGAACCATTTCCACCTCAGAAGTACCGATACCAAAGGCAATCGCCCCGAAAGCTCCATGGGTAGAGGTATGTGAATCCCCACAAACGATCGTCATTCCCGGTTGGGTCACCCCCAATTCAGGACCGATCACGTGAACGATTCCATGATGAGCCGAGCCCAAGTCATGCAATTCGATCCCGTACTTTTTACAGTTTTCTCGAAGCTTTTCCACCTGCATTCGGGAAAGCTTGTCCTTGATCGTTTGATCCTGATCGACCGTAGGCACGTTGTGGTCAGGGGTGGCGATCGTACGGTGAGGATATTTCACGCCGATGCCTCTTTTCTCCAAATTGAGAAAAGCGACAGGGGAAGTCACTTCATGGATAAAATGCTTATCGATGAAGAATACATCCGGTCCTGCGGGAACAGATTTCACGACATGTGAATCCCAGATTTTATCAAATAATGTTGTCTTTTCCATAATTAAGCAGTCGCGTATTCTTTGACTGGTATTTTGTTGAGTGCATCGACAAAGGCTTGAGCAGAAGCCAAGACAATGTCTTGATTGGAAGCAAAGCCGTAATAAGGTTTTTCGGATTTGATTAGGCGCATGTGGACTTTGGCCACATCATCTGAACCGTGAGTAATTGCCTGAATAAGAAATTCTTCCAAATCCACCTGAGGTTTTACGATTTTCTCAATGGCTTTCAATACGGCGTCTACAGGGCCCACTCCAGAAGAAGAGGCCACGTGTTTTTCATTACCGATTTTCAGGTGAACTTCTGCCTTTACCGAACCATTCGAGGAATAACTCACATTCTCCAATTCAATAAAGTTGGACTCGTCCATGTACTTTCCAACAAGCTCCAAGAGGTCTTTTCTACCAATATCTCGCTTGGAATCAGCCAAAACCAAGAATGCTTCATAGACCTCTCTCAGCTCTTCTCCTTCCAGCTCGACTCCCAAAGCATCCAAATGATGCTTCAAAGCAGCCCTTCCAGACCGAGCAGTCAAAACGATGGATGATTCCTCCACCCCAACTTCTTTCGGGTCGATGATTTCGTAGTTCTCTCGGTGCTTGAGTACCCCATCTTGGTGAATTCCGGAAGAGTGCGCAAAGGCATTTCTACCAACGATTGCCTTGTTGGGCTGCACCGGCATATTCATCAGCTTGGACACCAAGCGGCTGGTCTGGTAAATCTTCTGAGTAACAATGTCCGTGTGAACTGGAATGGATTTATGGCATTTGATAGCCATGACCACTTCTTCCATCGAAGTATTTCCTGCCCGTTCACCGATTCCGTTGATAGTCACTTCGACCTGACGGGCTCCGTTTTGAACTCCGGCCACGGTATTGGCAGTCGCCATACCGAGGTCATTGTGGCAGTGGGTCGCAATGATTGCCTTATCAATGTTCGGCACATTATTTTTCAAGCCTGCAATGATGGCACCGTACTGTTCGGGAAGAGTATACCCCGTCGTATCCGGAATATTGACTACTGTAGCTCCGGCTTTGATTACTTCCTCGATGATTTTGAAGAGAAAGTCCGGCTCAGAGCGCCCGGCATCCTCGGCATAAAACTCCACATCTTCCACAAAACGCTTGGCGAACTTCACCGCCGCCACACCCCGACGGATGATTTCATCAGGAGTAGAGCGCAGCTTGTACTGGATGTGATAAGGAGACACTCCAATTCCCGTATGGATTCGGCCTTTTTTGGCATACTTGAGTGCCGCGGCGGCTACTTCGATGTCCTTTTCTACAGCTCGGGAAAGGGCACAAATGATTGGATTGGAAACGGCTTTTGAAATCTCCTGCACGGAATTGAAATCTCCCGGACTGGAAATCGGAAATCCCGCCTCGATAATATCCACGCCAAGCTCTTCCAGAGCCTTGGCCACAATGATCTTTTCCTGGGTATTGAGCTGGCACCCGGGCACTTGCTCCCCGTCACGCAGGGTCGTATCGAATATCCACAGCTTGTCACTCATAATCTTTCGGGTTTGGGTTTTTAATTATTCTCTGGTCTCAACTGACGGACGACCGCTCCGGCCTGCCACATTTCAGACTCACGTAATTCTTTCAATTCAGCCTCCAGCTTTTCTCTGTAATCGGCTTTGGAGTTGGAATCGATGGATTTCTGGGCTTCCTTACCTGTCTTTACTGAATCATAAAGCGCCTCGAAAACCGGCTTGGTCGCATCACGGAAAGGCTTCCACCAGTCCAAAGCTCCCCGCTGAGCGGTAGTGGAACAGTTGGCGTACATCCAGTCCATACCATTTTCAGCTACTAAAGGCATCAAGGATTGAGTCAGTTCTTCCACGGTCTCATTAAATGCTTCAGATGGGGTATGTCCATTGGCTCTCAACACTTCGTACTGTGCAGCAAAAATTCCCTGAATGGCTCCCATCAATGTTCCTCTCTCACCAGTAAGGTCAGAAGTCACTTCACGATAAAAATCCGTTTCAAACAAGTATCCTGATCCTACGCCAATACCCAAGGCTACTACGCGGTCTTTTGCTTTGCCCGTGGCATCCTGGTAAATCGCATAAGATGAGTTCAATCCTCTGCCCTCCACAAACATTCTTCTCAATGAAGTACCGGATCCTTTTGGTGCCACCAAGATCACATCCACATCAGCAGGAGGAATAATTCCTGTTTTCTCCTTATAGGTCACTCCAAAACCATGAGAAAAATAAAGTGCTTTTCCCGGAGTCAGGTGTTTTTTTACGGTTGGCCAAAGAGCAATCTGACCTGCATCAGAAAGAAGGAATTGAATGATAGTTCCTTTTTCACAGGCTTCTTCAATTTCAAATAGAGTCTCACCGGGAACCCAACCATCTGCAATGGCTTTGTCCCAAGTTTTGGAGCCGCTTCTTTGGCCCACAATTACGTTGAATCCGTTGTCCTTCAGGTTTAGTGCCTGACCTGGACCCTGTACACCGTAGCCGATGACTGCGATTACTTCATCTTTGAGAACTTCTCTGGCTTTTTCCAAAGGGAATTCTTCTCGGGTTACTACGTTTTCTTCAACGTTTCCAAATTTCAATTTCATAAGTGTATGGTTTGATTTTAAAGGCTATATGGAATCTCACCTAGTTTTAAATCAATCTAGCGATTGAAGTAGATCGACAGGCTCAATTTCACAGTCTTGGATTTATTTACAATTTGATATTCAATAGGTTATACTTATTTCAATAGCGTATCTATAGTTAGCATTCTCCTGGCCACTGCTACTCTTCCTGATCGGGCAAACTCCAGCAAACCATAGCTTTTCAGGATTTCCAAGAGTTCTTGGGTTTGCTCCTTGTGTCCGGTGAGTTCGAGAACGACAAACTCCGGCTCTGCTGCAATGATTTTGGCATTGTGCTGACGGATGATTTTCTCTAAACCTGAATCCAATCGGGTAACCGGTATTTTGTAAAGAGCAATCTCCTGATAGACCACCCCGGAGTCTTCATGATAAAAGGCCTTGATCACATCGATGATTTTTTCGATCTGATTGACCAGATGAATCACGGTTTCCTCACTTACAGTCACTTCTATAGTAATCCGGTGAATTCCGGAAATCCGGCTTTCCGAAGCTGTCAAAGCATCAATATTGATTCCCCTTCGGGTGAAAATGATCGTGATTCGGTTGAGTATCCCGATGAAATTCTCTGTGATGACGAAAATGGTATAGCGTTTCATAGCGAGGGGATTAGCTGAGTCTGACCTCTTCTACCGAGCATCCGGTAGCGATCATCGGAAATACGTTATCTTCTTTTTCCACAACCACTTCAAGGAAATAAGGACCATCGTGAATCAGCATATCCTCAATTGCTTCTTTGAGATCTCCTCGCTCCACTACTTTTTGAGCCTTGATTCCGTAGGCCTCCGAAAGCTTCACAAAGTCAGGATTGTCCAATTCAGTGAAGGAGTACCGCTTATCGAAAAACATCTGCTGCCACTGACGGACCATTCCGAGGTAGTTGTTATTGAGCAAAACGATCTTCACAGGAGCTTTGGTCTGCTTGATTGTTCCCAATTCCTGAATGGTCATCTGAATACCTCCATCACCTGCTACACAGATTACTTGGCGGGAATAATCATGAAGCTGCGCCCCCAAGGCGGCAGGCAGTGCAAATCCCATGGTACCCAATCCTCCTGAGGTGACTTGAGTTCTCGGTTTTTTGTAATTGAAATATCTCCAGGCAATCATCTGATGCTGTCCCACATCGGTGACCAAAACGGCATCATCTGCCTTGTATTGGTTAATCTGATGGATTACCTCACCCATAGTCAATCCTGTTTTGGTAGGAGTCAGGTCATGCTGGACTACGGAAGATTTTTCCAATTGCTCCAATTCACGGAATTTGGCCATCCAATCTCCATGCTTTTTTGCCTGAATAGAATCAGTCAGCATAGCCAAACTCTCCCTGCAATCCCCCTGCACAGCCACAGTAGCTTTTACATTCTTGTTGATTTCTGCAGGGTCAAGTTCCAAATGAATCACTTTGGCCTGCTTGGCATAGCGCTTCAAATCTCCTGTGACCCGGTCATCGAAGCGCATCCCGACAGCTATCAATACGTCACATTGATTGGTCAATAGGTTGGGCGCATAATTGCCATGCATCCCCAACTTCCCAACGAAATTCGGGTGCTCCTCTGAAAGTGCTCCTGAACCCAAAAGAGTCGAGGCGGCCGGGATTCCTGATTTGTCCAAGAAAAACTTCAATTCTGCCTCTGCTTTACCCAAAACCACTCCCTGACCAAAAAGCAAATAGGGTCTTTCAGCTTGATTGATCAAATCTGCAGCCTGCTGAATGGATGAAAGGTCAACAGGATGATGAGTCTTATAGGATCTAAACCCGAGGCAAGGCGTATAGTTGAATTCCCCAAAGTCTACTTGGGCATTTTTGGTGATGTCAATCAAAACCGGACCGGGTCTTCCAGATCGAGCGATGTAGAAGCCTTTGGCAATGGCAGGAGCAATGTCTTCCACTCTTCTTACCTGAATATTCCATTTGGTGCCCGGCATAGAAATCCCGACTACATCCGTCTCCTGGAAAGCATCAGTTCCCAAAAGGTGAGCAGCAACCTGACCTGTGATGCACACAAGCGGCGTACTGTCAATCTGTGCATCGGCGAGTCCAGTAATCAAATTAGTAGCACCCGGGCCTGAGGTGGCAAGGCAGACACCAACTTTTCCAGATACTCTTGCATACCCCTGGGCTGCATGAATTGCTCCCTGCTCATGACGGGTCAAGACGTGCTTGATCTGATCATGATAATCATACAGAGCATCATAAACCGGCATGATAGCTCCACCGGGATATCCAAAAATCAGCTCAGCTTGCTCGGCAATCAATGAGCGTACTACAATGTCCGCACCTCTTATCAAGTCCTTCATAGGCTTTAGAATTTGTCGGTAACGCAACCCTCGGAAGCGGTTGCTACGAGTTTATTGTATTTTTTGAGGGTTCCCTGAAGTCCGTCGATGGGCTTGGGAGACCATGTTTTCTTTCTTTCTGCAAATTCTGCATCGCTTACTTCCACGGACAAGGATTGATTGTCCGTGTCAATGGTGACCAAATCCCCATCCCTGAGCAAACCAATTGGTCCACCGCACCAGGCTTCCGGAGTGACATGCCCCACTACAAAGCCGTGAGTACCTCCTGAAAATCTACCATCGGTAATCAGAGCTACATCTGCACCCAATCCTGCTCCGATAATCATGGAGGTAGGCTTGAGCATTTCCGGCATTCCGGGAGCTCCTTTTGGCCCTACATTTCGAATGACAACCACATCGCCTGCTTTGACCACATGATCCCGAATCGCATTATTTGCTTCCAATTCGGAATCAAACACTTTGGCCGGCCCGGTAAATAATCGGCCTTCTTTCCCGGTAATTTTGGCCACAGCTCCCTCTGGAGCCAGATTACCTGAAAGGATGCAAAGGTGTCCTGTCTCCTTGATAGGAGATTCTACCGGATGGATGACATTGACCTTGGAGGGGACAATCGCATCTACTTTTTCCAGATTTTCTGCCAAAGTCTTTCCGGTGACAGTCATGCAATCCCCATGGAGGAATCCTTTGTCCAGGAAATACTTCATGAAGGCAGGCAATCCTCCCTGCTCGTGCAGGTCTTCCATCAAAAATTTACCGGAAGGCTTGAAGTCTCCGATCAGGGGAGTTTTTGCATTCAAGTCTTTGAAATCCTGAAGAGTGAAATCCACTCCGGCAGTCCGGGCAATAGCCAAGGTATGAAGGACTGCATTGGTGCTACCTCCTAAAGCAATGACCACTCGAACGGCATTTTCAATGCTTTTTCGGGTGATGATATCTTTAGGCTTCAGGTCTTTTTCCAAAAGGATTTGGATGTATTTATTGACCTCTCTGCATTCTCTCAGCTTTTCCGGAGAGTTGGCAGGATAAGATGCGGAATAAGGCAAGGACATCCCCATGGCTTCAATTGCAGAAGACATGGTATTGGCAGTATACATCCCTCCGCAGGCCCCGGCACCGGGACAAGCGTTTCGGATGACTCCATCGTAATCCTCATCGGATATCGTACCTTGAATCCTCTTTCCAAAGGCCTCAAAAGCGGAAACGATATTCAACTTTTCTCCTTTGTATAGTCCTGAGGCAATTGTGCCTCCGTAGACCATGATTGCGGGTCGATTGATTCGGAGCATTCCGATAATCGCACCGGGCATATTCTTATCACAACCAGCTACAGCGACGCAAGCATCAAAAGAATGTCCTAGAATAAATGATTCTATCGAGTCTGCTATGATTTCTCTGGAAACCAAGGAATAGCGCATCCCCAAAGTGCCCATAGACGTACCGTCGGATATACCAATGGTATTAAAAACCAAACCGGTCAGATCGTATTCCTGCGAGGAGGACTTGATCAGACCGGCGAAGTCATTGAGGTGCATGTTGCAGGGGTTACTCTCGTATCCGCAGCTCGCTATCCCTACAAAGGGCTGCTTCATTTTTTTATCTGACAATCCCGTAGCATACAACATGGCCTTGCCTGCCGGATGCTCGTCATTGTCACTGATTTCCCAACTGTACTTTTTCAGGCGGTTCTGGGTCATAGGTTTGAGTAATAAAAAAGTGCCTCATTGGCGTGAGGCACTTTAGATTTTATATGCTGTATTAGATATGGTCTAGTGCCTCACTTCGAAAATCCGATGAGAATAATAAAGCTTAGCAGGACGACCAGTGGGTACATAGTTTTTTTGTTGAGTGAATGCTTCTGTTGAGAATCACGCAACAATATTAAAACCCATTTCCCAGACTTACAATATTTAATTCTTTCCAAATCGATATATGCAAGATTAAAAGATATTCAATTTGATTTTTTTCAAAATTTAATTCCATTATTTGACAAATTTCAAAACCTATATTTTTGAAATACAAGGAAAAGCGTACGAATCCAAAATTTTGTTCCGATTTATAGTTTTGATAAAATCCAGAAAAATATTTTCCTTTTATTTAATTCAAATTTTGCTAGGGTTAAATATTTTTCAAAATATCTTGAAATTTTTAACGATTATTCAATTACTCTCAAGAATCAACTGCTCCTGAGCTTTTCGATTAAATTTGCCTCAAAGCTTATCTCATGATCACTTTCCCCAACGCAAAAATCAATTTGGGTCTTCATATCACAGCCAGAAGGAAAGATGGCTACCACGACATCGAAACCTGCATGGTACCTATTCCCCTTTGTGATGCTTTGGAAATGGTTTTGGACAAAAAGCCAAGTTGGAACTCCTCGGGACTTTCCATACCCGGAGACCCAAAGGACAACCTCATTCTCAAAGCCGAAAAACTATTAAGAAAAGACTTCCCGGGACTACCGCCCCTTAAAATCCATCTGCACAAGCACATTCCTATGGGCGCTGGACTTGGAGGAGGGTCGGCAGATGGTGCTTTTGCTCTTCAGCTGATGAACAATCTCTTTGACCTCCATTTGGATAATTTCTTTCTGGAGGAATATGCAGCGCAGTTGGGAAGTGACTGCCCTTTTTTCATAGAAAACACGCCAAAAATCGCCCGAGGCCGGGGAGAAATCCTGGAGCCTATCGATCTTTCCCTGAAAGGCCGCCATTTGGTTCTCATCAATCCCGGTATCCATGTGGGGACCAAAGAAGCCTATGCCGGTGTGACTCCTGCAGCCCCAAAAGTTAAACTTGAAGAAGTCTTGGCCGACCAAAGTAGATGGAAAGCGGAACTGGTCAATGACTTTGAAGCCAGCATTTTCAAAAACCATCCTGAAATCGCCGAGATTAAAGAGAAAATGTATGAAGCCGGAGCTTTTTACGCAGCCATGTCCGGTTCAGGCTCCAGCGTCTTTGGTCTGTTTGAGGAAAAGCCAGATAATCTAAGTTTAAAATCAGACTACTTTATTTTCGAAAGCGTATTGTAATGCCTTGATTTACAATTTATATTTACAAATCGTAAATATAAATTATATGGCAACTTTTACCAGTACACTTCCTGATGAACTTCTTCAAAAGCTCGCAACCTATGCGGAAAAGCTTGCCATGCCCAAAAACAAATTGATTGAAAATGCCCTCAGTCTCTATTTGGAACATCTAAAACGCGCCGAATACATCAAATCCTACAAATTAGCGGCTCAGGATGACGATGTGATTCTTTTGGCTGAAGAAGGGATGGGAGAATATCTGAAGCAAATCGAAGATGAGACAAGGTGAAATCTGGATTTCAGACCTCAATCCTGTAACTGGTTCTGAACAAGCCGGCAGAAGACCTGTCGTCATTTTGAGCGGTAATCTGATGAATGACTATTTGCAAGTGGTCATCACAGCCCCTTTGACTTCTCAAATCAAGAATTACAAAGGAAACCCAATCCTGGAACCTTCAGCTGAAAATGGCTTAAAACAAAAGTCTGAGTTGATGATCTTCCATATTCGCTCCCTTTCCAAGCAAAGGTTGATCGAGAGACTTGGCAAAATTTCACAAGAGCAACTGGATCTAGCACTTGAGACATTGAAAGACTTGACTACCCTGTAGCAATTCAACCTAAGGTCCTAACAGCTTTCCTCCGCTTATTCCAATAATTCAATACCGGATAAATCAGCACCGAAATCAGAATAATCAGCGTTCCCAAATAAAACTGGGGAGTCATTTTTTCACTTTCTCCAAAAACCAGCACAGCCAAAAGTATTCCGTAAACCGGCTCCAAATTGATAGTCAGGTTAATTGAGAAAACCGGCAATCGCTTCATCAAGTCCACAGAAACCGAAAAGGCATAAACGGTACAAATTCCTCCCAAAATCAACAGCCAAAACCAGTCTAGGCCTTTCCAAGCCCACTGAATTGGAGCACCATCCATTAAAAAGGCAGAATAAAGCGGCATAAAGAGCAGGGCAAATAAGCTTGCAGCCCCCATTTCATAGAGGGTGATTTGGTAAGGTGTATGCTTTTGCGTCAGCCTGCCATTAAGAACGGAAAAAAGAGCCGCCAGAAATGCTGAAACCAAAGCCATGGTCAAGCCCAGCCAATACCCGGTCTCAAACTGAAAGATGACCAGCAATCCGGAAATAACAAGCAGCCCCAAAGCCACTTCATACCATTTCACTCGGGTTCGGTTGATCAGAGGATCTACAAAAGCTGTCCAAAGTGAGGTAGTGGCCATTCCTGCCAGGCAAACAGAGGCAGTGGAAACCTTGGCCGACCAAAAGAATAAAATCCAATGCAGGGAAATTATAGCCCCAACACCGGTAATTTTCAGTAGTTCAGGAGTCGTGACCCACATGGGCTTTTTCCTGAAAACCATGATCAAAGCCACTCCAACTGTAGCAAGGAGAGTTCGATAAAACACCAATTCCAAAGAAGGCAGGCTGATCAGCAAACCCAAAATCGCCGTAAATCCCCAAATAAGCACAATAAAGTGCAGCATCAGGTAGTCTTTCAGATTGGACTGATTCATTTAGCGGGGAACTGTTTTATAAAGTACCAGGCCAGTCACAGCAAAAATGATATTGGGTAGCCAGACGGCAAAAATGGGATATTGGGCTCCGTTTTCAGCGAAGGTTCTGGATAGGATAAAGAGAAGTATATATATAAAAGCCAAAAGAAAGCCCATGGCTATCTGAAAACCCGAGCCACCCCGAGTTTTGCGGGCCGACATGATAACCCCGATGAAAGTCAAAATCAAGGCCGCAAACGGAGACATAAACCGTACATAACGCTCGATTCGGTAATAGCTGACATTGTCCGCACCCCGATCTTCAAGAATTTTGATCTGCTGAGTCAATTCAGGCAATTTGAGCGTTTCGTGGTGGTTTTCCGGCAAATCAAAGTCTGCGGGAGTTATGGAAAGCACCGTATCCAGCTGTTCGCCCACAGTATAGTCCTCCCCATCCGGCCGGAGTTTTCGAAGCCTCCAATTCATTACCTTCCAGGCATTGGTTGTGGTATCCCAAAGAATCCGGTCTGCAGAAAGCTTGGAAATCAACTCTCCGTCCCGGATTTCCTCTAAAGTAAAATTATAGCCTGTATTTCCTGTGCGATAAAACCTACTCAGGTAGGCGTAGGTATCAGGACCTACTTTGACATGAATATTGGGATCTGTGGATGCCCGCCCTTTATCCAGATATTTTATTCTAAACTCCGTCACTCCTGCTGTGGCTCCCGGAAGGATCCATCCATTCAAAACAAAGCTGATCGCTCCGATCATCACCGCTGCAGAAAGAAAAGGAACCAAAAGCCGAACAAAACTCACTCCTGAGCTCAAAATGGCAATGATTTCGGTTCGCCCGGCCATTTTGGAAGTGATAAAAATAACCGCGATAAAGACGGTAATCGGTGTCAGGAGATTATTCAAATACAGGCCATAATTGCCCATGTACCGAAGTATCTCACCCGAAGGAACTTCATTTCGGATATAGGTATCGTTTTTCTCGGTGAAGTCCAAGACCAAAACAATAAGGATCAACATGACCACCACAAAAAAGTAGGTCTTCAGAAATTCCTTAATGATCAGCCAGTCCAGTATTTTCATGATTTACAATCTCGTGCTTACTTTTTTCACCATCTGATCCTTCCAAACGGCAAAATCTCCGGCAAGGATATGCTCTCTAGCCTGTCCGACAAGCCAGAGATAGAAAGCTAAATTATGAATACTGGCTATTTGAGCTGCCAAAATTTCCTTAGAAATAGTTAAATGCCTCAAATAGGCTTTGGAGTAGAAGGTACTGGCATAGTTGCCAATTGCCGGGTCAATGGAAGAAAAATCATCCTTCCACTTTTCATTTCGGATATTGATTATTCCCTCAGAAGTGAAAAGCATGCCATTCCGGGCGTTTCTTGTCGGCATCACACAGTCAAACATATCCACTCCCAAGGCAATGCATTCCAGAATATTGGCTGGCGTCCCTACTCCCATGAGATATCGCGGTTTATCCCGAGGCAAAATAGCTGTCACTTCCTCAGTCATCTCGTACATCATCTCTGCCGGTTCGCCGACAGAAAGCCCACCAATAGCGTTCCCCTCCCGGTTTCTGGAAGCGATGAATTCCGCACTTTGCTTTCGAAGATCTTTGTAAACCGAACCCTGCACGATCGGAAAAAGCGTTTGGCTGTAGCCATATTTCCCTTCCGTAGAGTCAAATCGATTAATGCAGCGATCCAGCCAGCGATGGGTCATTTCCATGGAATTTCGGGCATAGCCATATTCGCAGGGATAAGGCGTACATTCGTCAAAGGCCATAATGATATCCGCCCCGATGCTTCGCTGAATGTCCATAACTCCCTCAGGAGAAAAAACATGCTTCGACCCATCGATATGAGATTTGAAGGTGACTCCTTCTTCTTTGATCTTTCGGGTACCCGCAAGCGAAAAGACCTGATAGCCTCCCGAATCTGTCAAAATCGGCCGATCCCAACCATTGAATTGGTGAAGTCCACCGGCTTTTTCCAAAATATCTAAGCCTGGCCGGAGATACAAATGGTAGGTGTTTCCCAAAATAATCTGAGCCTGAATGTCTTCCTTTAACTCCCGCTGATGAACCGCTTTGACCGTTCCTGCCGTTCCCACAGGCATAAAAATCGGGGTTTGGATCGTGCCATGGTCAGTTTGGATTTGGCCGGCACGGGCTTGGGATTGGGAGTCTGTTTTCTCTAAAGTAAACTTCATGCGGTAGAAATTTTCCGAAAATACCTCGGTTTTTACCAAAGGGTTTGGGCTTGCAAAAATATCCACTTATTCCTAAATGACTTGCTGAAATAGATTTTATATTTGCCCAGCAAAATCGACCTATGGGCCTATTTTTACTTTGGTTTCTCTTTGGCATTGGTATTCTTATTCAGGCAGTTTATCTCCTGTTGATATTTGGTAGGACCGCTTGGTCCAAGACTCCATCTTCTTCCAGTTCTGCTTCAGAATCTGCAGAAGGAGTCACTGTCTTGATATCCGCACACAACGAATACCACAACCTGAAGAAGCTGATTCCCATGCTTTTTGAACAGGAATACCCCAAGTACGATGTCATGATCGTGAACGATCGAAGTACAGATCGAACCAAACGACTTTTGGAAGAAATGATGGCTGAATATCCACGCCTCAGATCCGTTACTGTCAAATACACACCCAATCACGTCACTTCCAAAAAATATGCATTGACCTTGGGTATCAAAGTGGCGAAGTACGACGTCATCCTTTTGACTGACGCAGATTGTATGCCTTCCTCCCCTCAATGGATAGAAAAAATGACTGCTCCGGTACGAGAGGAAGGAAAAACCTTTGCTTTGGGATTTTCGGGCTATGAATCCAAAAAAGGCATGCTGAATGCTTGGATCCAGTTTGAAACCTTACTGACTGGCTTGCTTTACCTTTCTTTTGGGTTGTGGAAAGCCCCTTTCATGGGTGTTGGAAGAAACTTGTGCTACCGCAAGAGCTTCTTCATGGATGTAAAAGCATTTAAAGGAATCTGGCATTTGGAAGGTGGGGATGACGACTTGTTTGTCAATGCCTACGCTACTGGAAAAAATACCGGATTGGTCATTGACCCGGAAGCTTCGACCCTTTCCTTGCCAAAAGAAACCTGGAAGGAATATCTGATTCAAAAGAAGCGTCATCTCCATGCAGGAAAATACCTCAGAGGAGAAGACAAGCGAAAAATAGGACTTTACTCTTTTTCCCATGCATTATTCTGGATTGGTGGCCTGGGCTTATTGATCTATTTGGGAGTTTTCAAGCAATGGGAACAATTTTTGGTCGTTTTCAGTATTATCACCATGAGGGTTATTTTGGTTTGGAGTATTTTCCGCTCCGCTTCCAAAAGAATCCAAGGCAAGGTAAAGGTATCCCAAACCCTGATTCATGATTTGTTTTACCTCGCATACTTCTGGGTTTTGGGCACAGTTTCCTACCAGGCAAAAGACATCAAATGGAAATAAACGAACGAGGTTTTTCAAACAAAGCGCTTCAGGATTTTGATCTGATTGACAAAGCGGTCATTGAAAAGGACCAAACAGCCTATGCTACCCTGATGAAGCGGTATAAAAAGGCCGTTTATTTCATGATTCTCAAAATGATCCGGGATGCGGATGATGCGGAGGACTTGACCATGGAAGCCTTCGCCAAGGCCTTCAGAAATCTTCACCGATTCAAAAAAGATTACACGTTTTCTACTTGGCTTTTCCGAATAGCTACCAACAATACCATTGACTTTATCCGAAAGAAAAAGCTCAAAACCATGAGCTTGAACAATACGCTATCGGATGACAGCGGCAACTCGGTCAATATCGATGTGGAAGATGACGACAACAATCCTCAGGATGAATTCATCAGATCCCAACGTATTGAGATGGTGAGGATTTTCGTGGATAAACTTCCTGCCAAATACAGAAAGCTTGTTCAACTGCGCTATTTCGATGAACTCTCCTACGAGGAGATTGCCCAAGAATTGGAAAAACCCCTCGGAACTGTAAAAGCCCAGCTTCACCGCTCTCGGGAGTTGCTGTACGAAATCGCCTCCGGCAAAGAAAAACACATCTGATGAACTCCGGCACCCAGCTGATTCTTTCCTACTTTCCTGACCTCACCGAGAAGCAAATCGAGCAATTTGACCGCTTGCAAGAGCTCTATGAAGACTGGAATGCCAAAATCAACGTGATCAGCCGCAAGGATATGGATCAGTTTTATGTCCATCACGTGCTGCATTCCTTGGGTATTGCCAAAGTCATGCGCTTTCAGCAGGGTACCAAAGTACTCGACATTGGTACTGGGGGTGGTTTCCCGGGGATTCCGATGGCCATTCTTTTTCCCGATACCCACTTCCATTTGGTTGATTCGATTGGAAAAAAGATCACCGTGGTCAAGGAAGTCGCCAAAGCACTCAAATTAAGCAATGTCGAAGCCCAGCAGGCTAGAGCCGAGACTTTGGTGCGGAAATATGACTTTGTGATCAGCCGGGCTGTGACTCGAATGATTAATTTTTATCCTTGGGTGAAAGGGAAAATCAAAAAAGAAGACTTCAACGAGTTTCCCAATGGCATTCTTTATCTCAAAGGTGGTGATGTGGATGAAGAAATGGAAGAAACAGGCAAGTCTTATGTTACCTATCATCTGAGCGACTACTTCAAGGAAGATTTTTTTGAGACCAAAAAGGTCGTCTATATGCCTTGGGAAGATAAGAGGTAATTTATTTAAACGTTTTTTAAACTGAAGTATAGTATTTCGTGACAACTGCCTACTAAAAGAGGCATATTTTCATGAATAACCTAGAATTCCTTTTCTCTATTAGCAGTTTGGCGCAAAATTTTTCTATGTATTTCTTAATTGAAGCTAATCGATAATGATTTCTTTATTGGTTTTCCTCCTTTTCTTTACCGGATGATTCATTTGGGAGAAAATTTCTTGGTTGAACATTCGATTTATCAATCTTTGGTCTTCGGACAACTTACTCTAAAATGATGAATATTAAGATTTTAATGTAAGAGAAATTCTCAAAGAAGTTAATTTTTGTATAGAGTTTGGCACCCTATTCAACCTAAATATTTCTCACCATTCGCTAACCCAATTTCGCCTCCAACATTTTTTAACAATTTTTTCGTTTTATTATTTGAAAATAATCACTGAAATTTAAGTGATAAATAACCTCTCTTAGTATTTTAGAACACTTCTTCTAAATACATGGGAGCAAAGAATCCTTAATTGGAAATGGGGCTAACCTAAAAGAAACCTTGATCTCTATCTATCTGGTAGAATGTTGGAAGAGAATTGAAGGGAACAATGATCTACAAAGGATGAAATCAATTAACTACTAATATTTTAGACAAAATCACTATTCTTCCTCTCCAAACCCGAGAAGATCAACTTCTCAGAAAAGCCTCGGCCAAAGTGATCAACTGGAAAAAATTTTAGCTGTGTGCAGGTTTCGGCGGATATTAAAAACCAAGCCTTAAAATATGAAACTTTTCTTTTCCCTCTTTTTACTGCTTGCCTCCACTTGCGCTCTGAAAGCCCAATCTAAATTAACCATTCGTGGAACGGTAAAAGACACAACAAACCTCCCTCTTGACTACACCTCGGTTTTACTCCTTAGCCCAAAAGACTCTGCTTTGGTCGCTTACACATTGACCAATAAGGATGGGGAATATATTTTCAAGAATATAGATAGGCAACCACTCTTGGTCAAGGCTACCTACATGGGCTATATTCCCTTCCAAAAAGAACTTGTTTTGCCTGAGGCAGATGAATTGCAAGTGGAAGAGATTCGCTTGATTCCCATCATGCAAGAACTATACGAAGTAGTAGTGAAAGCAGCCAAAGCGCCGCTCATGATGCGCGGGGACACACTGGAATATGATGCCAGCAAATTCAAAGTTCCTCCGGGGGCTACCTTGGAAGACCTACTCCGCAAGCTGCCCGGGATGCAAATCGATGCAGAAGGGAATATAGTTGCCCAAGGCCAACGTGTCCAGAAGGTAACCGTCGATGGAAGGCGTTTTTTTGGAGGAAATACAAAAATGGCTACCCAAAACTTGAATGCAGAGTCAATAAGTAAACTTCAGCTTTACGACGATAAGTCAGAGCAAGCCAAACTCACCGGGGTAGATGACGGGGTAAATGAAAAAACGTTGAATGTGGAGCTGAAAGAGGAAGCCAAAAAAGGAGGGTTTGGAAAAATTTCAGCGGCTGGAGGCACAGACGAAAGATGGTCTTCCAATGCCTCTTACAACAAATTTGACAACGTGAACCAATTTTCAGTCATTGGCTATGGCAATAATGTCAACCAAACCGGATTGGATTGGGATGACTTGCAGGAGTTTAGGGGAAGTGGCGCATTTCAATTTGGAGACACGGGAGATTTTGGGTTTAACAGCAGTGGAGGGAATGTAATATTTTTTTCAGGAGGAGACAGCGAAGATTCCTTCGAAATCCCCTTCAACAACCTCAGCTCAGGCTTTTCCAATAATCAAGCTTTCGGAGTCAATTTTAACCGTCTAAAAGACAAAAAAGACCTTAGCGCCAACTACTTCTACAGCCGAAGTGACCAAATTGTGGAGAGTTTCAATAGCAGAACTACTTTTCTTGAGGACAATTCATCCTTTACCTCCACCGACCGAAGTAAACAAAACAACATAGCTGGTCACCATAGGGTAAATTTTCGATTTCAAAATGAGCTTGACAGTGCCAACACCCTTACCATTAATGCAAAGGGTAGGCTGAGCACACTCACTACTTCCTTATTAAGCTTTCAGGAGGTATTATCAAATAATGTGGAGCAAGGCCAACTGGACCGTATCAACCAATCAAATAAATGGTCTGGAGCCTTCCAAGGAACTGCAATTTTCAGACATAAATTCAAAAAAAGCGGAAGAAACTTCGCAGCAAGTATAAGTAACACCTACACCAATGCAGATCAGGATGGTATCCAAAAAGCCGTAGCCGACATGATGGATTCATCGGATCCGAATTCCTTTTTCCAAAGCTTGGACCAAGTGAATGAGGCATTGAATACCTCCAACCTGTTCAAGTCCAGCTTACTTTTTGTCGAACCAATCAACAAAACCTTTTTTTGGGAAACTTTCTACAATTTCAGCCAAACCACGAGCAATACGGACCGTAAAGTTTTCGATGTAGAGTCCAGTGACATTCAAGAGCTAAATCCTGACCTAAGCCGCTTTTTTGACAATATAATTACCTACAATAGGATAGGCTCAAGTATCCGCTATGCAAACAAAGGCTCAAACCTTAGTGTGGGTTTGGCAGCGGCAAACTTTAAATTGAATGGGCTCTTTTCGGTGGTTGAAGGGAGTGAAATTCTAGGAACGGTGGACAAAAACTACCTCAATCTCACCCCGAATGTTTCCTATTACAAAACAATGAAAGGCAACAAACGCCTTAACGCAAGCTATGCCATGGGTGTTGTTCCTCCAAATATCAATGATTTACAGCCATACAAGGACATTTCTAACCCGTTGTACATTCGAGAAGGAAATCCCGATTTGCAACCTGAAGTGACCCATTCTCTAAATGCCGGATACAACATGTATGATCCTGCTACATTTATAAATCTTTATTTTTCATTGAATTCAACCTTCTACCAAAGCCAGATAGTTCAAAACCAAACGATAGACCCCGAGACCTTTGTCACTACATTTAAGTCAGGAAATGTTTCCGGTGGACAGCGGTATTTTACCTACCTAGGTTTTGGATTTCCAATTGTAAAAACTAAAATAAACGCGAACATTAATGCAAATCCATCCTATACGAAAAGCCTTGCTTTGATTAACTCCATTGAAACAGAGACAAATACCTTTAGCTATAATTTTGGAGTCAATTTAGACTTGAGCCCGACGGAATGGCTCAATTTTTACGCAGGCACCTCGTTCCGATTGAGCAAAACCAAATACGATCAGAATCCCGCTCAAAACCAGGATATTGTTAATTCGACTGCCTATACAAACATGAATATCAAGTTTCCTAAAGATTTCTACTTTGATATGAAATTTAACTATAGCCGATTTGAAAACGAAAGTTTTGGATTTAATCAGGAAGTACCCATCCTAAATGCATTTATCTATAAACTTCTCGGCGAGGCAAAAAAATGGGAAGTCAGGCTTTCTGCTTATGACATCTTCAAGCAAAATCAAACGATCAATCAATTTGCAGGTCAAAACTTCGTTTCCACAGGAAGAATTGAAACCCTATCCAGATATTTCCTACTCGGAGTGACCTACAATATGCGAGGAGTGGAAGTAAAAGATCGAAGATAATTTAACTAAGCTGTTAACTTTTACCACAATGAAATTGAAATTTCTCAAAACCCTAATTCTGATAATGATCACAACCGGACTTAGAGGTCAAAATGTTATCGGAGAGGTAGAATACCGTTACAAAATTTTTTATGACAAAATCTATTCAAGCTTGCCCTACCTCACCCAGCAAGAAAGAGACAGAATTCTCCTCACTTGGGGTAATCCAGAAGGCTACAGCACCCGAATGAAACTCCAGTTTTGGCCGGAAAAAAGCCTCTATACTTTCGGTGAGCCCTATGAAGTGCGCAGCTACTCTTGGCAGGTAGAGGACTATTTAATTGAAAATAACCTAAAAGATCAAACCTACTTGAAATACATGGACCAAATGGGCAAGACTTTTATAGTCCGGGACAGCCTGACTGCACCCAAATGGAGGGTGATGAATGAAATCCGCGATATCCTTGGACACATGTGCATGAAAGCAGTGAGTGAGGACCCCGTCAAAGGCCAAAAGATTACCGCTTGGTTCGCTTCTGATATTCCAGTACCGGTGGGTCCTGAGGAGCTTTTCGGACTACCAGGTTTAATTCTGGCTTACGACATCAATGACGGTATGCTTATCGTTGAAGCAGAGAAAATTACTTTTGGAGAGCCTAAAGAACCCATTACTCTCCCCAAAAAAATGAAAGGAAGGGAAGTCTCAGGCACCGCATATCTGGACTTAGTAAAAGACTTTATTAAGACCTCAATTGAAAGTAAGCAGGCTTGGATGTGGGAAATAAGGTATTGAGAAAGGATAAAACCCAAAAATGGATTTAAATAAATAAAAACAAGCCTATTCCCATGAGGTTTAACAAAGTCAGAACCACCTTCCAAATTCTGAATTTCACTAAGATAAGGTTTGGAGATTATTAGAATCTACCTCATGAAGCACTCAAAAAAATCTGTACAATTTCAAAGTTAAAATTTCATTACTACCTGATTTTCAATAAATTATCAATAATTATAAGGAAATCAGAGTCTTAGACTTTTATTGTGACAATTCCCGCCAATCAATTTTTTGCTTCCGCATAATCCCCTAATTTGAAGCCTCATTTCCCCAAGAAGTATGTACATCATTTTTGATACAGAGACCACCGGTTTACCCCGGGATTACAATGCACCCATGTCTGATGTGGACAACTGGCCCAGGTTGGTTCAGATCGCATGGCAGCTGCACGATGCCCGAGGCAAGCTCATTTCCAACCATAATTATATCATCCGTCCGGAGGGCTTTACGATTCCTTACAATGCGGAGAAAGTCCATGGAATCTCCACTAAGCGGGCTTTGGCAGAAGGGCATGACCTGAAAGAAATCCTGCAGCTTTTCCGGGAAGATGTGGTTCAGGCTAAATTTTTAGTAGGCCACAACATCGGTTTTGATATCAATGTGGTCGGTTCGGAATACCTGCGGGCGGAATTCGTGATGCCAATGGAAGGCAAAGCCGAGCTGGACACCAAGGATATCTCCACCGACTTCTGCGCCCTTCCTGGTGGAAAAGGTGGGAAATTCAAATGGCCTACCCTTACCGAACTCCACCAAAAACTGTTTGGAGTAGGCTTTGAAGACGCCCACGATGCAGCCTATGACGTGGATGCCACGGCCCGATGCTTTTTTGGACTGATCACTCAGGGAGTGCAAAAGCCTGAACCGGGAATCCTCCTCGAGGAAGTCATTTATGAGGCTCCAAAGCTGTCTGAAGCTAATTTTGTTCAAGCCAAAGATGAGCATAAGGCAGCCAAAGAAGTTCTCAAGCAAGCCGGTAAAGCGGACATCTCCGACTTGGCCGAAGTTCCCTTCACCCACCTGCATGTCCATACCCAATACTCTGTTCTTCAGGCTACCTCAGAGATTCCGGCCATAGTTGCCAAAGCAAAATCCATGGGAATGTCAGCCATCGCCATGACCGACCATGGGAATATGATGGGTGCATTTCACTTTGTGAAAGAAGCCATGGGCAAAGAAATCAAGCCCATCTTGGGTTGCGAATTCAATCTGTGTCGGGATCGGAAAAACAAAGCCAATAAGGACGACGGCTACCAAACGGTACTTATTGCCAAAAATAAAGCCGGCTATCACAACCTCGCCAAACTGGCCTCCTATGCCAATATTGAAGGTTTTTATTATGTTCCTCGAATTGATAAAGAACTGCTAGTTCAATACAAAGGCGACCTCATCGCGACCACAGGCGGTCTTTGGGGAGAAATCCCCTATCTCATCTTGAACGTGGGAGAAACCCAGGCTGAAGAAGCCTTTCTTTGGTGGAAAGAGCAGTTTGGGGAGGACTTCTATGTGGAGCTCAACCGCCACGGAATCCCCGAAGAGGAAAAAGTGAATGAGGTGCTGTTGGATTTTGCGCTCAAATATGACGTAAAATATTTCGCAGCCAACAACACCTATTACAACAACAAAGCAGATGCTAAAGCACACGATATTTTGCTGTGTGTGAAGGATGGGGAGCTGGTAGAAAAGCCCAAAAAGTACATTGGAAAGCGGGGTAGAGAATTCCGCTATGGCTTTCCCAATGATGAATTCTACCTCAAGAGTCCGGAGGAAATGAAAAAACTTTTCGCCGATCTTCCTGAGGCCATCGAATGCACTCAAGAAATTGTAGACAAGTGCGAAGCTTACAAACTGGCTAGGGAGGTATTGCTTCCCAAATTCGACATTCCAGAGGAATTCAAGCATCCGGAAGACGAAGTGGATGGAGGAAAGCGGGGAGAAAATGCCTATTTGCGCTACTTAACCTACGAAGGAGCGAAAAAGCGATACAAAGAAATTACACCTGAAATTCAGGAAAGATTGGACTTTGAGTTGGCCACCATCGAAAAAACCGGGTATCCGGGCTACTTTTTGATTGTACAGGACTTTACAGGTGCCGCCAGAAAAATGGGCGTATCCGTAGGACCGGGCCGGGGTTCGGCAGCGGGTTCCGCCGTGGCATATTGCATCGGAATTACCAATGTGGACCCTATCGAGTACGATTTGCTTTTTGAGAGATTCTTAAATCCTGATCGGGTTTCCTTGCCCGATATTGATATTGACTTTGACGACGAGGGCCGACAGGATGTAATCGACTATGTGATCAAAAAATACGGTAGCAATCAGGTAGCCCAAATTATCACCTATGGCACCATGGCCGCCAAATCAGCCATTCGGGACACAGCCCGCGTACTCAACCTGCCCTTGGCAGAGGCTGGACGCTTAGCTAATTTGGTTCCTGATATCAAGCTGAAGGCACTTTTTGACCTGGCAAAAAATCGCCCTTCTCTCCATGACAAGCTAAAAGGTCAGGGAGAATTGATCCAAAAAGCCGAAGAGCTCCTTCGAATCGCCCAAGGACAGGACGAATTAGCCAAAACCGTAAATCAAGCGACAGTATTGGAAGGTTCGGTTCGGAATACCGGTATCCATGCCTGTGGGGTAATCATCACACCGGATGACATCACCAACTTTGTCCCGGTAGCCCTTGCCAAAGACTCGGATATGGTTTGCACCCAGTTTGACAACTCAGTAGTAGAATCTGCCGGACTGCTCAAAATGGACTTTTTGGGCTTAAAGACCCTTACCTTGATCAAGGATGCCATCAAAATTGTCAAAGAACGACACGGCATTGAACTCGATGCGGATGCTTTCCCTATTGATGACGAGAAAACCTACGAGCTTTTCCAACGGGGCGAAACAGTCGGGATTTTCCAATACGAATCTGCCGGGATGCAGAAATACATGCGGGAGTTGAAACCCACTGTCTTTGCAGATTTGATTGCGATGAATGCCTTGTATAGACCGGGGCCATTGGAATACATTCCTTCATTTATCAAGCGAAAGCATGGGCAAGAACCCATTTCCTATGACTTGGATGATATGAAGGAGTATCTGGAAGAGACCTACGGGATTACAGTCTATCAGGAACAGGTAATGCTTTTGTCCCAGAAACTGGCCGGATTTACCAAGGGTGAGGCTGACGTCTTGAGAAAGGCGATGGGTAAAAAGCAAAAGGACGTTTTGGACAAAATGAAGCCCAAATTTGTAGAGCAAGCTTCTGCGAAGGGTCACGATGCCAAAACCCTGGAAAAAATCTGGAAAGACTGGGAGGCTTTTGCCTCTTACGCCTTCAATAAGTCCCATTCCACTTGCTATGCCTGGGTAGCCTATCAGACCGCCTACCTCAAAGCCCACTATCCGGCAGAATACATGGCCTCGGTGCTCAGCAACAACATGAATGATATCACTCAGGTGACTTTCTTCATGGAAGAGTGCAAGCGAATGGGAATCCCGGTTTTGGGACCTGATGTCAACGAATCTAAAAGTGACTTTACAGTTAACGCTGCCGGGGAAATCCGCTTTGGGCTGGCTGCGATCAAAGGTGCAGGTGCTGCTGCTGTAGAAGAAATCATTAAAGAACGGATCAAAGCAGGCCCTTTCAAAAACATCTTTGACTTTGCGAAGCGGGTCAATTCCCGGGCTCTGAACAAGAAGACTATGGAAGCTTTGGCTATGGCAGGAGGATTTGACTGCTTCAAAGAGCATCACCGCAGACAATATCTCGAAGCGCCGGATGGAGACATTACTTTGATCGAAAAAGCGACTAAGTATGCCCAAAAGGTGCAGCAAGAAGAAGAAAGCGCTCAGGTAAGCCTATTCGGAGGCGGAGGAGGGAATGCCGAGATTCCATTGCCATCTGTAGCCCCGATGGAGCCATTTTCACAGATTCAGCAATTGAATATTGAAAAGGAAGTGGTTGGGCTCTTTATTTCCGGACATCCTTTGGATCAATACAAGCTGGAAATAGACTCCTTCACCAATTGTCCATTGACTGCATTGACAGATTTGGAAAGCCTAAAAGGCAAGGAACTGAAAATGGCCGGTTCAGTGGCTTCTTTTGCCCACAGAACCACCAAAAACGGAAAACCATTCGGGACGCTGACTCTCGAGGATTACCACGGTTCTCACACTTTCTTTCTCTTTGGGGAGGACTATGTCAAGTACAAGGAATACTTCATGACCGGATGGTTCCTATTCCTAACGGGCAAAGCCGAACAGCGGAAATGGGGCAATGAAAATGAGCTGGAATTCAAGATCAACAACATGATGCTTCTCAGTGAAGTCCGTGGAAAAATGGTCAAAGGAATCCGAGTGAATATCGACTTGGATGATCTGAATTACGACTTGATGGAAAAACTAGAAGCCATCACGGTTAAGTATAAAGGGGCCGCCAAACTATTCATTGATGTGATTGACAAAAAAGAAAACATCACCTTGGAGCTCTTCTCCAAGAAATTCACCGTGGACCCGAGTTCGGAGATGATTCAGGAGCTAAAATCCATCCCGGAAGTAATTTATAGGGTGATCTGACGTTTAAAACAAAGAACATACTGAGTAATCTATCCGTAAACGAAAACGATGAAAGATCTCCTTAAATTTAGCTTTGGCCTAGTTTTCATGTGGGCGGGTTGCACCAATTCGGACGATCTTTCTCCTGACCTTGAAATAGATGAGCATCTCATTTTATTGGAACAGGTCATCAACGGTCCATTATTCCAGCCTGCGGGAAAACTCAAATCCGAGTTATACTTTTACGGCCCCCAGACGCTTCAATATCGTAGGGACTTATATTATGATGTAAACAAACGGGAAAAACTCAGCTTCACCATCAAGGATAGTGACACAGTAAGGATTGTGCTAACCGAATATTTGGAAGATGACAGAATCGATCAAAAAAGGGTTTTTGACCGAAGTTCGGCAGGTTTGTTTTTCGCATTTTTCTTTAAATGGGAATACTCAGAAGAGAATAAAATCCATGAAGTCCTTCATGGAAAAGATGATGTCTTTATTCCTTATGAACGATTCACCTATAATGATTCAGGCCAAATCACCTCGTATAGAAGAGGTACAGAGAGCAATCATAATCGCCACGAATACCTCTATTCCTCCGATCTGCCCAATCAAATAGAAAGGGAAGTTTATTACGAATCCGGCTCGGATTTTCCCCTACGATTTTATGACTACAAGTACAACGAGCAAGGTCTTTTGGCAGAAAAACTCTTGAACATGGGATTAGCAAATGCTGGGAGCCCTGAGTTTGTCTACATATATAATGACAAAAACCAAAAGATCGAAGAAGTAGTCAATGACGTGCGATTTGGGATTTCTCCGGTAGAAAGAAGGGTTTTTGAATACTATTGAAAAGCCAAATATGAAGGCTGCCTATCTATCATAGACAAAAAAAATAATTCCGCAGGAACTAATCGGGCGACGATTCACTTTCTCTGATATATTTGAAAATCCGAACAGAATCAAACAAAAATAAAATGGGAAAAGCAATTGAAATCACCGATGCGAATTTCGAAGAAATCATCTCCGGTGATCAGCCAGTATTGGTAGACTTTTGGGCAGAGTGGTGTGGACCATGTAAAATGATCGGCCCCGTGGTAGAGCAAATGGCCGCAGAATATGAGGGTAAAGCAGTCATCGGTAAGGTGGATGTGGACTCCAATCCTTCTGTAGCTCAAGCTTTCGGAATCCGCTCTATCCCTACTCTCTTGTTCTTCAAAGATGGACAGATTGTAGACAAGCAAATCGGCGCTGTGCCAAAAGCAGTCCTTGCTCAAAAGCTGGACGCACAACTTTAATTCTTAATTACACTGAGAATCGAGCCGTGGAGAAAACTTCACGGCTTTTTTTATCTTCACCACCGATATGGCTGAAACGATGATTTCCTTGGATGATTTCTGGACTTTGCGAAAGCAAATGCCAATCATCGACGCCCGAAGTGAAGGGGAATTTGCCCAAAGCCATATTCCCGAAGCCATCAACCTCTCCATTCTCAACAATCAAGAGAGGATTGAAGTCGGAACACTCTACAAGCAAAAAGGTCCTGAGCATGCTGTTTTAAAGGGTTTTGAACTGGTGGGCCCCAGATTTCACCAAATTCAAAAGGAAGCCCTTTCCGGTTTTCCAGAGAAAAAAATCATCGTGTATTGCTGGAGAGGAGGCATGAGAAGTCAGATTCTGTCCTGGCTTCTGGAAATGGTAGGGTTTGAGATTTTCCGATTAAAAGGTGGCTACAAAACCTACAGGAATTTCACTTTTGAAGAGGTAAGAAAAGATCTCCGGCTCTTGGTTTTGGGAGGAAAAACAGGGGTGGGTAAAACCCAGCTTTTAAAAGCACTGGCCCAAAATGGAGAACAGGTAGTGGACCTGGAAGGTATGGCCAATCACCGGGGTTCTTCCTTTGGATCGATTGGACTTCCACCCCAGCCTAGCGTGGAGCAGTTTGAGAATCTTTTGGCAGAAAAGCTCCGTACCTTGGACGCTAACCAGCCTATTTGGGTAGAGAATGAAAGCCGGAAAATCGGCCGAGTCATTCTTCCTGATCGGTTTTTTGAGCAGATGATTCATAGTCCATTCATAGACATTCAAAAATCCGAAACTGAGCGAATCCAGCATATCCAAGAGGAATATGCCATACTTCCAAAAGCAGAACTGATTCAGGCCGTGAAAAGGCTTCAGAAGCGATTGGGTGGTTTGAGAACGCAAGAAGCGATTGCAGATATTGAGGCCAAAAATCACCCTTCCTGGATTCGGAATCTTTTGTTGTATTACGACAAAACCTATGATTTTGACTTGGAAAGGCATGAAGAAGGAAAAACAAAACATCTGGATCTAAGTCATCTTTCCTTGGAAGATCAACTTCACCAACTTTTACAAGCTAAACACCAACTGTATGGAAACTAAACCCATCCGACTAACCGAATGGAGCGAAGGCTCCGGCTGCGGCTGCAAAATTGCCCCAGCTATCCTGGAGCAAATTTTGTCCTCAAGCGGATCTTTTTCCCAAAAAGACCCTAACCTTTTGGTGGGCAATTCTTCAAAAGACGATGCGGCAGTCTATCAGGTCTCTGAGGACTTGGCAGTGATCAATACCGTGGATTTTTTCACTCCAATTGTTGATGATCCTTTTGATTTTGGGCGAATTTCGGCAGCAAATGCCATTTCTGATATCTATGCTATGGGTGGGAAACCGATTTTCGCCAATGCGATTTTAAGCTGGCCTGTGGAGAAGTTGGCACCGGAACTCGCTGCGAAAGTAATGGAAGGAGCCAAGCAGATTTGTAATCAGGCGGGTATCGAGCTGGCAGGAGGGCATTCCATTGCGGCAAAAGATCCTATTTTCGGGCTTTCGGTCAACGGTGTCATTCACCCAAAAAAGATAAAAACCAACAACGGGGCCAAGGCCGGAGATTTGATCTTTCTGACCAAGCCAATCGGAATTGGAGTATTAGCAACAGCCTTGAAAAGAGAAAAAATCCAAGAAAAGGACTATTGGAATCTTTTGGATACGGCCTGCAGGCTAAACTCCATCGGGGCGATTTTGGGGAATCATGAGGAGGTCCATGCCCTCACGGATGTTACCGGTTTTGGTCTGTTGGGCCATCTGATTGAAATGGCAGAGGGTGCAGGCCTAAGCGCTGAGATCGAACTGGCAAAAATCCCTTTGATCGAAGGAATTCAAGACTACATCAATCAGTTTATTTTCCCGGACAATACGTACCGAAATTGGAATGCATTCAGTACCAAGGCTACCGGAATAAATGGGATGGATCTGGTCAAATTTTGTGATCCGCAGACTAGTGGTGGTTTATTGATTGCAGTTGCTCCGGAAAACAGGGATTGGTTTGAGGCAACAATGAAGCAGGAAAATCAGGTTTTTTGGGAAATCGGGAAATTTGTCCCCCAAGAAGAATTCATGGTAAAGGTTTTTTAATGAGGCTCCAAATTGGATACCCCACCTGAAACCATAAACTTCATCACATCAGAGCTTTTCACTCCCCTGAGTGGGGTCACCTTTTCTTTCTTGACCAAAAATACATTTCCAGAGACATTGTAGCTGTGAGGAAAATAAACTGCTAACATGTCCTCTTTGCCCACCACAGCCATGTCTTCCTGAGTGATAAAACCCAAGCGACACATGGAATCAGAAATCTCCACAATGACCGGAGAGCTGAATTTTTTCTTTTCCCCTACAAATGCCCCCATCAAATCCTTGATGGAGGTATAAAGCAGGTTAACCAAAGGAATCTTAAACACTCCCCGCTCAAACCATTCAAAGAAGGGCTTGGTGAAGAAGAGACTGGCTAAATAACCGATAAAGGTAATCAGAGCCAAAACCATCAAAATCCCGATACCGGGAATAGGCACGGGAATTAAGTTGTCCAGAAAAACGAAAATGGCGTACATCACATAAATAGTGACTGCCAAGGGCGTTAGAAAAAGTAATCCTCGAAAGAAATAGGATAAGATTCTGCGATAGGTAAAAGCCATATAAATCGTATTTCAAAAAAAATGCCCAATCGTAAGAAAAGGCATTTTATTGTTGGTCTTCAAGGATTTCAGTCTAATATTTTCACTTTGACACTTCGGTAGTAAATCACACTTTCCGGGTCATGGGCCTGAAGAGCAATGGTTCCGCTACTCAACTTCTTTGTACCCAAATCGCCACCGCGCTTTTCGTCTTTGGATTCATCGTATTCGTTGATGGTCTGTCCGTTGACCTTGACGGTAATTTTGCTTCCTTCCACAATCACGTGTTCGGTATACCATTCTCCATCTTCCACATAAACCTCCCGGACATCCTGAAAGGAATATACACTGCCCGTTTTCCTCCAGTCTCCATGGCTTTGATTCACCTGAATCTCGTAGCCTACATTAGGCCAACAGGTGTCTTGGTATTCCGTGTGGATAAAAATTCCAGAATTAGCCTTGGGCATAGTCTTTAACTCGACCTTCAATTCAAAGTTTTTAAAGTCATGGTCGCCCACTGGGCCTACATAAAATGCATGTCCTCGAGGACCGGCTACTTTGATCACTCCATCCTCTACGGTAAAAGAACCCGGGTTTTCTGAAACTTTCCAGCCGTCCAGGTTATTTCCATTGAAAAGCTCGATCCATTCTCCCTTTTGAGCGAAAACAGACACGGAAAGAAAGGTGAAGGCAAAAAGGAAAGTAAGTTTTATCATAAGGCAAGGTTTTGATTAGCTAGGTTCAAGATAAGGGATAATTGACAAGAATGTTTTACCACCAAAAACAAAAAAGCTCCGAAGAATACCTCCGGAGCCATTTTTTTATGATAAGGTGATTTTACAAGTCAATTCCCATGAAGGACATGAAGGCAATACCCATCAATCCAGTCAAAAGCATGGTAATTCCCAATCCTTTCAATCCATCAGGTACAGCAGAGTACTTTAATTTTTCACGGATAGCAGCCAAAGCTACGATTGCCAAGAAGAAACCTGTACCTGAACCAAATCCATAAACTGCAGATTCGGCGAAAGTATAGTCTCTCTGAGCCATGAAAAGAGATCCACCTAAGATCGCACAGTTTACCGCAATCAAAGGAAGGAAGATACCCAACTGACCATAAAGTGCAGGGGCAAACTTCTCAACGACCATCTCTACCAGCTGTACCATCGCCGCGATGATCGCGATAAACATGATAAAGCGTAGGAAAGTCAAATCTACTGAAGCCAAAGAAGCATTAGCCCAAGCCAAAGCACCTTCTTTCAATACAAATTCATTCAAAAGCCAGTTGACAGGCACAGTTACAGTCAATACGAAAATAACAGCAGCACCCAAACCAAGGGCTGTACTTACTTTTTTGGAAACGGCAAGGAAAGAACACATCCCCAAGAAGTAGGCGAAAACCATGTTGTCGATAAAGATCGACCGGATTCCAAGATTAATTAAGTCCATTTTTCTAAGCGATTTTTAGTGTTCAACATACCCTGTTTTGGTGCGCTGCACCCAGATGATCAAGCCCAAGATGATAAACGCACCTACAGGAGAAACCATCAAGCCATTGGTCGCCAACTTGAAGTCAGGACCAAATAGACCGGAAACATAATCAAATACAGGAACTCCGAATACAGATCCAGAACCCCAGAGTTCGCGGAAGAAAGCTACCGCAAGAATGATCCAGGAATAACCCAAGGCAGACCCCAAACCATCAAGGATAGAATCGTAAGGCTTATTACCCAAAGCAAAAGCTTCCAAACGACCCATTACAATACAGTTGGTAATGATCAATCCAACGAATACGGAGAGCTCCTTATACATATCGTAAGCGAAAGCTTTTAGCACCTCGGAAACCAAAGTCACCAAAGTTGCAACCACAGCCAATTGCACGATAATTCGAACTCGGGTCGGAATAGTATTTCTAAGTAGAGAGATGGCCAAGTTGGACATGACCACTACGAAGATTACAGATATTGCCATTACTAGAGTAGGCTTCATCTGGGTCGTTACCGCCAAGGCAGAACAGATACCCAAAACCTGAATGGTGATCGGGTTGTCATCTACTAGAGGATCGGTAACCAGTTTTTTTCTGCGCTTGGAAAGAAGAGCCTCAGCTGGCTTCTTTTCAATCGCTTTTTCTATAGTTTCAGCACTCATAGGTCTTTATTCTAGAAAGGTGGAAAGAATGGGATTAAAGAGCCTCGGCAACTGCCTGAGAGTTCTTTTTGGATTCGATGAAAGACTTGTAGTAGCCCAGATAATTCTGCAACATGGCATTCACACCGTTTCCGGTAATTGTAGCTCCAGACATACCGTCTACTTTGTGAGGATCAGAGGAATAATCTTTTCCTTCTCCTTTTTGCATTTGGATTGCAACCAATTCTCCGTTCTGATCAAAAATCTCTTTTCCAGTATATCTTTCCTGAACACCTGGCTCAGTAATTCTTGCTCCCAAACCTGGAGTTTCACCAGCATGGGCTAAAGTAATACCACCTACTGTATTCATATCCGTATCCAATGCCAGATAACCCCAGATAGCATCCCATAGTCCAGCTCCGTAAAGCGGGAAAATGTAGGACTCAACAGCTTCATTGTCTCCTTCTGCATGGAAAATGAAAACAGGAAACAAGCGCTGATCAGCAGGCTTCTTGTAGTTTTTGGCAATGTCTACATTCTCAGCAGTGACAGGTGCACCAGCTTGTTCAGTAACTTCCTTGCCATTGATGTCTACTACTACAGAAGAAATTCTATTTGCATAGAAGGCATTGATTTGCTCAGGACTCATCGCATCGATCTCCTCACCGGAAATCACAGCACCCAAGATTTGCTTTTTCTTGTCCAAGGCAATAGCTTCTTTCTGCAAAGGTCCCAAAACCTGAGAAGTGCCTGATAGAAGCAGACCAAGAACCACGGTCAATATGACCGAAAATGTGATGATATAAACGTTAGACTGTTGCACGTTGTAACCTCCTTGTTTTGTTGGCTTTTACTACATAATAATCGATCAAAGGTGCAAACACGTTCATGAAAAGAACGGCTAGCATAATACCTTCTGGATAAGCTGGATTAGTCACTCGGATAATCACCGTAAGCATACCGATCAGCAGACCGTAAATCCATTTTCCTGTCTCCGTCTGCGCTGCAGAAACCGGGTCAGTAGCCATAAAGATGACTCCAAAAGCCAAACCTCCCATTACCCAGTGATACTGAGGAGGCATCGCCATAAATTCATTGACAGCGAAAATATTCATTACCAAGCCCATCAGGTAAGCACCTGCGAAACCGGATACGATAATTTTCCAGCTAGCTACACCTGTACCAATCAATATCACAGCACCCAAAAGGGCCATCAGGGTGGAAGTTTCTCCGATTGAACCCGGAATCCATCCCATAAACATATTGAAGAAGCTGAAGTCAGCACCTGTGGAAGCATTGTGGGTGGCTAAGGCATCTACTACTGGTGTGCCTTCTACGCCTGCATTGTATGCCACTGACAAAGCGGTAGCACCGGAGAAACCATCTACAGCAGTTTTGTCAGACAAATAAGTCCAAACTTGATCACCAGAAATCTGTGCAGGATAAGCGAAATAAAGGAAAGCTCTTGCGGTCATCGCGACGTTCAGGATATTCATCCCTGTGCCACCAAATACTTCCTTGCCTACCACTACAGCGAAAATAGTAGCCAATGCAACTTGCCAAAGCGGAATGTACGGAGGCATTACCAAGGCAATCAACATACCTGTCACCAAATAACCTTCACTGATAGGGTGGTTTCGGATTACACAGAAGGTGAATTCAGTAAGCAATCCGACTGCGTAAGAAACAATTACAATCGGAAGGACAGACCAAGCACCAAAGATGGCTTTGTCTACCCAAGTAGCTTCCTCACCAGTGGCGATGAAGTGCTGATGTCCCACATTGAGGATCCCGAAAAGCAAGGCAGGAATCATGGCAATCACCACAGTGATCATCACCCGCTTCAGGTCTGTGGCATCTTTGATTTGAGCACCTTTTGCCTTTGTGGTCAAGTCCGGAGCAAAAGCAATGGTCCGGTGACCTTCATAAAGGGTATAAAACTTTTCCCATTTGCCTCCCTTTTCAAAGTTCGGCTTGACACTATCGAAGAGATTTTGTAACGCCTTCATATCTTTAACTATACATTAATAATTCAATCCCATTTCTTACCAACTCCTGCAAATCATTCTTGGAAGGATCTACAAACTCGCACAAGGCTACATCTTCCTCGACCAATTCATATAGTCCCAATTCTTCCATCTCATCAAAATCCTCAGCGATGATCGCTTTGAATAGGTAAGTTGGAAGGATGTCCATAGGAAGAACCTTTTCAAATACCCCGGAAACCACAAATGGTCTTTCTTCTCCGTGAGTATTGGTATCTACTTTAAATTCTCCTTTGTTGAGGAAAGAGAACATTCCAAGAGCTTTGTGGAAGCTCAATTTGGAAGTACTTGGCTTCAACCAGCCCAAGAACTCCTCATAATCCCCTTCAGGAATAACGGTGATTTGATTATGGTAAAAACCAAGATACCCGTCAAGGTTGATTTTTTCTCCAGTCAATACATTGCCAGAAATCACCCGAACGTGACCTGAATTGAGATTTCCTTTGACAAAGGTGGAAACATTAGCACCAACGTAAGTTTTCACATAAGCAGCTTTGGTCACTTCAGATCCTGTGATGGCGATGGTTCTGGAAGCATCATAGACTCCTTCCACGACTGCCTTTCCAATCTGCACTACGCCAAATGGGCTTACAGTCCAAACCAAATCCCCTTTGTTGATTGGGTCAATATGGTGGATCTGAACACCTACGTTCCCGGCAGGGTGTGGGCCGGAAAAAGTATTCAATTGCACATTTTGTACTCCAGAGAAAACTGCCGGTACTGGCTTGGAACCATCCACATTGAGATGAACCTTTCCGGAAGTAAGCTTGGCCAAAGCATTAACTCCAGCTTGGAAATATATCTCTTCACCCTGTAGGGTAAATCCATAATCCGGAGCTAAAGGATGCGTGTCAAAAGCAGAAATGAAGATAGCCTTAGGCTTATCTGCCGGATTGGCCACCACTCCAAAAGGTCTTTGGATGATATTTGGCCAAACACCGGAAGAAGCGAGCTTAGCAGCCAAATCTTCTGCGTTTAGATCGATTTTGCCCAAATTTTCATGAGAGATCGTTTGGTCTGCCAGGATTCTGATTTCGAGAAGTTTTCTTTTCTCTCCTCTTCTGATCTCGACAATCTCACCGGAAACGGGAGCTGCGTAGATGACCTGATCCATGGCTTTGTCGATCAGGATGGGAGTACCGGCCTTTACGGTATCTCCTTCTTGGACGAGCACTTTGGGGCGTTGGATGCCCGGAAAGTCTGTCGGCTTAAGGGCGAAGGTCTGTGCCGGGGCGAAGTTGGCCATCTCCTGAGAGGCCTTTCCTGCCAACTTTAGGTCAAAACCCTTGTTAAGCTTCACTATTTTAGACATATCTGTTTTTGAACTATGAGCTTTTGAAAAACGCCCCAAATCTAAAGAAAAACCTTTTGAATTGAAGCCAAAGTCCTGGGAATTATCGGAACTTTTCCTTGGTTGGTGAATTCGGAGAAATCAAGCCTCCATTAGATTCTCTTCCATGGTTTCCAGAGAGTTTTTGACCTGCTCCATCAGCCACATCGGAGTAGAAGTCGCTCCGCAAATCCCGATTTTATCCTCCGGGTTAAACCACTCAGCCTGCAACTCTGTTTCGTTTTCTATAAAATAACTTCTTGGATTTTCGCTTAGGCAGACTTGGTAAAGCGCCTTGCCGTTGGAACTTTTCTTCCCGGAAACGAAAAGAATCACATCATTTTCCTTTGCAAACTTCTGAAGCTGAGGCTCTCTGTTGGAAACCTGCCGACAAATGGAGTCATTGGCATTGAAGTCTAATTCAGTCAATTCGCCTTTGGAGTTTTTGATTCTTTCTTCAATTTTTTGAGAAAGTTCATAGAAGCCTTTGGTACTCTTGGTCGTCTGACTGAATAGAGTGACCGGCTTGTTGTAATCGATTTTTTCCAAATCGGAATCTTCCATGACCACAATAGCTTTCTCTAGAGTCTGTCCGGTCAGGCCAATCACCTCAGCATGGCCTTTTTTTCCATAGATGACAATCTGACCGTTTTCCCGCTCCATTTTATCGAAAGCAGTCTTGACCCGATGCTGCAATTTCAGTACTACGGGACAGGAAGCATCAATAAGCTCGATGTTGTTTTCGATAGCCGTCTTGTAAGTCTCCGGTGGCTCACCATGAGCTCGAATAAGCACTTTGCAGTCGCTCAACTCAGCAAGCTGCTCCCGGTCGATAACAATCAGTCCCTTCTCGCGAAGGCGCTTCACCTCCATGTCATTGTGCACAATATCTCCAAGGCAATACAGCTGATCGCTGTTTTCCATTTCGTCCTCAGCCATTTTGATGGCGAATTCCACTCCAAAGCAATAGCCGGAGTTTTTATCAATGGTTACCTGCATAATCTTTTTCTTTTTGAATGGCTTTTTGGGCCAAATCCACAATCTGCTGGACTTGCTCCTCAAATTCCAAATTACTCGTATCTATTTCTGCTGCATCGGGCATCTTGAGCAAAGGACTTGCTGCCCGGGAGGAATCTACGCGGTCTCTTTCGGCTAGATTGGTTTTGATTTCTTCCAAATCGACCAAATCTCCTTTTTCCATCAATTCCTTTTGCCTTCTTCCTGCTCGGGTCTCCAAATCTGCGGTCATGAATACTTTCAATTCTGCTTCAGGAAACACCACAGACCCAATGTCTCTTCCATCCATCACTACTCCTTTTTTCTTTCCCAAACGCTGCTGTTGATTCACCATGGCCTGACGGATTTCCGAAACAGCCGCTATTTCACTTACGGATTGGGACACCCTCATGGTTCGGATTTCTTCCTCAACGTTCAGTCCGTTGAGGTAGGTTTCCTGCTTTTGGGTATCGGGGTTGATCTGAAAGGATATTTCAATTTCTCCCAAACCTCTTTGCACGTCTTTTGGATTACTGGGAGAAAGGTGTTGATCCAAAAAATAAAGCGTAACTGCTCGATACATTGCTCCCGAATCGATGTAGGTATAGCCCAAGGCCTTTGCAACAGCTTTTGCGGTCGAGCTCTTCCCACACCCTGAATATCCGTCTATTGCAATGACTATTTTGCCCATCAAAAAACCTGTCTTGGTTTGGCTATTAATTTTGCGCAAATATAGTAGTTTTAATTCAAACCATTTTCCGGGGAAGAGAGGGATAAATCCAAAATCCCCTCCCAGTCTCCCCCAAAACTTCTCCCTATGACTATCGAAGGCATTCTTGTAAATATTCCCAAAAAACAACTTCAGCCTGTCCGGCTCTCCTTGGAAGCGGGAAAGATTATTTCAATTCAGGAAATTCCTGCGAAAGAAGGACTCCCCTATTTGATGCCGGGATTTATTGATGCGCATGTGCATGTGGAGTCCTCCATGTTGGTTCCTTCGGAATTTGCCCGACTAGCTGTTGTTCACGGAACAGTCGCTACCATTTCCGACCCGCATGAGATCGCCAATGTCTGCGGCATGCAAGGCGTGGAGTACATGATCGAAAACGGCAAACAGGTGCCCTTTCACTTTTTCTTTGGCGCACCTTCCTGCGTGCCGGCAACAACTTTTGAGACTGCCGGAGGAGAAATCGATGCTGCCGATATCGAAAATCTGATGGCTCGCCCAGAGATTCTTTATCTAGCCGAAATGATGAACTGGCCCGGAACGGTCAATCGGGATCCATTGGTGATGGAAAAGATTCAGATTTCAAAAAAATACGGCAAACCTATCGACGGACATGCGCCGGGTCTGATGGGGGAGCTAGCAGAAAAATATGTGTCCGCAGGCCCAAGCACGGATCACGAATGCTTTACCTACGAGGAGGCCCTGGGCAAAATCAAACTCGGGATGAAAATCTCCATCCGGGAAGGTTCGGCCGCCAAAAACTTCGAAGCCTTGATCGATCTGATCGATGACTATCCCGATATGATTATGTTTTGCTCCGACGACAAGCATCCCGACAATCTAGCGATTAGCCACATCAACGAACTGGCAGCTAGGGCCGTGGCCAAAGGAAAAGACCTGTTTCAAGTGCTTCAGGCGGCTTGCCTGAATCCGATTGCTCACTATTCCCTACCTGTGGGTCAGTTGCGGGAAGGAGATCCTGCGGATTTTATCTTGGTGAAGGATCTGGAAAAGTTTGAGGTCCTCGCCACCTATATCCAAGGACAAAAAGTAGCTGAAGACGGAAAAACCCTGATTCCCCGGATCAAAAATGAGGTGATCAATAATTTCCACACCTCACTCAAAAAGCCGGAAGACTTTCAAATTTCCGCTTCCGGCACCAAGGTACGCGTCATCGAAGCTTTGGACGGACAATTGATCACTCCAGAGATCGAGGGAGAGATTTTGGTTCAGAATGGGTTTGCGGAATCCAATCTGGAAAAGGACATCCTGAAAATCACTGTGGTCAACCGCTATCAGGATGCTCCTCCAGCAGTAGTTTTTATCAAAAACTTTGGGCTGAAAGCCGGAGCGATCGCTTCTTCCGTCGGCCACGACTCTCATAATATCATCGCCGTAGGCGTGGATGATGAATCCATCTGCCGAGCGGTTAACCTTTTGATCGAAGCGAAAGGCGGGATTTCAGCTATTTCGGAAGAAAAGGAAGAAATACTCCCCTTACCCGTAGGAGGCATTATGTCTCCGGAAGACGGCTATCAGGTCGCTGAGGCTTACACCCGAATCGACCGAATGGCCAAGGAAATGGGTTCCACGCTCAATTCCCCCTTTATGACCCTAAGCTTTATGGCTCTTCTGGTGATTCCGGATTTGAAATTGAGCGATAAGGGGCTGTTTGATGGACAAAAATTCGCTTTATGTGACCTATTTATTGGTTTGTGATTAAAAGTTTAAAATATTTTATCCAATTAGTTTGTTTTTTTTTTGCGCCTCCTATATTGCTAGTGATCTTTTTGGCCAAAAAGGTTAAACCGGGAAATTCTAGGCGTTCCCAAACAAAATCAATTTTCTAACTTAAAATCTAAAATCATGAAAAAGGTAAAAATTTTCTTACTTGGTTTAGGCCTTATAGGACTAAGTACCATTGGTATTTCTTATCTCGTTGCCACGGATGCTGAAGCACAGGCATCAACAGTAGAATATTGTCAATGGAATGGTAAGGATTGTCTAAGCCCATCGGTGAATAATTATTGCATTTGTGAAAACGGATCAGGTAATCCGTAAACCTTTAAGTTAATTGGTTAAACACGGCTACTTCAAATTACAATTTTTGAAGTAGACTCTTTAATTCGCTTCATTTTCCATGAAATATTCATTCTGTTTCTTCGTTATTATTTTTTCCTTTTTCGGCTGTACTAAGCAAAATCAGCATACTGATCTAATAGCAACTGTTCATCAAACAATTAAAATTCCATTGGATTTAGATATCATGCCAAATGGGACTAGCTTTCAATATATAGATTCAGATTCTGGAGAATATTTGGCTTTTCAGAATAAAATTGGTCCCAAAATCGAAGTTTATAATTTAAACACTAAACAGCATGTATCTAGAATCAAGTTAGCCCAAGATGGTCCTAACAGAGTCGGTACTACTAATGGATTCAGAATTATTTCCCAAGACTGTTTACTGATCGCCTCTATTCCTCCCTCCATTAAAATTCTGAATTTTGAAGGAATCAAAAAAAAAGAAATTCCTGTTGTGGACACAATTAATCATGTCAATTTTCTAAGCTCAAATAATGAGATTCCTTTTTTATTCAGTGACCATGAATTATTCGGTGCTCAACCATTTTTTCGGAATTTTTTTGAGACAACCCCGGATGAAATAGCAACTTACAGCCATATTTACAAAGTAAGCCTTTCCACCGAAAAGACAGATTGGCTACCTATTTCCCACCCTTCAAACGCATGGGACGAGGGCAAGAAAACTCCTAATTTTACCTGGACTGACCGAAATGACAGTATTGTCATATCACCTCAAACTGATCATCGACTGTGGATAGTATCCAAGCGAGAAGGTAAATTACTAGGCTATAAAGAAGTCCGCTCATCATTCGTAAATAATTTTCATATCATCAAAGGTTTTCCGGAGGGTGACAAGGGAATTATTGAAGAATTGGCTAGTGATAGATATGAATTGATTCTCCATGATCCTTTTCGGGATGTTTTTTACCGTTTTTTCTTTAAAGGAGTGGATTGGGAGGATTACAATCTAGGCTATAGAGATTTGTATTCCAATAGACCAAAAATTGGCCTTTTGGTATTAAACAAAAACCTTGAGATAATTGGAGAGCAAGTATTTGATGACAATTACATAGAATCTTGGAACTACTTTGTTGGAAGAAAAGGATTATACGTATCTACCAATAATCCCAACCGGGATGATTTTGATGAAAATGTTCTTCGATATGACATTATCCGATTTGAGGGATTGGAGTATGATGATTAAGAGCTTTATTTTTGGAATAGGGATCATTTGTTTGGTAGCATGTTCTTCTCCTTCCAAATCAAAAGTTGCCTCGATCCTTGGTATCCCAGAACCTGAAGAATGGATCCTCGTCATTCATCCTGAAGGATGCAAAACCTGTCTGGATAGCTTTTACAGTGAACTACAACTCCTACCTAAAGAGAGTCCGGGTGCTGTTGTATTGATTGCAAAAAATTCGAAAACGTTACGGCTTCACCCATTCATTGAAAACTCCCCAATTCCTCTTTACCTGGACGAACAAAAACTTCTGATCAAGGAAGGATTGGTACAAATGACCGATCAAATTCTGCTTTTTAGAAAGGAAAGAGCTGAATCCTTCGATATCTTGGATTATGAAAGGGTACTTCAGGAAATCAGATAATTTCACCTTTTATGACCCTAAGCTTTATGGCCTTGCTGGTGATTCCGGATTTGAAATTGAGTGATAAAGGATTGTTTGATTGGAAAAAGTTTGAGTTTGTTAATGTTTTTTTAGTACTCAAAGCCAAAGTAATTTTAGCTTAAACTAAAACTGGAAAAATATGGAATTAGATTCCATATTTTTCCAGTTTTTCTCTCTGCTGCTTTTCCGAAAGCAGCATTCTATAAGTGGTAAGTCCAGCTTCTGGAGAAGCAGGACAACCTATTTTTGACCACGATACCCAAAAAAAAACCTCCAAGGGTTCGAAACCCTTGGAAGGTAGATATCAAAACTCCGAAGTAAAGTGAAACTCAATCTCGGGGTAGTTGTCCTGTACCATTTGTAGCCAGGATTTGGACTCGGCCATAAAGACCAGCTTATCGTCCTTGTCTCGGGCAATGTACCGATTCTTAGACCGGACAAACTCATCCAGTTGCTTTTTGTCTTTGCAACTGATCCAGCAGGCCTTGTAGAGGTTCATTGGATGGAATTCCACGGTGGCGTTGTATTCGTTTTTCAATCGGAACTGGATCACTTCAAACTGAAGTTGACCGACCGTGCCGACTACTTTTCGCTGACCCATTTCGAAAGTAAAGAGCTGCGCCACACCTTCCTCCATCAATTGCTTCAAGCCTTTCTCCAATTGCTTGGTCTTCATCGCATCCTTATTGACCACTTCGCGGAAGATCTCAGGAGAAAAGCTCGGGATTCCTGTGAAGACCATGTTTTCGCCCTCGGTCAAGGTATCCCCGATTTTCAAGTTTCCCGTATCGTAAAGCCCGACAATATCACCCGGAAATGCCTCATCGATGATTTCCTTGTCTTGTGCCATAAACTGAGTCACGTTGGAAAAACGAAGCGGCTTCGGTCCACGGACATGGTTGTAAGGCTTATTTCGCTCAAATTTCCCTGAACAGATCCGTAAGAAAGCGATTCGGTTCCGGTGATTGGGATCCATGTTTGCGTGTATTTTGAAGACAAAGCCAGAGAATTTGGATTCCTCAGGCTTCACCTCTCGCAAGTCAGTTTCTCTGCTTTTTGGAGTAGGAGCGATTTTGATAAACGTGTCCAGCATTTCGTTTACTCCGAAATTATTTACCGCCGAACCGAAAAATACAGGAGCAATTTTTCCTTCCAAGTAATCATTCACATCAAAATCAGGATACACTCCTTCGATCAGATCGACATCCTCACGGAGCTGATTGGCATTTCCCGGACCAATCAATGCGTCCAACTGGGCATCTTCCAGATTTTCAAAAACCTGTCGATCATCACTCAATTTGCGCTGCGAAGGAGTAAAAAGGTTGAGCTTTTTCTCATATAGATTATAAACTCCTTTGAATCCTTTTCCCATACCGATTGGCCAGGAAAGCGGACGGACTTTGATATTCAATTTTTCCTCTACCTCATCCAACAAATCGTAAGGGTCTCTTCCCTCCCGGTCGAGCTTATTGATAAAGCAGATCACCGGAGTATTGCGCATGCGGCAAACCTCCATGAGTTTTTCGGTCTGGATCTCAACCCCTTTCACACAGTCGATGACCATGATCACGGAGTCAACAGCCGTCAAAGTTCGATACGTGTCTTCCGCAAAGTCCTGGTGACCCGGGGTGTCGAGGAGATTGATTTTGACATCCTTGTATTCAAAACCCATCACCGAAGTAGCCACGGAAATACCTCTTTGCTTTTCTATTTCCATCCAGTCAGACTTGGTGGCCGTGTCAATTTTGTTGGATTTGACAGCACCTGCAGTCTGAATTGCTCCTCCGAAAAGAAGCAGCTTTTCAGTCAAAGTGGTCTTCCCCGCATCCGGGTGAGCAATAATGGCAAACGTTCTCCGCTTTTTGATTTCCTCGGTCAAACTCATGGGTAGTAAAATTCAGGGGGCAAAGGTAAGGAAAATGGATTTACGATTTTTGAATTACGATTTACGACATTTTAAGGAACCTCACCCCTGACTTCCAAAAGGTCAAACTTGAGGATAAAAGTTTGAAGTTCGATTCCATGTCGTAAATCGTAAATCTGCCTTCGTAAATATCCTAATATTCCAAAATCCCTTCCGTAATAAACTGCGATGCATCCTCCAGATTGCCCAACAGCATAATGCGAAAAGTGGTGCCTTTGCCGACCTCCGAGTTTTTGACAAAAATCTTTCCCCCATGGTACCCTTCTACGATGCGTTTGGCTAAGGTCAAACCCAAGCCCCAGCCCCGCTGACGGGTGGAAAACCCGGGATAGAACACTTTTTTAAAATTCTTTTTCTCAATACCTTTTCCTGTATCGGTAATGTCTACGATGACAAACTTATCACTGTCCTGAACCAAATCAATGGTGATGGTCCCCTTGCCTTTCATGGCATCCACTGCATTTTTGCAGATATTTTCCACCACCCATTCAAAAAGCGGCTTATTCATCATCGCCTCCAAGTCCTTGGAGTCAGAATTGATGATGAGCTCTACTTTGGTGGAAATTCTGGGCTTGAGGTAATTGATCGTCTCTTTGATCACTTCATACAGATTCTCAGACTGGATGACTGGCTTGCTTCCGATGCTGCTGAATCGCTCGGTAACCATCCGGAGTTTGACCACATCCTTGTCCATCTCCTGAATGACTTCCTTATTTTCATTCCAAACCGGGGAATTTCTCAGGTAATCGATCCAGGCCATCAGGGAGGCAATGGGAGTGCCGAGTTGATGGGCTGTTTCTTTGGTTAAGCCCGCCCATACCCGGTTTTGTTCAGCGATTTTACTTTGGTTGAAAAGAGCATAAGCCAAGGCCCCAAAAAGTAAAATGACTGCAAGCTGCACATATGGATAGTATTTCAAATTGGTAAGCAGCTCTGAATTCCGGTAAAAAACCCGAATATCTGCTTCCTGAAGGTGTATGGGTTCGTATTCCTCCTGCATTTCGGCCAGTTCCTTTTCTAAGGTCTTGGTAGAATCCCTTTCATTCGCATTTTTCTTGAATTTGATGTTTCGAAACTCCAAAGGATTTCCTTCCGAATCGACCATGATGATCGGGATGGAATAATTCTGCTGGATAATTTCCTGGTTAATAAAGGTGAGGTTTTCGGAGGTGGTGGCTGCATATTCTAGCGCCGAGGAGAGGAGTTGAATCTGACGACTTTCCCTTTCTCTCAATTCATCCACTAGGAGGTTGGTATACCAGATTGACCCCGAACCGATCAGCAATGACACCAAGAAAACAAGCCATTTGACCTGCTTTTTATTCTGGTAAAAATCAATGGAGGTTAAATCCTGAAAAGGGGTCTTCATCTATGCAATTTGTAGCTATTCACCCTATTTAACTCCCCAAGGTCATAGAAAGTATAAGTTGGTGATAGAATTTATCAGTTGGCTTTTCCGGTCCAATTTGAGTAAATTTAAGGTATTAATCAAAAGCAAAAAACTACTTTGAAAATGAAAACCAACGACATAGGATTAGAAATTAAAGACTCAAAAAACTTGGTAAAAACGCTGAACAAGCTTTTGGCCAACTACCAAGTGTATTATCAAAATCTTAGAAATTTCCACTGGAATGTATCCGGGCCTAATTTCTTTGAGCTTCATGCCAAATTCGAAGAACTCTATACTACTGCCAATGCGCAGGTAGACGAGGTGGCGGAGCGGATATTGACTTTGGGAGAGCGCCCTTATTCTTCTTATGGAGAATACATCGAAAACTCCGGGATCAAGGAGGCTAAGGAAGTTCATGATGCCAAGAAAATGGTGGAGATCGTAAGAGAAAATCTTAATCACCTATTGAACTTGGAAAGAAAAACATTGGAGGAAGCATCAGCCAATGGCGATGAGGGTACGGTGACCTTGATGAGCGATTACATTACAGCTAAGGAAAAGGTAGTCTGGATGCTATCAGCTTACCTGAAATAACAACAAATCCCGGTCATTTGGCCGGGATTTTTTTTATTGGCTGGTTCTGATCCACTTCCAAAGGATTCGGTAAGTTGGCTTGGTTCCATGCATGAGTATACCGATTCGGTAAATTTTGGCAGCTAACCAGGTGGTAAACAAGAATCCTCCGATCAATAAGCCTACAGAGAGTGATAATTCCCAAAAAGGCACCCCGAAGCTGATTCTTCCCATCATAGCAATCGGTGAGGTAAGAGGAATGATGGATAGCCAAAACGAAGTCGTGCTATTGGGATCCTGAAGCACAAAGACAAAAAGTCCCATGTATGCCACAATGAGTGGAATAGTGATCGGAAACATGAATTGCTGGGCATCGGAAGGAGCATCTACTGCAGAGCCTACTGCCGCAAACAGCGCCCCGTAGAGCAAATACCCTCCCAAGAAATAGATGATAAAACTTACCACCAGAGAAACAAAATCGATACCCTGAATAACCTGAAGAATTTGCCCAACCTCCGTATCAGGCATGGCTGCCTGAGCCAATTCAGGGCTTGCCATTTCAATAGCCTGCTGCTGAGGCATTTGCATGCCCAACACACCTACCACCACGGAAGTGAGTGTCCCGATCAATACTACCCAAATCAAAAACTGAGTTAGGCCTACGGCTCCGATTCCTACTATTTTCCCCATCATGAGCTGAAAAGGGCGGAGTGAGGAAACCAATATTTCTACTATTCGGCTGGATTTTTCCTCGATGACGCCTTGCATGATTTGATTTCCATACACAAAAATGAAAATGTAGATCAGAATTCCCGCCAGGAATCCCAAGGCATAATTCACTGTGGCATCATTGATTTTTTCCTCTCCACCTTCGGACAAAGTAATGGACTGGATGGAGACTGAGGTCCGGATTTCCTTGATCACTGCAGGATCAATTCCTTTCTCATATAGCTTTTGATCCTCAATTTTCCGCTTGAGGGCCCCTTCCAGATAGCTCATCAAGCTCATGCTGGGATTCTCGGCACCGAAATATTGAATTCCTTTTGGATCCTCAAGATTAATTTTGGGGATCAATAGCAAGCCATACCGCTCACCCTCCTGCACCATTTTTTTGGCTTCTTCCAATTCCAAATCTGAAGAAACGAAAGCATACTGGTCTGAACTCTCCATGAAAAACAAGCCAGTCTCATCAAACACCTCAATGATCCGGAGAGATTGGTTTTCACTTTCATTGACAGCAATCCAGACAAAAACCCCCATGATGGCAGGAAAAATCAAAGGAGTCAGTAGAGTAGCGATCAAAAAGGATTTCTTCTTGACCCGAGCTAGATACTCCCGCTGAATGACTAAAAGAACCTTATTCATTTGCCTTTGCTTTTACCTGATGAATGAAAATTTCCTCCATGGATGGGATTTTTTCCCGAAATACCAAGACCTCTCCCAGCTCCATGAGTTCTGACAAAAGCTGATTTGGAGTTTTGCCGGAAAGAGGCAAAGAAAAATGCCAATGATCTTCCACTTGCCTGGGTATCCATTCTTGGGGAATGGTTTGCTTGAGTTGAGTCAGGGTAATTTCGAATACCTCAGGTCGGAAGCTGTTTTTTACTTGTTGGATTGTACCATCAAGGATTTTCCGGGATCGGTTAATCATGGCTACATGATCACAGAGTAGCTCCACTGATTCCATCCTGTGCGTACTGAGGATAACCGTGGTGCCCTTTTCCTTCAATTCCAGAATCTCATTTTTTATAATTTCGGCATTGACAGGATCAAACCCGGAGAAGGGTTCATCCAAAATCAGAAGAGAAGGCCGATGAATGACCGTGGAGATAAATTGGACCTTTTGGGCCATCCCTTTGGAAAGGTCTTCTATTTTCTTGTCTCTCCAGGCTCCCAAATCCAATTTTTCCAGCCAGGATTTGATCTGTAGCTTGGCTTCATTTGGAGGGAGATCTTTGAGCTGAGCAAAATACAACAACTGATCCCACACCTTCATTTTCTTATAAAGCCCCCTTTCCTCAGGCAGATATCCGATTTTTCGAATATCAGAGGGAGAAAGAGTCTTTCCGTCCAACTCTACCACTCCGCTGTCCTGCTCGATGATTTGGTTGACAATTCTGATCAGGGTGGTTTTGCCTGCGCCATTTGGACCCAAAAGCCCAAAAACCACTCCTGATGGAACGCTCATGTCCACATCCTTAAGGGCTTGGTGATTTCCGTATGATTTATTCAGGCCGGTGATTTGAAGCATTTTTTTCTATTCGATGGTCACAGAACCTACCCCTACGTCGATGATCATTTCCAATAGCCGGGGATCGGATGCGCTAAATCCTTTGGTCACATAGATACCTTTTTCGGTGGACTTAAGGTACTTCGGCAGGACGGTTCTGCACATCGGGGTAGTATTCATTTTGATTTTGACAGGGTATTTTTCCGGAGGCAAAACTACCTGAACGCTGCCTACACTGACCGCAGAAATTACTTTGCAGGATTGAGGAAGGCCATCGGAAAAGTCAAGTTTGATTTTTCCATAATCTACCTCAAAAATCATTTCCCTGGCATTTGTAAAATTTGCGTCAGCCACTTCCAGAAGTCCCATACTCAAAGTAACCAATAGGGTATCCATGGTAACTGAGTTAGGAACCGGATCGCCAAAAAATATCTTTACGTCCGAGCTTGCACTTCGGACTTTCAGACCGGCTATCGGAAGATGACTGATATCCAGCTCGGACTTCCCCATTCCTAAATTGAAGTTTAGATCATACAAAAAATTAGAATTCAGGCTGATATCCCAAGAGTGATCATAATCAGTATTGGAAGAAAACAACTTGGAGGTAATACTCTTTCCCAAATTATCTGTTTCAATGTTTTTATGCACCAAGGATGCCGAAAGAATTTCCTTATCGATGGCATAATTGAACTCAGGAAGAATATTGGATTGTGCCAAATGCCCATGAATATGCAGAGGTCCGTAGGATTTGGACCTGCGCAATTGGATTTGGCTTTTGTAAGAAGAAAACTTAAGGTCTACCAGCTCAAACCCTTTGACATCAGAGACTTGGTATTCTTTGACAAATTGCGCCTGTCCGGAATTTAGCCCTAGGAAAATCCAAGTGTAAAGCAGACACAAATTTTTTAACATACGGATAGGGTACGACTCGGAGGGTAAAAGGTTTTTTAAAAATATAAAAAAAGCCAGAATTGCTTCTGGCTTGAATAGTTTTAGAAAAATTCCTTCATTTTATCGAAAAAGGACTTGTCTTGTCTTCCGGGATCTGGCTTGAAATTTTCCGAATTTTTGAGAGATTCCAGCATAGCCCGTTCTTCTTTGGACAATTGAGTAGGAGTCCAGACATTGACCATAATCAATTGATCACCACGGGAGTACCCATTGATATCCTTAATTCCTTTTCCCTTGAGTCGAAGCATCTTTCCGCTTTGAGTTCCTGGATCAATTTTGATTTTCACCCTGCCATCTATGGTAGGAACTTCAATGGAAGATCCCAAAGCTGCATCTATAAAAGAAATATAAAGGTCGTAGACCACATTATTACCGTCACGCTGAAGCACTTTGTCCTCCGCCTCTTCAATGACAATCAACAAGTCTCCGGGAATTCCTCCTGGAGTTTCGTTTCCTTTTCCTGACATGCTGAGCTGCATACCTTCGCCTACACCGCCAGGGATATTGATAGAGATAATCTCTTCTTTTATAATCAATCCTTTGGAATCTGCTTCCGCTGGTTTTTTATCTACAATCTGCCCGCTTCCTCCACAGACCGCACAGGTGCTAGCTGACACCATCTGTCCGAGCATGGTATTCACTACCTTTTTGATCTGTCCGGTTCCTTGGCAAGTAGAACAAGTCTGGAAAGTGACTCCTGGAGCCACTACATGACGCTTTACTTTGATTTTTTTCTCAACGCCATTTGCGATTTCCTGCAAATTCAGCTTGAGCTTTACCCGAAGGTTGGTTCCTTTCTTGGTTCTTCGGCCTCCGCCTCCTCCACCAAAAAAAGACCCAAAACCGCCGCCGCCGAAGATGTCTCCAAACTGGGAGAAAATATCCTCCATGTTCATTCCGCCGCCGCCGAAGCCACCGTTGCCGCCTAGTCCTTGATGACCAAACTGATCGTAACGGGCCTTTTTGTCCGGATTGCTCAGAACTTCGTAAGCCTCTGCCGCTTCTTTAAACTTCTCTTCTGCCTCAGGATTTCCCGGGTTTTTATCAGGGTGAAACTGAATAGCCAATTTCCGATAAGCCTTTTTGATCTCATCGGCTGTGGCTGATTTGCTCACTCCCAATACTTCGTAATAATCTCTTTTTGCCATGATTTTATGCTCCGGTTACTACTTTGGCGTATCGGACCACTTTTTCTCCAAGTGTATATCCTTTTTCCACCACATCTATGACCTTTCCCTTCATTTCTTCTGATGGCGCAGGTATCTGAGTGATTGCTTCCTGAGTCTCGGCATCAAAGGGTTTCCCAATCAAATCTTCCATGACTTTCAATCCTTTGGATTCAAGGATTCTAACCAATTTGTGAAAGATCAGCTGATTACCTTCCCGGATTTTGACTGCGTCTTTTTCCTTTTCTGAAGCTTTGAAAGCCCGCTCAAAATCATCCACTACGGGGATCAAGTCTTTCAATACACCTTCTGAAGCAGTTTGAATCAGGTCGAGTCTTTCTTTTGCTGTTCGCTTTCTGAAATTTTCAAAATCAGAATAGAGCCGAAGGTATTTATCCTTAAGATCTGCCACCTCAGCTTCAAGCTTAGCTTCTTTATTTTCTTCTTCCTGTACTTCCTCTTGGCTTTGAGCTGCTGTTTCTTTTTGAGTCTCTTCCACTAGTTGCTCTTCCGTCTGCGCTTTAGGTTCTTGTTCCACGTGATCTTTGTTTTTCATAATATTCGGGCAATAGTTGGTCTCGCCTCAACCTACAAGTTTTTTGCCAGAGGGGATTTTCTGACAAAGTGACACTTCTATTGATGGATAGCCTGCCAAATCAAATCTTTCAGTTTTTCCAGATTAAACTGACTGACTGAGGATATAAAGAGGTAAGGGATATCTTTGGGGATTTCCTGCTCCATTTCTTTCATTAGCTGCTCGTCTAGCATATCAGCTTTTGAAATTGCCAGGATCCTTTTTTTATCCAGGAGTTCAGGATTGTATTTCTCCAGTTCGTTGAGCAAAATTCGATACTGCTCTCCAATATCCGGGGCGTCTGAGGGGATTAGAAAAAGAAGAATGGAGTTTCTTTCAATATGTCTTAAAAACCGGATGCCAAGTCCTCTTCCTTCTGCTGCTCCTTCAATAATACCGGGAATATCAGCCATGACAAAGGACTTGTCGTCTCTATAGCCTACTACACCCAGATTAGGAACTAGTGTGGTAAATGGATAATCGCCGATTTCAGGTCTTGCGGCAGAAATGGAAGAAAGCAGTGTCGATTTTCCTGCGTTAGGGAATCCCACCAATCCTACATCTGCCAGAAGTTTGAGTTCGAGGATAATCCACTCCTCAATCCCCGGCTCTCCGGGTTGAGCATAATGTGGGGCTTGATTGGTAGATGTTTTAAAATGGTCATTTCCCAATCCTCCGCGTCCTCCTGATGTCAGGATCACTTCCTGTCCATCTTCGGTGATTTCAAATCGCTTTTCTCCTGTCTCGGCATCTTTGGCCACTGTGCCTAATGGAACTTCAAGTATGACATCTTTGCCATCTGCCCCTGTCCTGCGTCCTCCTTCACCTCCTTTGCCGGGCTCGGCAATGACGTGCTTTTTGTATTTCAGGTGAAGCAATGTCCACAACTGGGCATTTCCACGAAGGATAATATGCCCACCACGGCCTCCATCTCCTCCATCAGGTCCTCCTTTGGGCACGTGCTTTTCTCTTCGGAAATGAACAGAACCCGCGCCTCCGGCACCTGATCTGGAGCAGAATTTTACGTAATCAATGAAGTTTGAATCGGCCATGATATAGAATGAAAAAGGCTAAGCCCGAGAGCCTAGCCATGTCTTGGAAGTGCAAAATTAGAAAATTATGGGAAATCAATAGGCATCAATCACTTCTGAGATGTTTTGGAAAATCTCATCAATCTGACCTACTCCGTGAATCTTGGTAAACTTTCCTTGATTTTCGTAATACTTAGCCACAGGAAGGGTTTCTGATAAGTACACCTTTATTCTAGTGGTTATTTTTTCGTCATCCTGATCATCTGCTCTTCCTGAAGTCTTTCCTCTTTCCTTGATTCGCTCTCGAAGGATATCCTCAGGAACATCCAAAGCAATCATACCGGAAATAGACATGGAGTTTTTTTGAAGCATTACATCCAAAGCTTCCGCTTGAGCGGTTGTTCTTGGAAAACCATCAAAAATAAAACCTTTGCTATTCGGAGTGGAGTTGATTTTATCCTCTACCATTTGGATCACAACTTCGTCGGGTACCAAATGGCCTTGATTCATGTACTTTTTGGCCAAGAGACCCAATTCTGTACCCTCTCCTAGGTGCTTTCGGAAAAGATCTCCTGTAGATAAGTGGGTCAATTTATATTTTTCGATGAGCTTCTCACTTTGAGTGCCTTTACCTGCGCCTGGAGGGCCAAAGAGAACAATATTTAGCATTTTTGAATGGTGTATTAACTTAAACTGAGTTGATAAAGGTCTGGCAAGTTCCTGCCAAAACCATCGTAATCCAAGCCAAAGCCGACGACAAATTTATTGGGAATTTCAAAACCCACATAATCTAAGGGGTAATTAAACCGAAAAGCATCCTTTTTAAAAAGCAAAGTAGCGATAGCCAATCGTTTCGGATGATGTTTTTTAAGTTCCTTCAAAAGAAAATCCATGCTGACTCCAGTATCGACTATGTCTTCAATAATCAGAACACTTTTTCCGGTTATGTCTGTAGTAAGTCCTAACACGGATTGAACTTTTCCCGTCGTTTCCATTCCCGAATAGGAAGAAATCCTCAAAAACTCACACTTCAAAGGTAGGTCAATTGCCCTTACCAAATCGGCCATGACCATAAAGGAGCCATTGAGCACCCCAAATACCACCAAATCCTCCCCTAGAAAATCTGCTGTTATTTCTTTACCCAGGTCTTTAAGTTTTGACTTCAACTGATCACCCTTCAAATACAGTTCGAAATCCTTGTCTTTAATCTTTCTTTTCATGGATTATGCTTAAAGCTCTTTCATTAAATATTCATACATCGAAATCATGGCGTCCAAATCAGCCAAAGAAACTTTTTCGTCAGGAGAATGGACATGATCTTCTGCTGCTCCGATAAAACACCAGTCAATGGCATAGGGTGAAAATTGGACCTCCCTCCCATCACTACCTCCATAAGCTTCAACCTCCAGCTGATAAGGGATTTTACTTTGATCTGCCAAGGCCAAGACACGGTCCAAAAACTTCTTTCTAGGAATGAATTTATCTCTCAAAGAAATAACAACTCCCTGATGATGCTCAATCCCTTCAGTAATCCAGGTAATATCCGAAATTAGTGCCTGCTTGATAGGAGCTGTTTCCTGTATAAACTTCAAAAGAAATGGCATACTTCCTCCGCCATGTTCTTCGTAAGTAGAAAAAACCACCCAACCGTTTTCCAAGTTTTCACAAAGACGAAATGCATTATATATACCTAGTCTATTGTCCAAATAAGCCGCCTGTATAAATCCAGAACTGATTCTGATGTTTTGCTCAAAAGTAAGGCGAGTTCCTCGCTCAATTGCCCGTGGAAAATCATAAAACATGGCATCTTCTGTACCTGCGAGCTTACATCTGATCTCTCCTAAACTATCTTTCCCTACCAACTTTGTTCCTTCTATAAATTCTGGCCCGCCGATTGGAATTAGTTGATTATTGTATCTGACCATAAATCCTATGGTATCAATATGCGCAAAAACCGCTGTACGAGGCTCTCCAAACTTCAAAAGAATCGCATCATGAAAATCTTCCCCAGAATAGATTTTGGGACAAACCTTCCAGCTACCCATCCGTTGTAGTATCTGTTTAATAAGCCAATCGGAAACCAAGGATTCATCTCCTGAGACTCCAGAAAGGCCAAGTAACTGCTTTAAAAATTCCATATTGGCATTAATTATGTTGTATTATTGAAATATTTGCGGATAATTAGAGGGATATTTAACTCGGTATAATTGAGATTTAAATATTTCATCTAGATTTGCAATAAGTTAAAAGTTTATAAATTTGTCCCTGCATCCATCAATCACTTAAATAAAAACTGAACAAAAAATTTTTTCTCATGAAAAAACTCATACTCTCAACAATTATGGCTGGTGCAATGGCAATTTCTGCCAATGCTCAGGAATTCAACAAGTTTTCTCTTGAAGTAGGAGGCGGCTTCAACAAGCCGATGGCCCCTCTCAACAGAAACTTCCTCTCTCCGTCCCTCAACCTTGGGCATATTGAGTTCGGAGCTCGCTACATGTTCAATGAGAAATTTGGCCTTAAACTAGATTATGGTTTTGGGTCAGTTCGTGAAGCTCAGGGCAATGATTCCCAAAGTTTACCTTTTGACACCAAATATTTTAGATTGAATCTACAAGGTGTTGCCAATATTGGTAGGGTAATGAACTTTGAGTCTTTCACCAGAAAATTCGGTTTGTTAATGCATGGTGGTGCGGGTATTGGATTGGTAAATCCAGAACTTAACGCCTTCAATGATTTTGACGACAATGTGTATACCCTAATCTTCGGTATTACTCCTCAATTCAAAATCAGTGAAAGAGTTGCTTTAGTAGGTGATATCTCCACTATCCTCAACGGTCGTCAGACAGTAACTTGGGACGGTGCAGAAGCTATCAGACCTGATATCAGCAACGGTTTCTACGGTGCTAACGGTACTTGGTGGACTGGTACTCTTGGTCTTAACTTCTACCTTGGCAAAGCAGAGCAGCATGCTGACTGGTTTATTGCAGCTGATAAATATGCCACTAAAGAAGAATTGGCTACTCAAATCAACGGAATCAAGGATATGTTGAAGGATTCTGACGGTGATGGTGTTCCTGATTACTTGGACAAAGAGCCAAACACTCCTGCTGGAGCTAGGGTAAATGCTGCTGGTATGACTTTGGATTCTGACGGTGACGGAACTCCTGACCACTTGGACAAGTGTCCATTCCTTCCTGGTCCTGCTTCTACAAACGGATGTCCAGTTGAAGAAATCCGTGAGGAAATTGACTACATGAGAAAAGCGATCAACGATGGATACGTAAATGTATACTATGCATTTGACAGCGATAAGCCACTAGGATACTCTGTAAGTGCAGCTCAGTACGTTTCTAACTTCCTTAAGAGAAACCCAGGTGTCAATGTAGAAGTAAAAGGATATGCTGATGAATTAGGTCCAGAAGACTACAACATCAAGCTTTCTGAAAGAAGAGCAAAAGCAGTTTATGACCTGTTGGTTGCTTCTGGTGTTGATGCTTCCAGACTTTCTTACAAAGGATATGGAGAAGATACAAGCGTAGACAAAGCATCTGCTGATGCACGTCAAATGGCAAGAAGAGCTAGCTTCGAATTGAAATAAATTTTGATGCTCCAAAAAAAGCCTGACTCTGAAGTCAGGCTTTTTTTTTATCCATACTTGGAGAATAAAAAGTTTTTCTACTTTTGAAGTGTCATTCTAAACACCCTAAATCATCCAATGAAAAAGTTTGTTGCTATGTTATTCCTACTTGGAGTAACAAATAGCCTGTATTCTCAAGAAAAAGCTTTTAATCGCTGGTCACTAGAGGTTAGCGGAGGTTTTAACAAATCAATGGGCCCATTATCTCCTGATTATTTTTCTCCTACTCTAAATATTGGTCATGCAGATATTGGAGCTCGATATATGCTAAATGAATATTTTGGGTTTAAGGGAGATTTCGGATTTGGCACTTTTAACGAAGCAAAAGGTGAAAGTCCTGAATTTTCAACTGACTATATCAGAGTGAACGCCCAAATGGTAATGAACTGGGGCCGAATGCTAAACTTTGAAAAATTAAGTCCGAGGCTGGGTATGCTAGGTCATTTTGGAGCCGGATTCGGAAGATTGACTTTTGAGGAAACTGTATTTAATCAAGAGCCTGATTATGTCTACAATATAATTACAGGTGTTACTGGGCAATTCAAGCTGACGAACAAGATCGCTCTGACCGGTGACATCACCTATATTCATAATGGCAGACAAACCTACACTTTTGATGGCAATAGGTACAACGCCCCATTCATACCTAATCCCCCTACTAATCCCTTTGTACACGCTCCGGGTGGATGGTGGACAGGTACATTAGGCTTAGCCTTCTATTTAGGAGGGGCAGAGCAGCATGCAGACTGGTATATTGCTAGCGATAAATACGCTACAAAAGAAGAATTAGCTTCTGAGGTCAATTCTATCATGGATATGCTGAAGGACTCTGATGGAGATGGTGTTCCAGATTATTTGGATAAAGAACCAAATACCCCTGTAGGCGCTCATGTTTCCTTCGCCGGAATCACTTTGGACTCTGACAATGACGGAATAGCTGATCATCAAGATGCCTGTCCTTTTCTTCCTGGCCCTGGAGCCAATAATGGATGTCCTCTAGAAGAAATCAAAGAACAGGAAGATTACTTGAAAAAGTCTATACAAGAAGGATATGTGGGAGTCTATTTTGCATTTGACAGCGCCACACCTTTGTCCTTCTCTAATAATACCTTGGCCTATGTTAGCAACTTCCTTAAGAAGAATCCTACCATTGGCATTGAAATCAAGGGGTATGCTGACGAATTGGGACCTGAAGACTACAACATTAATCTTTCAGAAAAGAGAGCGAAATCCGTATATGATATCCTTGTGGCTTCAGGAATAGATCCTTCCAGACTTACTTATAAAGGGTATGGGGAAGACACCAGTGTAGATAAAGGGTCTTCAGATGCAAGGCAATTGGCAAGGAAAGTTTCTTTTGAAATAAAATGACAAGCAAAACCCGGATTCTAAGCCGGGTTTTTTCTTGTAAATTAGCTGCATGTTTCAACTAACCGATACTCCTTCCATTGCCAATCGGTTTCTCACCGAGCTTAGAGATATTGAGATTCAAAAAGACAGCTTGAGGTTTAGGAAAAATCTGGAACGTCTAGGTGAAATTTTGGCATACGAAATTTCTAAAACCTTGCAATTTTCTGAGAAAACCATTCAGACCCCTCTTTCTCCAATACTTGCCAGAATCCCAGAAGAAAAGCCAGTGATATTTGCTGTTCTGAGGGCCTCACTTCCTTTTTATCAAGGATTTCTGAATTTCTTTGACCATGCAGAAAGCGGCTTTATTGGAGCATTTAGAGAGGAAGGCGAGGATGTCAAAATAAACTTGGGCTACCACGCCTCTCCATCACTTGAAGGGAAAACCGTGATCCTAGCCGACCCCATGCTTGCAACTGGAAAATCATTCCTGAAATCAATAGAAACACTACTGCAGCACGGAACGCCAAAAATAATTCACATTGCGGCAGTTATTGCAGCACCTGAGGGAGTCCAGTTTATTAAAGAAAATCTGAAAATCCCCCATTCACTTTGGATTGGGGCCATAGATGAAAAACTCAACTCCAAATCCTACATTGTTCCAGGCCTTGGTGATGCAGGAGACTTGGCTTTTGGACCAAAACTTTAATCTATGACTCCTTATTTATTCCTCATTTTAGGGCTTGTTATCTTATTGCTTGGTGGAAAATTCCTTGTAGACGGTGCATCCTCCATAGCTCTCAAACTTGGCCTATCTGCAGGCCTGATTGGGCTGACAATTGTTTCATTTGGCACTTCTGCCCCTGAACTCCTAGTGAGCATAAATGCTGCACTAAAGGGTAACGCTGATATTTCAATAGGCAACGTGGTCGGTTCAAATATTGCAAATATCGGGCTTGTATTGGGACTCAGTGGTCTATTTTATCCCATTTTGATTTCCCGCCAACATCTGAGATTTGATTATACCTTGATGATGATTGTCACGGTAGTTTTTTATTTGCTAAGCCTAAACGGTCAGATTGGGCTTTGGGAAGGCATTTTACTTTTTGGGAGTTTTATCGCTTTCAACGCCTATCTTTTCCGGAATCTTGGCTCAGGAATCAAAGAAGGAGTGAAAGAAGCCGATGAAGAATTGGAAGAAGTAAAAAGCTATTCTTGGCTGGCATCTGTGGGGCTTTTTCTGGCAGGCATTGTAGGGCTTTATTTCGGCTCAGAGCTTTTGGTAGAAAATGCAGTCCTAATTTCACGGGAATTTGGCATCTCAGAAAGAGTGATCGGGGTAACAGTAATCGCCATTGGGACCAGCTTACCTGAATTGATTACTTCCATCCTTGCGGCACTTTCCAAAAAAACAGACTTGGCTTTGGGAAATATCCTGGGCAGTAATATTCTCAATATCCTATCGATTATTGGACTTACAGCCATTATCAAGCCTATCGGAGTCTCAGATGCATTTCTGAGTTCTGATTTTCTTTGGATGATTGGATTCTCAGCCATTCTTTTCCCATTGATGAAAACCAAAATGAAGATTTCCTACTTTGAAGGGTTGGTTTTATTGGCTTGCTACATAGCATACATCTTCTTTTTGATATGAGTGAAGCCTTGATTACATTTTTTGGAATTTATGTACTGAGTCTCTTCAAATTTATCAGTGGCCCAGTTTTGGGGTATGCAGCTGGTTATTCCTTTTTTGAAACTGTATTTGTCACCATAGCTGGAATGATGACCAGCGTGTTCATCTTCACTTTCATAGGAACAGAGATAAAAAAATTGGTTGAAAAACACCTTATAAAAAAGCGACCAATATTCAGTAAGCGATCAAGAAGGATTGTTCAGGTATGGCAAAAATCAGGAATTATCGGAATTGCCTTTTTGACCCCACTCCTACTTACCCCGATTGGAGGCACATTGATATTGGTTTCCTTTGGCACCCAAAAAAGGAAGATTTTTCTCTATATGTTCATCAGTGGGCTATTTTGGGCTTGCTTTTTTAGCTTAACCATAGAACAGATTTTGTCCATTCCCTTCTTTCAAAATTTAATCGGGTAAGGTTTCGTCTGGAAGGATCTCAATATCCTGAATTAGGATTCGATTTGAGATTTCCTGACCTGTCAAAGTAGCTGCTAGGCCTCCCAAAGCCGTTTCCTTATAGCGACTTTCCATGGAAGCTCCTATCTCTCCCATTGCTTCTATACATTCATCCACTGGAATTACAGATCCAACATTAGCTATGGCTATCTGGGCCGAACTAAAAGCAATGGAAGCAGCGCTTGCATTTCGAACTACGCAGGGCACCTCCACCAAGCCGGCCACAGGGTCACATACCAAGCCTAGCATACATTGAATGGTGATTGCCACCGCGTTGAAAATTTGATCCGTAGTACCTTCAAGGCAATAAACAATTGCTCCGGCAGCCATTGCAGCAGCCGAGCCTGTCTCGGCCTGACAGCCACCAACAGCACCTGCCAAGCTAGCCTTCTCCTCAATAATCAAGGCTATTCCGGCTCCAACCAGCAGGCCTTCAATAATCTTTTCATCGCTCAACCCATGAATTTCCTGTAGAGTCACCAGTGCACCAGGAAGAATCCCTGATGCTCCAGCCGTAGGGGCAGCCACTACCCTACCCATGCAGGAATTCACCTCTTTGGCAGCCAATGCCCTGGAAATCAATTGCTGAAACTCTGGAGACAATACTGCCAAGGGGTGATTAAATACCTTTTTGGCTCCATTGGCGATCATTCCTGACCGGGAGGTCATGTCTTCTGTCAACCCGGTAGTCACGGCCTCTTTCATGACCCTATATGCCTCTGCCAGTCCCGATTTGATTCTTTCTTCAGAAGAATTCTTTTGCTCAATCTCATATTCTATGACAGATTGGACCAAAGAGACCTGCCTTTCTTCACAATAGCCTTTCCAGCCTTTAAAACTTTCGAATAAATAGCACATCGTGGATCGATTTATTTGGGTTTAATATTCTTTTGTTCAAATATCGGTTTTAATCCTCTGATGGAGGTGATTTGAAAATTTTTCTTCACTTTTTGAAAAAGAAGAATCAATAGCTGGATCAAAAACCATCTTTTTATCCTCGAGTTAAACTCTTACTTTTAATTTCGAGTTAAATACCTCTAAAACGTAGGCAAAATCCGCGAGAACAAATGCGAAAACTCCCTATCCTCCTTTTTATCTTTTCCTTACTGAACCTAAATGCGGCCTATGCCCAAAGAGATGACGTGGGAAATTATGAATACGACAAGGAATATCTTTTTGGTTTGAATAAAAACACCAACGGAGGACTGATCGGAGGATTTGTTTTTAAAGCCGGGACTCGGATAGATGACAGTCAGTTTTCCTTTTGGGGAGTAGAACTATCCAATGTAAAGAATCAAAAAGAAACCCGATACAATACCGTATTGGGCAATAGTTATATTTTCGGAAAATCCAATTACCTCTACGCAATCAGACCGCACTATGGCCGAGAGGTGGTCTTATTTAAAAAAGCACCCAACCAGGGAGTTCAGGTTTCCGCTTTGGCGGCCGTAGGTCCCAGCTTGGGGCTGATCGCTCCCTATTACATCGAATATGCTTTGAATCGACTGGAAACAGTAACTGAGCAATACGACCCTGAAGTCCACCAAAGTAGATTTAACATCTTAGGAACCGGGCGACTTTTCCAAGGTCTTGGAGAATCTGAATTAGCCATTGGAGCCCATGTCAAGGCTGCTTTGATGTTTGAATTTGGAGTATTCCGAAGTAGTGCCACGGGATTGGAACTGGGCTACATGCTTGAGGGTTATAGCAAAGAAATCCCCCTGATCCCGACTGCTGAAAACAATCAGATTTTCCAATCTGCCTACTTCACCTTTTATTACGGATTCAGGAAGTGATTGGCATTTGTGATGTCCTGAATTACCTTTGTACCAAATTTCCCCGACATGATTGAATTACCTGTAATTTCCGAGGAAGCAACCAAAAGAAAAAAGCCCGACTGGCTGAGGGTGAAGCTACCTGTAGGAAAGGAATATGCCAAAGTAAGAAAACTGGTAGATCAGCATAAGCTGCATACCATCTGTGAAAGTGGCAACTGTCCCAATATGGGCGAATGCTGGGGAGCCGGCACTGCTACATTTATGATTTTGGGTAATGTGTGTACCCGATCCTGCTCTTTCTGCGCAGTGGCCACTGGCCGACCTAATGAATATGACACTGACGAGCCGAGAAGAGTCGCTGAAGCCATCCAATTGATGGGTGTAAAACATGCAGTAATCACATCGGTAAACCGTGATGAACTCAAAGATCGGGGAGCTGAGATTTGGTATCAAACCGTGGTATTGACCAAGGAATTGTCTCCTGCTACGACCATTGAAACGCTCATTCCTGATGTAAAAGGAAATTGGGATGCTCTTTACAGAATGATCGAAGGAGGTCAGGAAGTAGTTTCCCATAATATGGAAACCGTAGGCCGACTTTATAGAATGGTCAGACCCCAAGCCAAATACGACCGCTCTCTCGAGCAAATCAAACTCACCAAAGCCTACGGAAAAAGAACCAAAACCGGAATTATGCTAGGACTGGGTGAGACCAAGGAAGAAGTCTACAAAGCCATGGATGACTTGGTAGAAAACGGATGTGATATTCTCACGCTAGGTCAATACCTACAGCCTACCAAAAGACATATCGAAGTAGCAGAATTCATTCATCCGGATCTATTTGCACATTACAAAGAAGAAGGGCTAAGAAGAGGACTAAAGTACGTAGAGTCCGGTCCGCTTGTCCGATCCTCCTACCATGCAGAGCGGCATGTTCATGTATAAAAAATCAAAAAGCACGTCTTCCCACGTGCTTTTTTCTTAATCTTTGATTTGAAGGTAATGTGGTCAAAAATAG
>NZ_BTPE01000014.1:0-136539 GCF_036245645.1 Algoriphagus taiwanensis | reverse complement strand
GGTAACTTTTTGCTCAAACTTGGCCAGTAGTTCAGCAAATCCCGCTATCTTGGAGCAAGCGGTCTGGAGGAGGTTCTCTTTTTTTTCATGATTGAAAACGGTTAAGAATGAATCAAAAAGATACCTCTTTTGGGCTGCTAATCGGAGAAACTACCGCAGGTTTAGTGCAACAATCTATATGCGATATGTTCCCTAAGCGGTCTCATTTTGCATATACGTCAATGTTTCCTAAAAGCGTACCGACATCAATTACAACATTATCGAATTGACATAAAACGTTTAAAATAATGACTTTATGAAGGCAAAATTATTTCTTTTAAAAGCAGACTTTACCGACTTAAAAATCAGTGATGACAGTATGAAATATTATTGTCCTCATTGTGCTTTTATTGAAGGACTTTTGAGTTACTACCCTAAATTAAGACAGGAGTTAGAAATTAATTATGTTGACTTTCAAAGACCGCGAAAAGAGATTGTAGAAATATTAGGAGAAAACAACCAAAGTTGCCCTTCTTTAATCATTGAAAGAGATTTAGTTGACGCAGAAACTTTGTTTGAATTAAAATCTTATTCAAATTTTATGTTTACAAACGACACTAGAATTATTGCGAAATATTTTCACAAACAATTCAAAATTGGAATTGAGCATCCATAGATAACGCCAGCAGGTAAGACGGGTTTTACGTCAGGCGGGGTGACGTGTAAACTTGGAGCTTTGTGCTTCTATTTAAGTTCAGTGCTGGTTGACAGTTTTGTGCCCAGAAATCCGCCCGAACGTAAAGCCCGAAAACGTTAGACATTTTAGACCCCTCTTACTCCTTAGTGAAAGCCCTCCCATACTCCCTCACCGAGAAGCCAATCATCCACCAACTTACCCAAGCCACGTAGGTGTACATCTCTGCATTGGCAGTAAAAAGTGGCAAAAGCAAACCTACCTTAGTGGTAGCACCGACAAAGGCGATCCTGGCCTTTGGGGTAGAATCGATACCATAAAATACCCGTAAACTCAGCACGACCCCGGAAGCAATAATCAGGATGTACAATAGCATTCCAATCCAGCCCAATTGCACTCCGTAGATCAGAAACTGATTTTCTCCGCCAACTCTCAATTCATCAGTTACACTTCCGGCATTTCCGCTCATCGCCAGACCAATTCCCAATGGATTAGCAATCATGGAATCCAAAGCCAAGAGCCATTCGACCACGTGCCCGATGCTGGAAGTATTTTCAAAAGTGAGGGTATCTATGACGAAAAAGTAAAAATCCTCTGAAGCAAAAAATACCACATAAATCCCAAAAGCAAGCAAGGCTAAAAAGCCCGCCCCGATCAGTTTGTATAGTCTAAATACCAAGGCGATAAAGAAAATCATCACGAAGAAAGCTCCAAATGCCGCTCTGGAAGCCGAGAATACCAAACTCCCAAGAGAACAGGCCATCACCAAAAGGTAAAGCCAATTGTATTCTTTCTTACTAGTCAAAAACCAAATCAATCCGGCTGCAAAACCCATCAAAACCGAACTCGCCATCTCCAAAGGGTCAGAAAAGAAGCTGGCTAGGCGCTTGGTTACCGCTTGGGTTTCAAAAGTCCAAGTCAATCCGAAATTTCCCGTGGGATCAATGTCATTGATTGCCTGATTGTACAAGGCATAACCGGTGAATTGCTGCAGGTGAGCATTGAGAATAAAGTTTTCGACCAGATTGACCAGAAAAGCTCCAACGGCAATCAGAAATATGATCTTGAAAACCCGATGAATTTCAAAATCCGAAAAGGAGGTATTTCTGCCCAAAAAATAGACAAAACCCGGAATCACCATGCTCTTAAAATAGAGAGCTTTATTCAGAAAGGAGGCCTGTCCAATCGGCAGGAAAAGGTATAAAAAGGCCAAAGTCAAAAAAGCCAAGAAAAACCAATCTGTAGATTGCAACCGGAAAGGGTATTCTGCGATTTTTCGATGGTAGAGTATAAAAACCAAAAGCGCGATCAATACGACCACTTCTTTTAGCACTTGAAATACTCCAACAACGGCAGCCGATTGAGTGGCTAGATAAACCACGCTGAGACTGGTAATGTAGAATGGAAGAAAGGCCGCCAGGAAATATATAAAATAGCTCCATTTGCCTTGGAAAATCATCTTTTCCAGAGTCCAGAGGAAGCCAGCCCCAACAGCCAAGGCAATTATTATGAAAAAAATCAAGGCCATGTCGGAGCGGGTTTAAGTGGAGTAGACAGCCCGTCTTTGATTCCTTTTATAACAGCTTTGAGTTTTTGAAAGCGGCCTCTAAGAAGGAAATAGAACATCCAAAGCGCAAATCTTCCTAAATGATAAATAAATCCAAAAGGAGCTTTTTGACTTCTAAGCAGGAAAAACTGATTCCGCACATGGTAGTAGAAAACTCTTGCGCTTAAGGTTCCTTCTGAGTGGGATTTTTTGGAGGAGGCCCCGGCTTCATGATAGATTTTTGCATCGGGCACCAATCCGATTTCAAATCCCTGATTTGCGATTCTCAGCGACCATTCCACATCCTCGAAATAAGCGAAATACTGCTCATTGAGCAGTCCCGCCTTAAGAATCGCCTCCCGAGATAATAGCATACAGCAGCCTGTAGCCCAGTCTAAAGTATTGGAATGAGGCAGATATTTTTTTAGGATTTTTCTATCGCCCAAGGTCTTAGCTCGACCTAGCAATGAGCCCCACTTTCCTCCTGCCGACCAGATTTTCTCCGGTTCATCCAAAAAGCAAATAATCGGCTGAACAATTCCCAGTTTTGGGTTTTTCGAAAGATTCAGCATCATTTTTCCCAAAAAATCAGGCTCTACTATCGTGTCATTGTTCAGCAGCAGTACATGGGTAAAACCCATTTCCAAAGCTTTTCGGATTCCCGCATTATTTCCTCCGGCAAAGCCCAGATTCTGTTCATTTTCCAGAAGAAGAGTCTTTGGAAACTCCTTTTTCAATACCTGCCCTTCTGGTTTTTTGGAATCATTATCCACCAAAATGATCTGAAAATCGGGATAGTCTACTTTTTCCAAAGAGCTCAGACAGGCCCGGGTAAATTCCAGCCCATTCCAATTGACCAAAATGATCGCAACCGATGAATCAGGTGTAAAAGCCACGGATCAGGTCTTTTTTGTGCCGATAGAGCAAGGTGAGACAAATCAAAAACACCACAATCTCAGTGGAAATAATTCCTACACAAAGCCCAAGGCCTCCCAAATAGCTGGTTAAAATCGCTGAGACCACAATCATGTAGACGCACATCATCCAACTGGCCTTGAAGAGCAATTCCTTCAGATCAGCCACCAAGAGCAAAGTCACATTTCCCACATTCAAACAGGCCAAAAATGGGACAGCCGCCAAGATTTTCAGATAGATCACTGACTCTTCTAAGTCTGATCGGGATAGCACCCGGATAATCCAGGGGGCTGTAAAATGTGCCCCGGCAGAGATCAGCATTCCTGCCAGCAGAACTCTCATGTAGACATTTTTGAGAAAGCGGAAAAAGCGAACCGGATCTTCCTGATGCAATTTAGAAGCATTGGGGAAAATCGCCTGAATGATCAAAGCCGGAAAAAGCCGCAAGACCATCACCACCCGCTCAGCCAAACTATACATCCCAAGGGTCTCTGCAGCGGAAAAAAAACTCAGAATAATCAGGCCTCCATTGATGGAGATATGACTGGCCAAATTGGAGAAGAAAAGAAGGATATTTTCCTTTAAGCTTCGGTAAATGGCTGAAAACTCAGGTCGATAAAACTTGATACCCATGAATGCATGGATATAAAAAAGGAGCATCAGGTTGATAGTAAGCCCAAAAAAACCCAACATAAAGTTGACCCATTGGCTTTGCTCAGGGCTGTGAATGAAGAGCACAATGCCCATCAAAAAGAGCAGTTTGGAGAAAATATTGGCAATGGAGACCAGCTTCATTTTTTCCATACCCTGAAAAAACCAAAGCGGCAGAGTGGCTTCAGAGAAAAGCAATAAGGATGAGAAAACCAAAATCAATCGATATTCCTGAAAGAGGTTGAATCCAAAAGCCCCGATGAGAATGACCACTGTAGCTACCAAGGCCAGAATAATCTTCCCCGAGAAAACATTGGAAACCAAATGGGATAGGGATTCTTTGTCTTCCTGATTGATGGCGACTTCCCTTGGGGCACTGAGGTTATACCCAAAGCCGACCAGAATATTCAGCAAAATGATCACTGATAGAGCCAGATTGACCAAGCCAAACTGATCCACCCCAATGCTTTGAATCAATAAGGGCATGGTGATGATGGAAATCAGTACGTTGGAGGACTGAATGATCGCCAGAAACAAGAAGTTCTGGATCGACTTGTTTCGGATAAAATTGCTGAGCGGAAGTAAGGTGAGTTTTTCAAACATGGCAGCTGGGGTTTAGCTTTCCTGCACATGTTTTTGATACAGTCTGCGGAAGTAGAGTCCAAAAAGAACGAGTAATCCAGTAATAATGGCTCCCAAGACCATTCCTTTGACCAATCGGATTTCAGTTCGCTTGAGAGGAAATCTCGGAGAGTCGATGATCTGGATCAAAGGGGAATTGTTGCGGTGATTTACCTTGGCGATTTCCAGGTTTTTGACGATTTCCTGATAGACCGCTCCTGTTGCCTGCACATCGATCTGTCGCTTGCGACTTTCTACCGTTGCGCTCGTGAGCAAGGGGTTGGCATTGGGTACGCGATCCTGAGCTGAGGCATAAGCACCGATACTTTCATCCAAAATAGCACGTACCGAATCGGCCTGAGATTGGAGAATGGCCAGGTTTTCCCCTGTTTTTTTGGTTTTGGTCTCGAAGTAAAAGGTGTTCACCTTACTCACCAGAGTTTCGTTGAAAACCTTGGCATAAGCCTCATCTTTGGAAGAAATACTGACCTGGATGATGCTCAGTTTTCGGTCAGGCTTGGTAACCGAAAGCTGCCTTTCCCGAATTAGTTTGGCTACTTCTTTGACCACCGAGTCCTGGGCTACAGAAAACTGCTCTCTGGAAATCGAAAAGTCCATGGAAGGAATATCGACTTTGGAAGCCCATTTTTTATCCAGCTCCTCAAACTCCACAAATCGATCAATCAGTAATTTTTCTTCATCAAAAGGACTAAGCAAAGTCTCGCCGAGCATGCGGTCAGACCTGTACAGTTCCATGATGTTGTCTCCTTGGAAAAGCCCACTGGTGCTGCCCAAAGAACCCAAATTCACCCCAACCAAGGAAGCCAGTCCGGACATCTGACTGATTCCACCGGCGTCTCCTTCTTCCAAAACAAAGGAAGTCTCAGCATGAAAAACGGGTTTTTTGAAAATGGAAACCAAAGCACCCAAAGCCAAACCTACTATCCCCGCTAGGATAAGTGTTTTCCATTGGGATAAGAAAAAGATGAACCAATCACGAAGGTTTTGGACAACCTCACGAAGGGTAAATTGGCTATCGGAAAAGTGCTTGTTCTCTGTCATGGCTGGTTCCAGTCAATTTGTGAAAGGACCAAAGCCAAGGTGGCTAAGCCTGTGGTGATTCCTACAATGTCTCCCAATCGAAGAGGAACTCTCGGTCCTTTGGTAGGAACGATCACTTCTGCCCCTGGCTCCACTGTCGGGTAATTTCTGATTCCCAAGAAGCCCTTGGTTCGCTTTACTGCCCCGTTGGCATAGACCACGTAAGTTTGCTTTCGGTTGGCTCTGCGTTCAAACCCACCTGCTCCATTGATGTAGTATTTCAGACCTCTGCCGGTTTCGTGTCTCAGCGTAGTCGGATAGACCACATCACCTCTCATTCGGACTGTCTGCAAAAGCTTGGGAACAGCTAAAATATCTCCTTCTTCCAGCAGAAGATCCTCCGCTGAACCCGGGCTTTGAAGGATTTTTTCCAGATTGATTGCAACAGCTTCGGATTCCTTCAACTTCACAGCAAATCCGGGAGTGCTAAAGGCAATTTGGTCCAAAGATTCCTTTTTGGCATTGGAAAGCAGGGAGTCTACAGGATTGGCTTTTTCCTTGGGTAAATCCCTAAATAAGCGCTGCAGCAGCTCCTCTTGCGCCTCCGAATTGTTGGGGTCTTCCAGAAGCTTAAGGCGAAGTGCCTCGAGATTTCTTTGTCGGCGGATTTGCTCCGATTCGGTATTGAAAAATTCAGTTCTTCGGATCAAAGTTGCTCCTTTTGCGTAAGCAAACTGATTCAATCCTCCCGCTCTATTGACCAGGTCAGAGACTCTTTCCAAGCTGGTTTCGATGGCAAAAATCCCCGGAGAATTGACCTGACCTTCTACCGCCACCAGTTTCTGCATATTGAAATTCGCCCTTTTTCTCACAATCACCTGATCAAAAGGCTGAAGCAGGGGAGCATCTGAGCGGAAAGACAAATCAGGGTTTACTGAAGTGGGAATGATATCTGCTAGTGTGCCCAAATCTGCATCTTCCAGCCTTCTGGCAATCTCAATATCCTGAGTGTTCGCAGATTCCTGAAGTCCTCCTGCTAAAAGAATCAATTCTTCCGGAGTCATTCCTTCTGCATAGGGATAAGTACCCGGTCTTTTGACCTCACCCAAAATCTGAACATAGCGCTCATTTTGAATATCATAAATGGACGAAATCCGAACCACATCTTCTCGCTGTAAAGTGATGTCAGGTTGAGTGCCTTCGAGAATTGCCTTTAAGTTGACTTCAATGATTTCCGAACTTAGATTTTCACGTGTCCTTAAAATACTCGCCCTTTGGGTATAAGCATCCCCTTTGAGGCCTTCTGCATTTTTGATGAGCTGAGTAAGTGTGAGTCCATCCGAGAGGGCAAAGGTTCCTTGTCGGAATACTGCTCCTTTGATCTGTACTCGGTTGGAGTACCTATCCAGTATCCGTCCTACTGAGATTTCATCTCCTCCTTGGAGAAGAAACAGGCCAAATTGATTCTGATAGACGTCAGATACAGAACGCTGATTTCCGGTAATTCTGGAAATTGCTATTCGATCTCGGAAAGCCAAGTCGGTAAATCCTCCGGCGTACCCTAGCAAGTCTTCCAGATTATCTCCCGGCTTTACCTCAAAAATCATCGGACGCTTCACTTCGCCTGATATCTTGACTCTAGAAAGGTAAGGCTTGACCAAAATCACATCCTGATCCTGCAGCTGGATATCCAAGTTTGCAGTTCCCTTGGTCAGAAGCTCGTACACGTCGATTTCAGCTACTTTTTTGTTGTTGCGGATGAGCTCAATGGCTCGGAGAGTTCCGTTTGCATTGGGTCCGCCGGCCGCATAGAGGGCATTGAAAACCGTGGAAAACGCACTGAGGGTAAAAGTGCCGGGAAGTCTCACCTCATTCAGAATGTGCACTTTGATCGTGCGGACATTGCCCAAGGTGACTTGAAGAAAGGTGTTTGGGTTGCTTCCATTGAGTCCGGGATAGAATCTGCTCACCCGGTTTTTGATCAAAGCGGTGGCTTCTTCCAGGCTTTTTCCCGAGACAGATACAGGGCCGATGTTATCAAGCAAAATAAAGCCCTCAGGATTTACCGTTGCCTCGTAATATTTTTCGGATTGTCCGTAGATATCCACATAGACCAAGTCTCCAGGGCCTAAAACATAACTTTTTGGGGTGGCTTGATTCAAGCTGGGCTCGAAACTGAGTCTTCTGTTTTTTTGGTAGAAAATTGAGGATCCGAAGATAGTCTCTCCATCAAGGCTCTCTGGAATTTCTTGATATTGGGCGATTCCCTGAGTAATCTCGTTCAAGTCCACTTGCTGACGGGGTTCTCTTTTGGAAACCGAACCCATCCGGGCAGCTGAGCCAGATGTGTCCAAAGCTTCTATTCTCCTTTTCAGTTTTTCTACTTCTACCGAGGGCATTCCCCGCATCTGAGCCATTTGCAAAAACTCTACCGTGCTCAATCCCGCCGCATTGGCTCTTTGGACCAGTTCCTCGATTTGGTCATCACTCAGCTCGTCCACCTGAATGGTGGAAATATCCATAGACTGCTGGGAAAAAGCTTGGGGACTAAGGAAAACCGGAATGGAGACCAAGGCGAAAAAGTACCAGATTCTTTTGAATAAAGTCATGGGCAAAAGACTGTTGCAGGTGAATTAAGGGCAAATCAACCACTAAAAATCCATCAATTTCTTAATTCTACCAAATTTGATGCTAAAAACCCCCGTCTCTTCTCCTCTTACTCGGTACAATTTCTGCAGATTTCTATCTGAGTTCGGTCTTGGAGTAGCTGGGTTCTAAAGGAAAAATAAGCCGGAGAAGCCCAGATTTCTTCCATGGATTGGGTCTGAAGACTTCCCATCACATGCTGGTCATCTTTGTCAAAGCAGCAGGGTACCACCTTTCCATCCCAGGTGATCACAGCACCTTGCCACATTCGCCAACACTTGTTTTCGATCTTTTTCTTCAGCTTCCATTTCCCTTTTCCATCAGGAATGTACCGGGAATACCCTAAGTCGGATGGAATCAACTCCGAGCCCTCTTCAAAATCATAGATTTGGGCGGTTTTCAGTTGAAGTTCATCGACTCCGATTTCCTTGGACCAAGTTTTCAGCCGAGGGATTTGATGTTCGTTTTGCCCGGTGACCAAAAACTGAAGAATAACTCTTGGAAACATTTTTCCCTGTGTGGTTCTTTCCTCCAGCAAGAGTTTCAGCCCTTTTTCTACTTTTTCCAGATTTCCTCCGATCCGGTACTTTTCATAGATCTCCTGTGTGATGCCGTCCATCGATACGATAAGCTGTCGAAGTCCTGAAGAAAGAATCTTTGGCACAGTACTTTCACTGAGGTAATGGGCGTTGGTAGAAGTGGAGGTGAAAATCCCTGCAGAATCCGCATAAGACACCATTTCCAAAAATCGGGGATTGAGAAAAGGTTCCCCCTGAAAGTACAAATGGAGCCAGGTTAGCCTGCTTTTGGTCTGTGAGATGATCCGCTCAAAAAGCCTATCCTGCAGCATCCCCGTAGGCCGGGTAAATGAGCGCAAGCCAGAGGGACATTCTGGACAGCGGAGATTGCAGCTGGTGGTCGGCTCAATGCTTAAAGTGGTCGGCTGACCCCAAAGAATGGGTTTGCCAAGCCATCGGCTGAGATGAAAGGAAAAGTAGAGTTGCAAGAAATTGGCAACTTTGGAAAAGCTCAAAAAAGAAAAAAAGGCCTTCGCGGTAATCCATCGGTTTTTCACGCTGAAAAATACACCGAATTGCCGGGAGGTTAAAACGAAAGACGCTTAACCTGCCGGGAGAATCTTCGTTGGTTTCGTCAGGCTTTGCTTACTTTGTCAAAAAAATCTTCTTCATGAATAGAATCCGACTTGGCTTAATTGCTTTTTTGATGGTTTGGATGGGTTCCTGTCAAAAGAAAACCGAGGAATGCACCCTTGACGCAGAACTGCTTGGTGAACCATTGGAATTGGAAATAACGCGGCTGGAGGATGAGTTTTTTCAGGCTAAGACACCCTTGGATTTTGCCTATTTGCTAGAAAAGTATCCTGAGTTTGCAGATCAGTTTTTGGAGCAAGACCTCTATTTGTCTCAGGATTCCTTGATTTCCAATCTGGTTCAGGTTCACGGAGACCCAGGGCTCAGATCACTTTATGATTCGGTCAAAGTGGAGTTTGAAGACCTTTCGTGGTTGGAGACCGATTTGGAAAATGCCTTTCGATACATCCGATTTTACTTTCCGGATTTCAAAGCTCCAAAGGTCTATACTTTCGTGTCGGGCTTTGGTTCTGACCTTTTGGTTTCAGAGGATATGTTGGTGATAGGCTTGGATTATTTTCTTCCTTCAGATCACAGCTTTCAGCCGGATTTGCCCATTTACATCGCAGAGCGGTACCAAAGAGAATACCTGGTTCCTATGGTTGTTTTGGCCATTTCCTCCCGATACAATCAGACCAATCCTCAGGATAAGACCCTGCTTTCGGAGATGATTTATTACGGGAAGTCTTACCACTTTGTCAAGTCCATCCTTCCCTGTACCTCCGATCAGTTTATCATTGGTTACACTCCCGAGGAGATCGAAGAATGCTGGGCCAATGAGGAGTATATCTGGTCTCATTTTGTAGAAAATGAACTCTTGTATGAGACCAATCCATTCGAAATCCGCAAGTACATAGGAGAAGCTCCATTCACTGACGCGATCAGCACCAAAGCTCCGGGCAGGTTGGGGAGATGGATGGGCTGGAATGTCGTGGATGACTACCGCATGAATCAGCAGGTAGACTTAGCCGTCCTTATGGGTGAACCCGACGCGGAGAAAATATTCAGGCAGTCCGAATATCGACCTCGTCGCCCTGAGTAAGATTGGCTTTCTTGGGGCGGATTACCTCGATAAGTCTGGATACCGCCAATTCTTTGGAAAAATAGGTTTCGGCCAACTTTCGGCTGCGGATTCCCATGGATTTCAATTCCTCCTTGTTCTGCTCCAGATTCTCCAGTTTGGCGAAAGCTTTTTCCATTTTTCCCGGAAGGCAGGAAATCCCGATTTGGTGTGTTTTGACCAAATCATAGACCCAGCCTTTGTGATTGACTAAAATCGGCTTTCCTGCTGCGAGGGCATCAAAAAACTTGTTTGGGCTGTTGGTTTTCAACACGGGCAGGTGGGCAAAAGAGATCCACGCCAAATCCGTGACAGAAAGGATCTGATTGACTTTTTCCTTGGGCCCAAAAGGAATGAAGCGTACCTGATCCAATCCCATTTCCTGTGCTTTCTTTTTCAGAATTTCCTCATGACTTCCTTTACCCATGATGAGAAAATTCCAGTTTTTTCCTTCAATTTTTGCCATCTCGGCGAGTTGAAGTAGCTCCTCCACCGCATTGACCTGACCCAAAGCCCCGGTATAGCTGATGGTGAGGCTATCTGAAAGACCGAATGAGTCTAGAGCTTGAAGGTCTTTTTGCTGAGGGAAAAAGGTTTGCAATGATGAAAAATTCGGAATTAAGGCCTCTGATTTTGCGGGACTGATATTTTTCAGGTGTGCGGCTATACCCGGAGATAAGGCTACCAGACCCATGGATTGATCGTAGATTCTTTTTTCCAGCCGATAAAGGGCTTTTTTCAGAAAATAATTTCTGATAGCGCCCACCTGAATCGGAGCTTCCGGCCAAAGGTCCCTGACCTCAAAGAGGTAGGGAAGAGCCAGTTTCCTTTTGGCCCAAAGACCAATCAGTCCGGTAGTCAGAGGAGTAGAAGTGATATAAAGCAAATCGGGCCGGGAAAGCTTTTGAAGGAGTTTCTTTGCTTTCCAAACGAAGCTGAAAAAGGCAAGCGTCCGTTTGGCAAAACCAAACTTCTGATCATAGGGAGCGGACAAATAATGGACTTTGATCCCGTCAATCCAGCGCTGATCGTAGTGGGGTAAATCATGAGCAGTGATCATCTCCATCTCAAAACCCGCATCCACCAAGCCTTTGGCAAGGTGGTAGGATCGTACGGCCCCGCCTTCTTCCGGGGTGCGAAAATACTGGTGGATATAGATGATTCTCATGCTCGGTGCAATTTCATCCATTCTGCTAAAAGAAACAGGTTATAAAGGGTTAAAAAATGAGCGTTAACCTGTTTCTCGGGATTTTTGCAGAAATCCGCCAGCTCGGTAGAACCCTCTTTTTCAGCAATTGGTGCAAATTCCCGAAGGGAGGAAAATACCCGTTGGGCAAAAGGACCGTTTTCGCTTAGCCATTCCGGAAGAGGCAGTCCAAAGCCAAATTTTCTCCTCGAACTGATCCAGCTTAAGTTGAGGTCTTCAAGGCCTTGTTTGATCCAAGGTTTTCCCAAAAGAGACTTTTGGTCTTCCACACTTCTCCACATCGATATCATCGATGAATCCAAATAGGGAGATCTGCCTTCTATGCCATGGGCCATCAGGGCATTGTCTTGGACTTTCAGGACATCCTGCACCAAGTATACTTTCCGGTCAAAATCCAAAGCCTGCTTGTAGGGACTCAGATTCGTGTCGAAGATTCGGAGATAGTCCTCCAGAAGTTCTTTGGGCGGATTTTGAAGAGCGGCAAAATTCATGAAAGTAACCCTAGGGTCGGAATCGATGCCTTGCATGAATTTTTTCCAGGTTCTTCCAAAAGGTAAATTGGCCAAAGTCGGAGCAATTCTACCCCATAGGTCAGGATACTTCAAATATTGATAAAAGGCTTGATGGCGCTGATATCCGCCCCAAAGTTCATCTGCACCGGCACCGGAGGCGAGGACTTTCACCTGATTTTTGGCCTTCAAACCGATCAGCCAAGTCAGAAATCCTGCTGAATCCCCGATGGGCTGATCCACGCTTTGCAGATAGTCTTCCCAGCGATCAAGAAACACCTGCTGGGTGACTTCTACCAACTGATGCTCCGCTGGCACTTGCCGAACCAGCTGCTTGGCAAAGGTGGCATCTGCGTATTTTTTCCTGTATTTTTTTTCCACCTCAATAGTATAAGCCGGTAAGGGAATTCCAGTTTCTTTATACCAAAGCGAATAGAGCAAAGAACTGTCAGCACCCCCGCTGAGCATCACCCCATGAGGCACATCCGCATGAAACTGCCTGAGTACGGCTTGCCTAAGGGAGTCGATAAATGACTCTTGGCTTGGAGGATTTCGTGGGGGTTCGGGATCGGGTAAGGTATCCCATCTAAAAGTGCTGTGTTGGGAAATTTTACTGAATCTGCCGGGCTTCCATGGTCTTATTCCTCTGAAAAAGGTCTTTTCCGGGATAGGACTACGGAGGTAGAAGTAGGGTTCGATTTGATGAACCTCCAACTCCGCATGCGTTAGTCTGGCTAGACCTCTGGTCTCTGAGGACAGGGCAAATGTGTCTGGGGTTTGTGAAAAATACAGAGGTTTCTCTCCTGTTCGGTCTCTGGCTACTACCACAGACTGATCCACGAGATTCACATAGATTAGGGAAAACATTCCCTCCAGATTTTTCAATGCATCCAAGCCAAAAAACCTGAGGTAATGCAGCAATACTTCGGTATCTGACTCTGTGAGAAACTCCACCCCCATTTGGGACAGGAGTTTTTTCAGCTCCAAAAAATTATAAATCTCTCCGTTCCAGATCAGAAGACTGTTTCCGTCAGGAGCCCAAAAAGGCTGGTCGGCATCCGGTCCGGGATGAAGGATTTTCAGACGATTAACTCCGATCCAAAGTCCCGGCCAAGGGGAAAAGACGTCCTGTTGATCCGGTCCCCGATGATAAGAATCTGCCACCATGGCCTCAATGGCTTCAGGATTGGCATCCTTTCCCCAAATCAGATGAATTCCACACATCAGGCTTCTCCTTCTTGTTTTTTACTCTGCTTTTGATTTTTCTCAAAATACTTGCAGAGGTGGATGATCTGGCATTCCTCACATTTAGGTTTCCGGGCTAGGCAAGTGTAGCGGCCATGGAGAATCAGCCAATGATGGGCTTTGTGGATGTATTGTTTGGGAATGTGTTTGACCAATTGTTTTTCGACTTCCAGAGGAGTTTTGGCGGTCATCGGCACCAAACCCAAGCGCCTCGAAACACGGAAAACATGGGTATCCACAGCCATATTGGGCTGCTGCCACACAACTGAGGTGATGACATTGGCGGTTTTTCTTCCGACCCCGGGAAGCTTGACCAGTTCTTCTACCGTGGAGGGAACTTCCCCTCCAAAATCTTCCATCAGCATTTTGCCCAGTCCAATGAGGTGCTTGGTTTTGTTGTTGGGATAGGAGATGGATCGGATGTAGGGAAAAAGCTCATCAAAATGGGTAGCTGCCAAGTGGGCAGCAGTAGGAAAATGCTTAAAAAGCTCCCGGGTCACAATGTTGACGCGTTTGTCTGTGCATTGGGCTGAGAGGACCACTGCTACCAAAAGCTGGAAGGGGTTTTCGTATTCCAACTCGGTCTCTGCCACCGGCATATTCTCAGAAAAATGATGGATAAAAGCTTCGTATCGTTGTTTTTTGAGCATTTTATAGGGAATCTTGGAAAGGGTGAGTAAGATAGGTATTATTGGAAAATTGGAAGATTTGAAAATTGAAAAATTAGTCTCCCCATGCCAAAATCCCAATACTTGTCTCTTTTAGCAGGAGCGTTTTTCTCCCTGACAATTCACTCTCTTTCCGCCCAATCTCGCCCGAGAGAGCTCGGTGTACCATTCGGCATATTGCCCACCGGACCATTGAATGCCATCACTGATGTGCAGGGAGTCCAAGTAGGTCACCTGACCAAAATTGAGGGAAGTGATATCCGGACAGGAGTGACAGCCATTTTGCCGCATGGGGGCAATCTATTTCAAGATAAAGTACCCGCTGCAATCTTTGTGGGAAATGGTTTTGGAAAACTTGCTGGAGTCACCCAAGTGCAGGAATTAGGAAATCTGGAATCACCGATCATTCTGACCAATACACTGAGTGTGGCTGCTGGGATTGAGGGAGTCGTTCGCTATTCTTTAGCCCAGCCGGGCAATGAATCTATCCAGTCAGTTAATGCCGTGGTCGGGGAAACCAACGATGGCTACCTGAATGACATTCGTGGGATGCATATTTCTTCCGAAGAGGTCATTCAGGCAATTGAAGCTGCTAATCCCGGAATGGTGGAAGAGGGGAATGTTGGGGCAGGTACAGGTACTGTTTGTTTTGGCTGGAAAGGGGGAATTGGTACTGCTTCCCGTAAACTTCCCGAGAGCCTCGGAGGATATACGGTGGGTGTTTTAGTACAAACCAATTTTGGAGGAAACCTGCAAATCTCCGGGGTTCCGGTAGGGGAAAAGCTGGAAAAGTATCCATTCAAAGACGCTTTGGAAAAATCTGACGGGAGCTGCATGATCGTGGTGGCAACGGATGCCCCGGTTCTGGAGCGAAATCTCGAGAGGATGGCTCAGCGGGCTATGATGGGTTTGGCGAAAACCGGAGGAATTGCTTCCAATGGCTCGGGAGATTATGTTATCGCCTTCTCTACCAGTAAGGGTCTTAGAATCCCCTATTCCATTCCATCTCAGGAGCTCCAAAAGGCCGAATTTCTCGGAAATGATGCTATGACGCCCCTTTTCCTGGCTGTCATTGAAGCTACAGAGGAGGCTATTGTGAATTCCCTTTTTGCTGCTGAGACGATGACCGGCAAGGATGGAAGAAAAGTAGAGGCCTTGCCTAGGGGAAAAGTTTTGGAATGGATTAAAAATCAGCATATTGGAAATTAATTCTGTTTTCCATGGAAGAGGATAACATCAAAAAGCAGCAAGACCTTACTTGGCTGGAAAACCTGCAAAAGAACAGCTGGGAGCCTGAAGTGATCATTTCAGGGATTTCCTTGGCTGCATTATTTATTATTCCATCCAGTCTTTTTGACTATTCCATTATTATGATTCAGGATTATGGATTGGAACAAATACCTGCCATGTTGGTTTTGGGTTATTTTTCATTGATCATTTCGGTTTTTAAAATTTTTCTGATTACCCATTTATTCCTTCGATTTATGTGGGCAGGTATGTTGGGGATCACTTATGCATTTCCGGAAGGGGTATTGAAAAGCAAGCTGTTCAAATTTTCTCAGGACTTGGAATACCCTCATCCTCGAGTCTATTTATTGAATTTGGAGCGATGGTGCAGCATGATCTACGGTTACCCCCTTTCCGTAGTGATTCCGATATTTTCAATTACGGTTTATCTGATTTTTCTTACAGGGATTTACTTGATTTTCAACTTAGACTTTCAAGTACTTTACCTATTCTTTATCCTTTCCATTCTTGGGGTGCTAATTATCGGGGCGATTTTTAAAAAATTTAAGTTAAAGTCCTTTCTAGGTACTAGCATGAATGGAACCATTGGGGCTGTGTTTTCTAGTCATTTAGGCAAATGGACTATGCTATTGGTTTCATTGGGATTGGTTATAGCTGCGGTGCCGTTTATTTTAGCTGATTTAAAGGGCTTTTCTTATTATCAACCCATGACTGATTTGGATGAGGAATTTTATGATTGGCCCGATCAATCCATGTATTTCGAGGAGTATAACAATAAAATGGTGCGGTTTCCCAGAGTTTGGACGGAATCCATTACCGTAAGTGGGGATAAGATTAATCTATATCTCGCCAAATATGCACGAGATGAACAAGATTTGCCTCGAATACAGACACTTTTGTCCACAAGTAATTATGATACTCTAGGTTGGAAAAAACTTGAAAAAGTAGAAGACACCTATCAGGTTTTTTTGAATGACTCTTTGGTAACAAGCGAAAAGTGGATGCTCACTACTTCTGGAATTACCGGTCAAAAAGCCTTTTTTGGAATTATTCCTATCAATGAACTTAAGGAAGGAATTCACGAGATTCGCATAGAAAAGCTTGTTTACATTCCTCCATTTATTTTCTCTGGCAATGAACTGCGGCATAGAAAGCAGTGGGCAAGATTTAATTTTATCAAGGAATAAAAAAGACTACATCCGGATCCTCCACTCTTTGGGATAATAATTATTCATTCGATTACCGAGGTTTTTTCCCCAGCCAAGCGGAAGGTTTTGGTAGGTGAAAAGAATCCAGCCTTTAGGTAAATCCTCGAAAGATTGCTCATTTTTTCTCAGAAATTCCAAGGCTTGCTCCTGATCGAGAGCATAGGTCAAAAAGCCTTCTTTTGGTAAAATAGAAAGTGCCCATTCATGACTGGGAATCCATTCGTTCTTTTGCTTTTTGCCTAATTCCACCCCAAAATAGCGAAGGCTTAAAGCTTGGGCGATTTTTTCAAAATACCTGTAAAATTCCTGATTGATTCGAAAATAAGAGTCATTCAACGTGTAATACTTTCCCGCTCCGTTAAAGCCCAATTCCTGCTCCAATCTCTCACTGTCCCGATTTCCCAAAGCTTTCAATACAGGATGTTTAAAGTCCTTGATCCGCCCTGGTTCTTGAGTGGAAGCCGAATTGGGTCTTTTCAACACGGTGATAAAAAAACCCTCCCCTTCTACTTTATGTGGGAAAAAACGATAGCCAAAAAAGCTTCCATCCTCGGTTTCTACTTCAGTTTCATCGATTCCCCATGATTTTTCTAGGGGTACTCGAACAGGCTCAAAGGCGAATTCCTCGGTAAGAAACCGGATCATGTCTTCATTTTCCTGCTCATTGAAGGTGCAGGTGGAATAGATCAAATAACCGCCTCCTTTGACTAGCGCTCCTGCTTGATCCATGATGCGTTTTTGTCGGGAAGAACAAAGAGTCACATGATCCAAAGACCATTCCTCCCGAGCTTGAGGATCCTTTCGAAACATTCCCTCTCCTGAACATGGTGCATCCACTAACACCAAATCAAAAAAACCTTCAAATGAAGAGAAGTGATCGGGGTCATTATTGGTCACCACAATATTTCCCAATCCCCATTTGATTGCATTTTCTTTCAGAATTTGAGCTCGGGACTGAATGACTTCATTGGCGACCAGCAAACCTTCATTTTCCAGATAGCTGGAAAGAAGCGTGCTTTTTCCTCCGGGAGCTCCAGCCAGATCGAGGTAAACCCCTTTGGGGATGTGCAGACTTTTGAGAATGTGTTCGATAAACATGGAAGAGGCCTCCTGCACGTAATAGGCACCTGCATGAAAGGCAGGGTCAAGGGTAAAACTGGGTCGTTCTTCCAAAAAGTAGCCTGCGGATGACCAAGGGATTGGGCTTTTGGGCCAAGAAAGAGCAAAGGTTTTGAATGGATTGAGGCGGATGGAGGTCCGTGGATTCCGATTGATTGCCGCTTTGAAATCTTTAAATTCTTCTTTTCCCAGAAGGGACAGCATCTGTGCTTCAAAATCAGCGGGTAATTGAATCTCGGACATGGGGCAAAGATAGGGATCAAAAGGCAGTAATCAGTTGGCAGTATGCGATGGCATGATTCAAGGAGCCAGTTTGCAGTTTGCAGAGTTTTGTCTTCTGCCTACCGGCAACTGCCTACTTCAAAATTTCCTATCTTGATGATAAACTAGCGAATTTATGGAACTCCTCTCAAAAATTCTCATTGGCCTGATTGCCGCACTTCATCTGTACTTTCTCTGGTTTGAGATGTTTGCCTGGGAGACGACGGGGAGGAAGATTTTCAGACAGTTGCCCAAGGAAATGTTTCCCAAGACTAAGGTTCTTGCCGCCAACCAGGGTTTGTACAACGGGTTTTTGGTAGCGGGATTGATTTGGTCCTTGTTGATTGAGGATCCAAAATGGTCCTTTTACGTTGGGGTATTTTTTCTAAGTTGTGTCTTGGTCGCAGGGATTTTTGGTGCCCTTACCGCAAGCAAGAAAATCTTTTTTGTGCAGGGATTGCCGGCTTTGATAGCTTTGATCCTTCTTCATTTGAAATAAAAAAGGGGCAAAAGCCCCTTTTCTTAATTGTCATCTTCATCGAAGTCATCATCTTCATCTCCCGCTCCCATGTCAAACATGGAACTGAACAGGTCCTTGAATTGAAGTCCGGTGTCTAGCAATTTTTTGCTCAATTGGGAATATTCTGCCAAACCGTGAAGGGCAAACTCCATAAAGAACTCTTTCTCTTTTTCTGGCAAGGTTTTCACCATCTGAGTCACCACTTCTTCCAATCCGGGGACGGAATGCAGTAGCGTTTTATATTCTTTGTCGGATTGGGAAGCTAAAATATCCAGCTCGTTTCCTTCTCCGAACCAAGCTAAAGGTATCACATAAGGATTGCCGGACTTGTCTTTTTTCTTCTGTTCTGGGGAAGGGAAATAATTCACAAACTGCGTTCTTATAGCTTTTCCAATCAAATTGTATGCAACTAGACCTGCGCCTTCCTGCTCCCCTTCATAGACCAATTCAACCTTACCGGTAATGGCTGGAATCACGCCAATTAAGTCGGCGATTCGGACAACTGTGTTGCTTTCTCCATTGAGATAAAGTCTTCTTTCTGCTGCGGAAATGAGGTTTTCAAAGGCCGAAATGGTCAATCGAGCCGAAACACCACTTTTCTCATCCACAAATTCGGAGCCTCGAGCTTCGATAGCGATCTGCTCGATTAGGTCTTTCATCAGTTCGGGTACATGAATATTTTCCACAGGCTTTCCAGCCAAATTGGCTTCCTGCGCGGTGATTTTCTTCCCAATTTCGATGGATTTTGGATAGTGGGTAATGATCTGACTTTCGATCCGGTCCTTGAGCGGGGTCACGATGCTGCCACGGTTGGTGTAGTCTTCCGGGTTGGCTGTGAAGACAAACTGAATATCCAAAGGCAATCTCAATTTGAAGCCTCGAATCTGAATATCTCCTTCCTGAAGAATATTGAATAAAGCAACTTGAATCCTAGCCTGCAAGTCCGGCAATTCATTGATCACAAAAATGCATCGGTGAGAGCGTGGAACCAATCCATAGTGAATCACTCGCTCGTCGTTGTAGCTGAGTTTCATGGTGGCCGCTTTAATTGGGTCCACATCACCGATCAAGTCAGCCACCGAGACATCCGGAGTAGCTAATTTTTCTGCGTAGCGATCCTCTCGGTGAAGCCAAATGATAGGCGTATCGTCTCCTTTTTCTTCGATTAAGTTTTTGGCAAAGGAAGAAAGCGGGTGCAAAGGGTCGTCATTCAATTCTGAACCATAGACCACTGGCACGTATTCATCCAAAAGATGGGTCATCATTCTTGCAATTCGGGTTTTCGCCTGACCTCGAAGACCTAGCAAGTTGATGTTGTGTCGAGAAAGGATGGCTCGTTCAATATCCGGGATGACCGTATCCTCATAGCCCCAGATTCCCTCGAAGACGTTTTCCTTCCGCTTGATTTTCAAAATCAAGTTGTCGCGAAGTTCTTCTTTGATGGATTTGGGTTGATATCCTGAAGCCTTAAGTTGGCCAAGGGTCTTGATTTGGGTGAGCTCTTTTCCAGTCAGTTTTTGGTAGTCCATGTGGGTTAAAATCGTTTGGTTCGGTTGCGTCTATAATCTTCAAAAATGAGGTCACCTAGTCCCTTTAGGCTGCTGTAGTACGCATTGCCGTTGTTGACTTTGGTAAACTCTTTGACAAATTCTTTGAGATAGGGATCCGAGGCGATCATAAAGGTCGTCACGGGTATTTTCAGTTTTCGGCATTGGGCAGCCAGCTTCAAGGTTTCGCTCAGGATTTTGCTGTCGATGCCAAATGCATTTTTGTAGTATTTGATCCCGACCTTCAGGCAGGTAGGCTTTCCATCAGTGATCATAAAGATCTGCTTGTTGGGATTTTTTCTCCTGCGTAGCAAATCCATAGCAAGCTCCAAGCCGGCAACGGTATTGGTATGGTAAGGTCCCACTTGGAGATAAGGCAAATCCTTAATTTCGATCTGCCAAGCATCATTTCCAAAGACGATGATATCCAGCGTGTCCTTTGGATAGCGGGTTTTGATCAGTTCGGCCAAGGCCATGGCCACCTTTTTTGCCGGAGTGATTCGATCTTCCCCATATAAAATCATCGAGTGGGAAATGTCGATCATCAGTACCGTGGAGGTTTGGGAGCGATATTCCGTCTCCACCACTTCCAAATCGTCTTCCGTAAGCAGATAATCTCCTGAAAGTCCATGGTTGGCTTGTGCATTTCTAAGAGAGTCTGTCAGTGCAATTTGATCCAGATTGTCGCCGAATTCATAGGCCCGACGGTCGGTTCCTCTCTCCTCTCCCTGTCCGGAATGGGTGGTTTTATGTTGACCGGACTTGCCTCGTTTGAGCTTGCCGAAGATTTCTTCCAGGGCTGATTTTCGGATAGTTTGCTCGGCTTTTCCTGTGATTTTGAATTCACCTTTTTGGTTTTCTTCAGTCAGATAGCCCTTGGATTTCAGATCCTCGATAAAGTCACCGATGCCATAATTGGGGTTGGTAAGATTATAGCGCTTGTCTAGATTGGTCAGCCAACTCAGCGCTTCGGCTACATCTCCACCGGTCATGGTTACCAGCTGAAGGAAAATATTCAGCAGGTTTTCGAAGGTGTTTTTCTCCGGGTCTTGGGGTGGGACATATTGGGTAAATCGGAAACCTTTCATTTTTAGACGCTAGACGTGAGATGCAAGACACTGGATTTTGGTAGCAAGTAGCTGGGATCTAGTATCAAGTAGTTGAATCACTGAGTTTGCTGAGGGTTTAACAAAGTGGGGGCCTGCTGAGTTTACCATAGTGCATATTTTCCCGAAAAAAATGAAAAACTATCACAGTGCAGTAGGAATCGTGACAGCGGTATTGATCGTTTTTGTCACCTTAATCCAGTTGGATATCGCCCATCTATTGATTTGGTCCATTTTTTTGGCAGGGCCGTTTTTGATTTTATGGATGGTTTGGGCGGTTTTGGCTGCTCCTGTGGAGATCAAGGAGACGTTTGAAGAGCAGTGGTATCAGGATCGGGAGGATTTGAGGAGGGAGCAGAATTAATCAATTCGAAAAGAACTCTATTGGGGTAAGGACAGGGATTCCCTCGGCAAATTTAAAGTCCTTTTTATTCCTAGTGATCAAAAAATCACACCCATTCATTAAAGCTGTATAGTATTGTAGTGCATCTTCTTTGTCCTTAAAATTGGAGTCCAAAGATTTATAAATTAATTCTTTGCCTGCTGAAAGTATGTAACAAGCTTTCAAAAAATCACTCATTGTAAATTCAGAATATGGCAATTTGTAAACGTTGAAGGCCAAATAATAGAGATTGCCAATACTACTTTCAGCTATTTGAAGTTTAGCCAGTCCATTTGCATGCAAATGCAAAAACAATTTTGCCTCTTGGAAAAAGGGTTCTCTTTTTCCGATAATGTCTAAAACTACATTAGTATCCAGGAATATCTTAACCATATTTTTCTTTCAAATATTGGGTTAAGGCTACTTTATCAGACTCTTTTGGTGCTTTGGTTGGCTCCATTTCCTCTAATCTTTTTAAGAGTCTTTTAGCAGCCAACTCTGATTCAGAGGTTTGTACTAAAGGTTCTTCTTTTTCAAAAATATTCTCAATCATTTTCGAAAGAGATATTCCCTGACCTGATGCTTTCCTTTTGGCCATTTCTACCACTTCTTTTTTGATGGTCAATGTTAATTTCGTTTTCATGATTACACGTGTTTACCAGAAATATACGTGCCTTTTTCAGAAAGTTTAAAATTTCCGCTTTAAAATGATTTAAACTACTTTTCGAATTCCTATGACCCCAGCCGAAAAACATTCCCAATTCCTCAAATCCACCGCAAAGCGCTTGGGTTTTGACTTTTGCGGGATTGCCAAGGCAGAGTTTTTGGAGTCAGAAGCATCCCGATTGGAAGAATGGCTCAATCGAAATTACCATGGAAAAATGGCCTACTTGGCCAATCACTTTGACAAGCGACTTGACCCAACCAAACTGGTGGAAGGAGCTAAAACGGTGGTTTCCCTGATCTACAATTATTACCCCGAGAAGCAACTTCCCCATCAGTCTGAGGATATCAAACTGGCTAAATACGCCTATGGAGAAGATTACCATGACGTAATCCGAACTAAACTCACCGAGTTTTTGGAAGTGCTACGGGAAGAAATCGGCGAAATCAATGGTCGATCTTTTGTGGATTCGGCACCGGTGATGGAGCGGCAATGGGCGCAACGGGCTGGCTTAGGTTGGATCGGAAAAAACAGTCTCCTTCTCAATCGGCAGATGGGAAGTTTTTTCTTTTTGGCCGAGTTGATTATCGACTTGGAAGCCACTCCGGACATCCCATTAGCTAAAGACTACTGCGGGACTTGCACCGCCTGTATCGACGCTTGCCCCACGGATGCAATTGTGCAGCCGGAGGTCATTGATGCCTCCAAATGTATTTCCTATTTGACCATCGAGTTAAAAGAGGCGATCCCTGATGGATTTGCCGGAAAGATGGAAAATTGGGTCTTTGGCTGCGATATCTGTCAGGATGTTTGTCCCTGGAACCGTTTTTCCCGACCGCATCATGAATCGGCCTTTCTCCCTCATCCGGATTTAGAGGGTTTTTCCAACAAAGATTGGATTGAAATGACTGAGGAAACCTTCCGAAAGGTATTTGGAAAATCAGCAGTCAAACGCACCAAATTTGCCGGACTGAAAAGAAATATCGATTTTATTGAAGCAAAAAAATCATGAATCATGCTTCAAAAGTCTCCTCTCAAACAATTTCAGAAGCTTTTTAAAACTCAGCACAAGAAAAGACCTGCTCATAAAGTAGGCTTGCCTCCTGCTGCCTTGGTCTTCACCGGAGACAAAAAGCAGGAAGAAGTTTATATCAATCTGATAGGGTATGATGAGCTGGAGTTTTTCCAGGAGCGAGTCACTCTGGACCAACTTCGCAAGCATCTGGAGCAGAAAAAGAAGGTGGTTTGGATAGATGTGATAGGCTTGCATGACATCGCTCTTTTGGAGGAAATCGGGCAGCTTTTTGGGATACATAAACTCACACTGGAAGATATCCTGGATGTGGATCAGCGTCCCAAAATGGAGGTGTTTCAGGAATACCTTTTTGCCACGCTGAAAATGATCCAATGTCCCAGTCCCGAATCGCCAATCCAAGAAGAGCAGGTGAGTTTTTTGATGGAGAAAGAGATTTTGATCACTTTTCAGGAAAAGGAAGGGGATGTCTTTCAATTTGTACGGGATCGTCTTCAAGATCCCAAGCGGGCTATCCGACATCGAGGTACGGATTACCTCCTCTATGCGCTTTTGGATGCAGTGATCGATAATTATTTTTCTGTAATGGAAAATATCGGCCTGCGTATCGAGAACCTTGAGTCTCAAGCCATGCTGGAGCCAGGAAATGAAACCCTTCAAACACTGTATCTACAACGCCGGGAAATGATGGATCTGAGGCGATCAGTCTATCCCCTTCGGGAGGTGATCGGTTCTTTTGATAAGTATGCGGAGCATAGAATTTCTGCCGAAGTACGGCCCTTTATCCGGGATTTGTATGAAAATACCATTCAGGTGATCGAGACTATGGAAGTTTTCCGTGATATGTCCTCGGGAGTGGTTGACCTGTATATGAACAGTCTCTCCAATCGGATGAATAATGTCATGAAGGTCCTGACGATCATCTCTACCATTTTTATCCCTCTCAGCTTTGTGGCGGGAGTGTATGGGATGAATTTCGAAAACATGCCCGAGCTCCAATTCAAAAACGGCTATTTCTTTGTTTTGGGAGGTATGGGCTTGGCGGCGCTAGGTATGCTTTTCTACTTCCGCTCCAAAAAATGGCTTTAGCCTATTGAAGCTTCAGGATGACTCGCTTTTTGCTGTCTTTGAGCCAAAGTTGACCTCCGGTGACCTGATAGCGCTCCACGGATTTGAGGGTTTCCAGGAATTTGTTTTCAAAATCCTGATTCTGACAAGCCATCATCGTTACCCCTAAATTTCCGAAGGAAATTCTGTTTTTTTTCTCCAGCTCATAAGGGCCAAAAATACGATTACAGCTACCATTGCCGGTAATTGTTTTTTCAGCTGCATTAAAAAACAAATGAGCGTCCTGAGGGGAATTGGAGGTCTGCACGGGTACACCGAGCATTTCTACCACGGTCCATTGCTTGTCTGTCCAGCTGGCATCAGGCTGGGAGGATTTGCAAGAAGAAAGTGCCCCGATAATCAAAAGGGAAAAAAGAATCGATTTAATTTTCATGGATTAGTAGTTGGTTTAATCTCAGTAATATAAGTCCCAAAAACCCAAATAGGTTTCTTTTTCAGCGGGCAAATTTTGGATTTAAAAAGCTTTTAAACTGATATCCAGACTACTTACGGAGTGAGTAAGGGCACCCATCGAAATGTAATCCACTCCGCATTCTGCTACCTCTACCAGATTGGATTCAGTAATACCTCCTGAAGCTTCGGTTCCCATTTTCCCATCAATTCTCCTGACTGCCTCTTTCATGGTATCCGGGTCCATGTTGTCCAGCATGATGTAGTCTACCCCTCCCACCTGAAGCACTTCATCCACTTCTTCCAAATTTCTGGTTTCCACCTCGATTTTGAGTTTTAGCTGATTTTCTTCCAGATATTTTTTGGTTCGTTCGATCGCTTTTCGAATACCTCCTGCAAAGTCCACGTGGTTGTCCTTCAGCATGATCATATCATACAATGCAAAGCGATGATTCACTCCTCCCCCGATCAGTACAGCCCACTTTTCCATCAACCGGAAATTAGGAGTGGTTTTCCTTGTATCCATTAGACGTGCTTTGGTATGGGAAATCAGTTGGGTGAGTCGATGGGTTTTAGTAGCAATGGCACTCATCCGTTGCATGCAGTTCAAGACCAGGCGCTCAGCTGATAAAATGGAAGCAGAAGGTCCTGAAACCAGGAATCCTATATCTCCTGCATGTACTTCCTCCCCGTCTTTTTTCAGAAGCTCGACCTCTAGCTTTGGGTCTACCGCTTGGAAGATGTACGTGGCCAGTTCTACCCCTGCCAAGATTCCTGACTCTTTGATGAGAAGTTTCGCTTGCCCAATTTTCCCTTCCGGAATGGAAGCCAAAGAAGAATAATCTCCGGGACCAATATCCTCTTGCAGAGCTGCAGAAATAAAGGAATGGAGAGCTTCAGGGGTCAGATAGGGTGGATTCATGCCCCAAAAGTAGTCAAAACTATCCGTTTCGCTTGAGGTGATCAGCTTTTTACAAAGTCGAGACTGTAAATTCTGAAGCTGTCATTGGACTCTGAAACTTTGATAAAAACCCGGTATGTGCTTGTACTACTGGCATATTCTCCGATGTAGGTGCTGATGCTTCCCGGAGATTCTTTTTGGTAGAGAATGCTAAAGCCCTGGGAGGGATTTTTTCTGAAAAAGTCTTTCAAAACCAATTCTGCTTGATTTCTGGAATAGTCGCCTTGCTGTCCGTTGATATTCAAGGTGATGCTTGTTTCAAAAAACCGGGCTAAATCGTTGCTTGAGCCACTTTCCAAGGCAGAGATGATGGGGTCTATAGAAGGTGCCGTTTCCTTTTCTTCTGAAAAAGGAGAAATAACCAAGAGAAAGGAAAAAAGGAATTTGATTATAAGCATCGACCCAATTGGGCAAAATCCAAGCCAAAAAAATCAGTTTGAAATTCATTTGTTTGCCTAAGAAAGAGAGCAAGTCAATCTTTGTCAAAAACATTCCCTTGGGCTACTTTGGAGTGAAAAGTAATATATTTGCGGCATGGACAGGAAAGTTTTATTGATGATTTTGGATGGCTGGGGATTGGCTACCAATCCTGCGGTCTCTGCAATTGACAAGGCAAAGACCCCTTTTGTAGATAGCCTATATGAAAAATATCCCCATTCCAAGCTTGAAGCATCCGGGCTGGCAGTAGGCCTTCCGGAAGGACAAATGGGAAACTCGGAAGTAGGTCACATGAATATTGGTGCCGGTCGAGTAGTCTATCAGGATTTGGTCAAAATCAATCAGGCCGTCAAAAACAAAGAACTGGACCAGCATCCAGTTTTGGTGTCCGCATTTGCTAAAGCCAAGGAGGGAAATAAAAAAGTACACCTAATCGGGCTGGTATCCGATGGGGGAGTTCATGCGCACATTGATCACCTGAAAGGCTTGTGTGATGCAGCAAAAGCCAATGGCTTGGACCAAGTATTCATCCATGCTTTCACGGACGGAAGAGATACTGACCCTAAAGGCGGAGTGCGCTACTTGTCCGATCTTCAGGATCATTTGAAAAACTCTGTCGGACAGGTCGCTTCTGTAGTAGGCAGATACTATGCCATGGACCGGGACAATCGCTGGGAGCGCGTTAAGCTGGCCTACGATGCTTTAGTCTATGGAGAAGGAGAAAAATCCAAAGATATTCTGGCAGCGATCCGCAAGTCTTACGACAACAACGTCACTGACGAGTTTATTCGCCCGATTATCCATGTTGGCAAGGACAATAAGCCATTGGCGACTATTCAGGACGGGGATTTGGTGATTTGTTTCAACTTCCGTACTGACCGTGGAAGAGAAATCACTCAGGTGCTTACCCAAAAGGACTTTGAGGATTATCACATGAAAAAACTCAACTTGGACTACATCACCTTTACCAATTATGACGATACGTTCAAAGGGGTGAAGGTTTTGTTTGAAAAGGATAATCTGAACAATACCCTTGGCCAAGTCTTGTCGCAGGCGGGAAAAACCCAAATCCGAATCGCTGAAACTGAAAAGTATCCACATGTGACCTTCTTTTTCTCAGGAGGCAGGGAGACAGAGTTTGAAGGAGAAAGTAGAATCCTTTGCCCTTCTCCTAAAGTGGCTACGTATGACCTGAAGCCTGAAATGAGTGCTTTTGAGATTGCATCCAAAATTTCACCTGAGCTGAAGAAGAAAAAGGCTGACTTTATCTGCCTCAACTTCGCCAATGCGGATATGGTGGGGCATACAGGCGACTTCGATGCCGCTGTCAAAGCCTGCGAGGCTGTGGATGAGTGTGCAAACCGTGTGATCACTACTGCTTTGGAAAATGATTATACCGTTTTGGTCATAGCTGATCATGGAAACTCAGACATGATGATCAACGAAGACGGCACACCCAATACTGCCCATACAACCAACTTAGTGCCTTTTATTTTAGTGGATAAGAATCAACAATTTCCGGTCAAGGACGGAAAATTAGGGGATTTGGCTCCAACTATCCTCAAATTGATTGGGCTGGATATCCCTTCAGAAATGACCGGGGAAATCCTGATTGAAGCATGAAAGTAAGATTTGCAACACAAATTATCCTCTTGGCGGTGATGTGCTTTGCTTGCGATTCTGCAAGAAAGGAAGTCAAGATGGAAAAGCTCCCCTATTTCGATCTGAAAGGATTTATGGATTTGGAAGTGGCCAAATTGGAGGGAGTGACCGTGTCTAAGGTATCTCGTATCAATGGACAGGAAAAAACTTCTGAGGTGGTTCTTTCCACTCAGGAGTGGAAGGAAGAGTTCCAAACCTTCTATGAGGCGGATATCAATAAACCGTCTTTGGCACTTTCCTATTCCACCAATGCCTACTACGAATACCTGATTCATGAACTTTTGCCTGGCGAGAAGGGAAAAGTAAAAGAGATCAAAATCAAGTACAACAAAGACTACCCTTCTTCGATCACTTTTAGGATGAAGGACGAAAATCTGTTTTTTTCCACAGCCACTTCAGGGGAGTTTTATCTCAATCAGCTCACCCAAAAACTCGATCACTACACGATTGAGACCACGCAAAAGGTGGTGTTCATGGATCCAACCAATATCAAAATCTCAGGAGTAGTCCGTTAAGATTCTACTCCTGAGGATCTTTTTTATCGATCAAAAAGGGGCGGTCGTTTGGCCTGCCAATCGGTGTTTTCCTGAATCAACCTTCCCAGCATAATCAGTTTTTCTTCCTCAAAAAGATTGGCCAGCAAGGTAATAGAGGTTGGACTTCCACTAGTATTGAATCCGTTTGGAAGGCACAAAGCCGGATGACCAGTCAGGTTGGTGATCTGCAACTGCTGTCCGGCAAAAGAAGGAGTGACGACCACGTCGTAGCCTTTCATCAGTTCATGCATTTCCTGAATCAATAGAGTTCGCTGTCGGCTCATCTGCACATATTCCACGGCAGGGATAAACCGTGTAGCCCGGAAGAGATTGGGCCAGGCATTTCTTCTTTGGGCTACCAGCTGATCATCCAGGTTTAAGCGGGTGAGCTCATCGAAGGCAGCTGCCCCTTCTACCATCAACATACTTACGATCGGGCCTGGATCGATGGTCGTTTTGAGTTCCAAGGGATGGAGTTCGATTCCCAGATTTTTCAGCACTTCCAACACTTGACGGTCATTTTCACTGACTCTCTCTCCTTCAAAGAAAGGCTTGAAATAGCCCACTTTGAGTTTTTTGACATCAGCTTTTGAAGAGTAATTGAAAGCCGCAGAAATGGTGGAGGCATCACCAGGATCTGCCCCATTTATGATGGAAAGGACAATTGCATTATCCAAAGTGGAGCGGGAAATCGGACCGATTTTGTCCATGGACCAGCTCAGGGCCATAGCTCCGTGCTTGCTTACTCGCCCGTAGGTAGGACGCAGCCCGGTGACCCCGTTTCTTGTGGAGGGGGAGACAATCGAACCGAGTGTTTCGGTGCCGATGGCAAAAGGCACTAATCCTGCACTTACCGCAGATGCCGAACCGGCCGAAGATCCACTGGAGCCTTGGGATAGATTCCAGGGGTTTTTGGTCACCCCGCCAAACCAGATGTCTCCCATTGCTAAGGCTCCAAGGGTAAATTTTCCTACTATAACACCTCCAGCCTCGTCCAGCTTTTGGACCACTGTGGCAGTTTCGTTGATGATTTGATCCTTATAGGGCATAGCTCCCCAGGTGGTTTTGGTGCCTTCGACTGCCAAAAGATCCTTGATTCCGTAAGGGATACCATGCAGCGGTCCTCGATATTTTCCTTCGGCCAATTCCCGGTCCATGGCTTTGGCTTTTTCCAAAGCTGTTCCTTCCATCAAAGTGATCAGACATTGGAGCGTGTCGGAATAAGTTTTGATCCGATCGAGGTAGATTTGAGTGAGTCTTTCCGAGGTGATTTTCTTTGTTTTGATCAAAACCGAAAGGTGGCTTACCGGTAGGTAGGCGATATCATGATCTGCTTTTGGAAGATCTACCTGCTGAGGGAGACCCCAATCGTAGTCTTTTTGCTCTTGAGGAGGAGTGAAACCCTGAGGCAGTGGATTAAAAATCAGCGATGGAGCCACTGAATTGTCCAATTTTGTTTTGCGCAGGGCCTCCAGATTGTTGCGCTGATTATTCAGGTTGGTGAGCATGCTGTCTTTTTCCTCAGGAGAAAAAGACAAACCAATTAGGTCAGCGGCAGCGTCGATGGTGGCAGGGGTGATTTCACCTGCTTTTTTTCCCAAGGTAAAGCCCAAAGCCAAAAAGGACAGAGCGCCAAGTAGGATAAAAGCAGGTCTGCTTGTGTGGTTTTTTGTTTTCATTGGATAGTTTTGTGTTCAGTCCAAACTAGTCAACCGCCAAGGTGTTTATTTAGCGTAGAAAAATCAAACCATTCATGGAGCAAAAACCCGCCTTTCCCATATTCCCCATGCATTTCAGAGGACTGCTTCTTTTGGCAGGAATCTATACGGTGTGCTGGTCGGCATTTTATAAGTGGTACGGGGAAACTCTTCTGAAGTGGCTGGCTATGGATGCAGAGCTATCGCATTTGCCCCCTTATAATTATTTCGGGAGTTTTGGCATTTTGGTGGGATTGATCCTGTTTGTTTCTGCTTTTTACCCAATTAGTTGGGTTTGGCTGATTTTGGCTGGGATTACCGGAAAAATTATCACAGCCATCTGGTTTTCTCTTGGATTTATACAGGATTTGGGGTGGAATAAGCGCAGTATTTTCCACTTGGTATTTAATGAATTACTGTGGCTGATTCCTCTGATTTTGATCTTTCTCAGAAGCCTTCAGGTGAAAAATTATTTGAATGAATCGGAAATGAAAAAGTGATTTCCGAAAACTGTAGTAAAATTTTTCCTCCAGTTTTCATTTAAAGGATAATGATCAAAAGAAGTAAGGAAATAATAATGATTGCTCCTACAGAAAGATAAATCCCCTTTTTCTCTGCTTCTTTTTTCATCTCTCTGAGCTCCTCTTTGACGGCCTTTACCTCTTCTTTACTCATAGATTTGAAGTCCATTGCCTTAATCTCATCGACTCGGGCTTGCATTTTTTCCAGATAGATTAACTGTTCCTCAGTCAGATCTTTTTTCGGTTTTTTGATTGGTGCCGCTTCGAGTATTCCCACTGAAGCGATCAAAACCAGAATAGTAAGGAGTTTTTTCATGGTTAAAGTGAAGTTGGTCAGAAAGGAAATTAAAGATTTTAAAAATTGATTCCAATAATTACCCATTGGTTAATGAATAATGGACTCTGCCGTTTTTGAAATTTGTAACTTGGAGGGTCAAATAAGTAATATTTCATCCTCATGTCTCAAAATCAACCCCATAAACTTTTTCTATTGGACGCTATGGCCCTGATTTACAGAGCCCATTTTGCTTTTAGCAAAAATCCACGAATCAATTCCAAAGGGCTCAATACAGGAGTAATGCTCGGATTTACCAATACCCTATTGGAAGTATTGGAAAAAGAGAAGCCTAGCCATATTGCCGTCGCCTTCGACACCAAGGCTCCGACCTTTAGGCATGAACAGTTTGAGGCATACAAAGCCAATCGTCTGGAGCAGCCGGAGGATATTACTACTTCAATCCCATGGGTTAAAGAAATTGTAAAAGCCTTTAAAATTCCCGTTTTGGAAATGGATGGTTTTGAGGCCGACGACATCATTGGTACTCTGGCTAAAAAGGCTGAAAGGGATAATTTCACCGTGTACATGATGACCCCGGATAAGGATTACGGGCAGATCGTTAATGATCATATTTTCCTGTATAAACCAGCCTTCATGGGCAATGGAGTCGATGTCATGGGGCCAAAGCAAGTTTGCGCCAAATGGGATATCGAGAATGTAGACCAAGTGCGGGATATTCTGGGCTTGATGGGAGATGCGGTGGATAATATTCCGGGTATCCCGGGAATCGGTGAAAAAACAGCAGTGAAACTCCTGAAAGAATATGGCTCGGTGGAAGGGCTCATCGCCAATGTGGACAAACTGAAAGGCAAGCAAAAGGAAAATGTCGAAAACTTCGCTCAGCAGGGGCTTTTGTCCAAAGAATTGGCCACGATCAAAATTGATGTCCCCATAGACTTCGATGAGGAAGACCTTCGATACGATGGATTTGATGAGGAAAAGCTCAGAGCGATTTTTTCTGAATTGGAGTTTAGAACCCTTGCAAGTAGAATCTTTAAAGATGCCGGTTCCAAAAAAGCGGGTATCGCCGCACCTGCACAAATGGACCTTTTTAGCACCGCAGCAGCTGTAACTCCTGTATCCCAATCGCTTGAGGATGTAGAAGAGCAGGCTTTGCCTTCCACTCCTGTAATGATAGAAACTATCCACTCCAATGCCCATCAGTATCATAAAATCAAGGGGAAAGAGGCAGTGGATGAACTGGTGGAATTTCTGCTTTTGCAAAAGGAAATCTGCTTCGATACCGAGACCACCGATCTCGATGCGATGAAGGCAGAATTGGTCGGCCTTTCTTTTGCCTATCTGGAAGGAGAGGCGTTTTATATTCCTGTTCCTGCGGATCAAAAGGAAACTCAGGCCATTCTTGAACAGCTCCGTCCTGTCCTTGAAAATGAAGAAATTCTAAAAATCGGACAGAATATCAAATACGACATGCTGGTGCTGAAAAATTACGGCATCGAGGTCAAAGGCACGCTGTATGATACCATGCTGGCTCATTACCTTATCGAGCCGGAAGGCAAGCATGGGATGGATTGGCTGGCTCAGCAATACCTCAATTACAGACCGGTTTCGATTACCGAGTTGATCGGGAAAAAGGGGAAAAATCAGGGAAATATGCGGGATGTGGACGAGGATGAAGTCACCGCCTACGCTGCGGAAGATGCAGATATTACCTTGAGGCTAAAAGGTAAGCTGGATCCAATTATCCAATCCAACGGCTTGAAAAAGCTATTCGACGAAGTGGAAAATCCCCTGATTCGTGTGTTGACAGATATGGAGTTTGAAGGGGTGCGGATCGATACCGATAGTCTTTCAGAGCTGTCGGTTGCCTTGGAAGAGGAAAGCAAGGAAATCGAAAAGCGGGTTTATGAATTGGCAGGAGTGAAGTTTAACCTTGCCTCACCAAAGCAGTTGGGTGATGTTTTATTTGAAAAACTCAAACTGGACCCCAAAGCGAAAAAAACCAAAACCGGGCAGTATGCAACCGGCGAGGAAATTCTCTCCAAGCTAGCCGACGAACATGAAATCGCCCAGGCTATTCTGGATTTCCGTCAGATGGTAAAGCTGAAATCTACCTATGTGGATGCTTTGCCTACCATGATCAATGCAAAAACCGGAAGAATTCACACCACATACAATCAGTTTGTAGCGGCTACGGGCCGACTTTCTTCCATCAACCCCAATCTTCAAAACATTCCGATTCGGACAGCCAGGGGTAGGGAAATCCGAAAGGCTTTTGTCCCAAGGGATGAAAATCACATTCTTCTTTCGGCAGATTATTCCCAAATCGAGCTTCGGCTGATGGCGGCATTTTCTCAGGACGAATCCATGCTGGAGGCTTTCAAAAATGGACGGGATATCCATGCTACCACAGCGGCAAAGATCTTCAAGGTGCCTTTGGAAGAGGTGACTTCGGATATGCGTAGAAAGGCCAAAACCGCCAATTTTGGGATTATTTATGGGATTTCTGCTTTTGGTTTGGCGCAAAGGCTATCGATCCCAAGAGGAGAAGCCAAGGAAATCATTGATGCCTATTTCACGGAGTTTCCTGCAGTGAAAGCCTATATGGATGGAGCAATCGAAAAGGCCAGAAAAGACGAATATGTAGAAACGATCCTTGGCCGTCGTCGCTACCTGAGAGATATCAACAGCCGAAATATGACGATGCGGGGATTTGCGGAGCGAAATGCCATCAATGCTCCCCTTCAGGGCTCGGCAGCTGATCTGATTAAAGTCGCGATGATCCATGTACATGACTGGATGAAGAAGGAAAAGCTGAAGTCCAAAATGATCCTTCAGGTGCATGATGAATTGGTCTTTGATGCGCACAAAGACGAGGTGGAGCTGCTGAAAAAACACATCCCCGGTCTGATGTCCAATGCCATCAAACTTCCTGTGCCGATCGAAGTGGAAGTAGGAGTAGGAAAGGATTGGCTGGAAGCTCACTAGGATTGAAAGATTAGAAAATTTGAATATTGAAAAATTGGTTGGTATCAATTGGAGATCGAGTCTTGATACCAGCTACTTGATACTTCAAAAATGGCTAAAGTAAAAACCTCCTTTTTCTGTCAAAACTGCGGAGCGCAAAGCCCCAAATGGCTGGGTAAATGTCCTGCCTGTGGGGAATGGAATACCTACGTGGAAGAAATTGTCCAAAAGGAAGAAACAGGAAAGGGTACTTGGAAGCAGAGTATAGGTGGAACCAAAAAAGTGGCTTCTCCCAAAAAAATCACGGAGGTCAATTATGAAGAACAGCCCCGCTGGGTAACCGGTGACCCTGAGCTGGATCGGGTGCTCGGAGGAGGAATAGTGCCAGGTTCCTTGGTCCTGATCGGCGGCGAACCGGGAATCGGGAAGTCCACACTCATGCTTCAGATAGCGCTAACGCTGAAAGGAAAAACCATTCTCTATGTTTCCGGGGAAGAAAGTGAAGCACAAATCAAAATGCGAGCTGATCGCATGGCAGCCAAAAATCCGGATTGCTACGTTCTTTCTGAAACCAATACCCAGCAGATTTTTCAGCAGATCGAGATACTTAAACCAGACTTTTTGATCATTGATTCCATACAGACACTGAGCAGTCAATATGTGGAATCTGCTGCCGGATCGGTATCCCAAGTCCGTGAATGCACCGCTGAGCTGATGAAGTTTGCCAAGGAGACCGGCACGCCTGTTTTCTTGATCGGTCATATCACCAAAGACGGCTCCATTGCCGGGCCAAAAGTCCTCGAGCACATGGTAGATACGGTCTTGCAGTTTGAGGGAGACCGGCATTTGACTTATCGGATTCTCCGGACTTCCAAAAACCGTTTTGGCTCCACCCATGAATTGGGGATTTATGAAATGCGGGCAGAAGGACTGCGATCGGTGGCCAATCCATCTGAGATTCTTTTGACACAGCGGGAAGAAGTCCTGAATGGAGTTGCGATTGGTGCGATGATGGAAGGCAATCGCCCCATTCTGATTGAAATCCAGTCTTTAGTCAGTCCTGCGACTTATGGCACTCCACAGCGGAGCAGTACCGGACACGATGCTAAGCGATTGAATATGCTATTGGCTGTTTTGGAAAAGCGCGGAGGCATGCGATTGGGCCAGCAGGATGTGTTTTTGAATGTGGCTGGCGGGCTTCGGGTGGATGATCCGGGATTGGACTTGGCGGTATGTGCTTCGTTGATTTCCAGCTATGAGGACACGCCTGTCTCGGAGCAGATTTGCTTTGCCGGAGAAGTGGGTTTGGGAGGTGAAATTCGTGCTGTATCCCGAATCGAAAACCGAATCGCTGAAGCCGAAAAGTTGGGCTTCAAAAAGATCGTAGTCTCCAAATACGCAGTGAAGGGCTTGGATTTCAAAAAATTCAAAATACAAATCCTCCAGGTGAGTAAGCTGGAGGAGATGTACAAGCTGATTTTTTAATGCAAGGACTTTTTATTATCGCGATACAAATTCCTTGAGCTGATCAAGTAATTGATCTCCAGAACTAGGCCGATGGATTCCTTCCCGGATCAATTTGCCTTCCTTGGTGATCAGTAGGTAAGTTGGAAAACCGGTGATATTAAGTTCTTTGTCGAATTGTTGATAAGCCTCTTGGTCCAAGAAATAATGCTCACCAGCCAATTGGAATTTTTTGATTTGATTTTCAAAAGTTTCACGCTCGGATTTTGCACAGATGTAGGCGAATACCACGCCCTCAGGGGCTTCCTTTTTTAAGATTGCGGCATTTTTAAATTCGCTGATGCAGGGCCCGCACCAAGTTGCCCACACGTCGATGTAAATTACTTTTCCGGGATGTTTTTCCTTCAGCTGTGCAAGGACATTATCAGCCGATTCAGCAATAGCTACCCCTTCCACGAATTTTGCGTTTTTACTCCGTTCGAAATCGTCGATTTTATTTTCGATGATTGAAAGAATGTTTGGATCGAGATTGAGTGTATTTAATTCTATCTGAATCTCCTCCGGAACTTCTTGGCCTGAGGAGAGGAAATTCAGGTCGAGGTAAGTTGAAATAATGCTAGAACGTGGGATACTTTCCAATCCTTTGATTTTCGCCAAAAAGAATGGCCATTGGACGTCTTGGTAAAAATTGAGCATCTCGCTTTGATAGGTTTTTGATAGGTTTTTAAATTCATCGGTTAGGATAATTTCTTCTCTTGGCTTACCTGCTTTGACTTGCTTATACCAATCCTCTAATGCCTCAATTTCTGAGGGGCTCAACTCCTGCTTTTTCAAAAACTCATATCTTTTTTCACTGACTTGACGGGAAATCTCTTGCATTTCTTCTGGTTGGGTAGGCATACTGAACTCTCGCATCAATCCAGAGAACTCAGATGTCATTAAGTCTTCCAAATCGTTGGTTATCAAGTTTTTTACAGCTTCTTCATATTCTTCAGGCACGTCTACCGGGGTTAGCCTTCCTTCAATAATTCCTGAATGCAACCAAATGTACCGCATCAGCTGGTCTGCGGCATAAATTCTGGCGTTTCGAAGGTGGACTTCCTGCATCAACGGGCTGACTGGGATAGAGTCAAAATAATTTTTAAAGAAAGCCTCGTGCTTTTTCATTAGCTCCAATCGGTAGTCCAAAAAGGCTTTAGGGTCCAGAACTTTTTGAATACTGTCGGTGAAAAAATAGTCACGTACCTTCATGAATTCGGGATTAAGCAAGCGTTTTTCTTCATTTTCAATGGCTAGGTCTCCCATGAAGTCGATGCTTTTTACTTTAGTCCAGGCTTCCACCCCGCTACCAAAGGAATCTTCGTCCACAATCATGGCTTGCTTGGCACCTGGCTTGGTGAAATAAGTAAAAAATGCATTTCCGATTCGTACCATCACTTCTTGAGGATAGTCAAGTGGGAAAATGACTTTGAATCTGCCCTTTTCATCCACATCACCGGAAAATTGAAGTTGGTCATCGCTGAAGGCATGGTTGTAAATAATGGTAATTGTAGCGGGCATAGCTTCCTTGGGGAGGAAAACACCCTGAAGAAGCACCTGATCTGCTCTGAAAAAATCATTGGTCACGTCGGTTTGGCCAATTTTGCGATTTTTGAGATCGGTGGATTTGGAGGAGCGAATGGGGATTTCTTTGTCGGCTTCCGCCAAAATTGATTTCTCTCCAGATTTTTTGAGTCTTAGGGTTCGGTTTTCGGAACCTTGAATTAGTGTAAAATTACCTTCTCCGGTGGATTTCAGTTCCCAAAGTTGACCATCGTATAGGGCAAAATCCTCCCCGATTGAGAAAATGAGTTCATTGCTTCCATCTGCTGAATACCAGCTTTGAAGTCCTGGTTTGGGAGTTGACTCCTGTGATATGGCGGGTAAGACTACCAAGTTAAAAAGAAGGAAAAAAGAGATGAGTTTGGATTTCATAGGTTAAATTCTTTGTTAGGCAAGATATGAAAACGGAGAAGAATATCTGGGTTTTGTTTTTGTTAATTAGTCCTAATTTTTCAATTTTCCTGACCTCAAAAAACCACTTTTCAAGTCTAGATTTGAATTCAAATACTTCTACCCATGAAAGCTCTCCTCACCATAGGACTCCTCATCCTATCCAACACCTTTATGACCTTGGCTTGGTATGGCCACCTCAAATTTGCCGAGTGGAAGTGGTTCAGCAAACTGGGATTAGTATCGGTGATTCTGATCAGTTGGGGAATTGCTCTTTTCGAATATTGCTTTCAGGTACCTGCCAACAAAATAGGCTTTTCCGGCAATGGAGGGCCTTTTTCATTGGTCCAACTCAAAGTACTTCAGGAAGTCATTACCCTAGTCGTATTCATGATTTTCACCCTGATTGCCTTCAAAAATGAGACCCTTCGGCTCAATCACCTCATCGGGGGAGTTTTTTTAGTCTTGGCGGTTTATTTTATTTTCAAGAAATAGAAAAACTATGAATCGACTTTTCCTTTCAGGATTATTTTTGACTGTTTTCTTTGGACTGGTATCCTGTGAGGCGAAAAAGCCTGATTCTCCCCCCAATTTGATCTTGATTATGACGGATGATCAGGGTTTTGGAGACTTAGCTTTTCATGGTAATGCTTGGGTCAAAACGCCCAATTTGGACCAATTGGCTGGGGAGTCGGCCCGATTTGATCGTTTTTACGTGAGTCCGCTTTGTGCCCCAACACGGGCAAGCTTGCTCACCGGAAGATATCATCTGCGTACTGGAGTGGTGTCGGTTTCCAATGGATTGGAGAGCATGAATGCCGAGGAATACACGTTGGCTGAGCTTTTCCGGGACAATGGCTATCGAACAGGCATTTTTGGCAAGTGGCACAATGGACAGCACTACCCCAATCATCCCTTGGCGCAGGGCTTCGAGGAGTTTACCGGATTTTCGGCTGGGCATTGGTCCAATTATTTTAATACCCATCTGGAAAAAAACGGGGAGAAAAAGGTATTCGAAGGCTATTTACCGGATGTCCTGACGGATGAAGCCTTGGATTTTATCCGCAAAAACAAAGACCAGCCCTTCTTCACCTACCTTCCGCTAAACACTCCCCACAGCCCTCATCAGGTTCCTGATCGGTTTTTTGACCCGTACAAAGCGGCAGGTTTGAGTGAGGAACTGGCGGCGATCTATGGCATGGTGGGAAATATTGATTGGAATGTAGGCCGAGTCATGAACCTCCTGAAGGAACTGGATTTGGATGAAAATACCTTGGTCATTTTCCTTACCGACAATGGTCCCAATGGAAGGCGGTTCAATGCGGAAATGAAAGGAGTGAAGGGGTCTGTCCATGAAGGAGGGGTTCGAGTTCCAAGTTTTTGGCGATGGAAAGGGAAAATTCAGCCACAGGTGATTTCCACTGCAGCAGCACATATCGATGTGATGCCGACTTTGACCGATCTTTTTGGGTTGGAGAAAAACGAAGGAAAACCCTGGGATGGAGTTTCATTGGTTCCCCTTTTGGAGGGAAAATCCTTGGAATCCAGACCCATTTTTTCCCATGTTGCTCAATTGGACAAGGAATTGAAAAGCCGACCTGGGGCAATCCGTCAGGATTCTTTGCTCTTGACTCTTTTGGCAGATGGGGTCAGTTTGTATGACTTGAAAAATGATCCTTCCCAAACTCGGGATTTGGCGGAAACTTACCCTGAGCTTAAGTTAGCTTTGGAGGAAAAGTACCAAAACTGGTGGAATGAGGTCAGTGTAGGCATCCAAATGATTCGGAGAATTCCCTTATCTCCACAAGGCAGACAGGCAGTTTTGCCGGCTTATGAGGCAACATTGGGGGGAGAACTGAGATTTTTCGAAGGCCATGGTTGGGCTCAGGATTGGGTGACCCATTGGAAAAAGGATGCGGATCAGCTCCGATGGGATTTGGATGTCTTGGAAGCAGGTTCATTTGAAGTTTGGCTGGAGCAGGCCAATTCGGAAAATCAGGTAGGGCATAATTGGCTTCTAGCTGATGGCTCCAATCAATTATCCCAAATAGCGCAGGAGCCCTTTATCCCTGAAGTAATTCCCAGTCCGGACCGTGTTCCCAGAAAGGAAGCTCCTGAGCAAACTTGGAACAAGCTAAAATTAGGCGAAATCAGTTTACCGGCTGGGCAAGTTTCTCTTACCTTGCAAGCCAAAAATATTTCCAAAGATGGAGCGGGTGACGTGATGAGTCTTCGCCTGATTCCGATCAAATAAGTCCCTTTTCATGCCTACTTCTCCTAAAAAAGATTTAACCCTTGATCCGGAAAACTGGGATCAAATGCGACAGCTTGGCCATCAGATGATCGATGATCTCTTCGATTATTGGCAATCCATCCGAGATCAGAAAATCTGGAAACCGATTCCTGCAGAAGTGAAGGAGTTTTTGGACCAACCCATTCCTGAACAGGGTCAAGACCCTGCAAAGGTGTATGAGGAATTCAAACAGAATATTTTTGCTTTCAATAAAGGGAATGTACACCCCCGATTTTTTGCCTGGATTCAGGGAACAGGCACACCCATGGGCGTATTGGCGGATTTGCTTGCCTCCGGGATGAATCCAAATACCACAATCGGAGAGCACTCGGCGATGTATGTGGATAGGCAGGTGGTCAACTGGTGCAAGGAGTTGATGAATTTTCCATCAGAGGCTTCCGGTATTTTGGTCAGTGGAGGGTCCATGGCCAATATCACTGCATTGACAGTCGCTCGGAATTCATTTGGAGAGGAACAAATCCGTCAGAGAGGGCTGAAAGCTGCCTCCGCCCAGTTGGTGTTGTACTGCTCGGTGGAGACCCATTCCTGCATACAGAAAGCAGCGGAAATCATTGGCTTGGGAACCGATTCGGTCAGAAAAATCGGGGTGAATTCGAACTATGAAATGAAAGTCGAGGAACTGGAACAGCAAATCCAGCAAGATATCCAAGAGGGATTGCTTCCTTTTGCTGTGGTTGGAACCTCAGGCACGGTAAATACAGGAGCGATTGATCCCATGGAGGATTTGCTGGCTGTTTCCAGAAAATATGGCTTGTGGTTTCATGTGGATGGGGCCTATGGAGCATTAGCCAAATTGGACGCCAAATATGCCGAGCGATTGAAGGCGATCGAGGAGGCGGACAGCTTAGCTTTTGACTTGCACAAATGGCTTTATGTACCCTATGAAGTAGGCTGCACTTTGATTCGGGATGCCAAAAAGCACCGGGATGCTTTTGCCATCACGCCGAATTATTTGCTTCAGGAAAGCCGGGGGCTTTCCGGCGGCCTGGATTCGATCAATAATTATGGATTTGAGCTGTCTCGGGGATTCAAAGCGCTTAAAATCTGGATGTCGCTTAAAGAACACGGCAGGGCAAAATATGCCCAGATGATTGCTCAAAACAACCGACAGGCAGAATATTTGGGAATGCTCGTAGCCCAAACACCCGAGCTGGAACTGACCGCTCCTGTTTCAATGTCCATCACCTGTTTTAGAATGGTCAAACAAGGATTGTCAGAGGGTCAACTCCGCGACTTAAACCGGGAGATATTGCTCCGACTACAGGAGGAAGGGATAGCTTCTCCGAGTTCGACGATTTTGAATGGAAAATATACACTCCGTGTAGCCAATGTGAATCAACGAACTCGCATGGAGGACATGGATTTGCTGGTGAGGGAAGTTGTCAGGATAGGAAACTCGGTCTGAGGAATAGAATCGGTGAAAACTGATTCAAAAGGAATATAATGATCGGGAGGAATTAATTCCGCTTTCCTAGGATAGGTAAAATTGGAATGACTGGTCTGTTAATTAAGTGAAGATTCATCGAATTTAAACTATTCATATTCAGATGTTTATTTTGATTGTCTTATCTTCTTCACTGTTTGTTAACAGTTCACCAAAATCCCAATTCAAATGAAAAAATTAATTGCAGAATTTATTGGGACCTTATGGTTGGTCCTAGGAGGGTGTGGCAGTGCGGTTTTGGCAGCGGGATTTCCGGATTTGGGGATCGGCTTTGTTGGCGTTTCCATCGCCTTTGGTCTTACAGTAGTAACGATGGCTTATGCGATTGGGCATATTTCAGGATGTCATCTCAATCCTGCGGTTTCTGTAGGATTATGGGTTGGGGGAAGATTTGATTCAAAGGAGTTAATTCCCTACATCGTTTCTCAGGTACTTGGAGCCTTGGTTGGAGCGGGAATTTTGTATGTGATTGCCACTGGGAAGTCTGGAGTAGATTTAGGAGGATTTGCCTCCAATGGATTTGGAGAAGCCTCCCCTGGGGGATACTCCATGACTGCAGCATTTGTGACTGAAGTTGTAATGACGTTTTTCTTTCTAATAGTAATTTTAGGAGCGACACATTCAAAAGCTCCTGCTGGTTTTGCAGGATTGGCAATTGGGTTGGCCTTGGTTTTGATCCATTTGATCAGTATTCCTGTAACCAACACCTCAGTCAATCCAGCCAGAAGTACCTCACAGGCGATTTTTGCAGGAGGAATTTATCTCCAACAAGTATGGCTTTTTTGGATTGCCCCAATAATTGGTGCGGTTTTAGCTGGTATAGCTTACAAAATTCTGTCTCCTGAAAAGGAATAGGCTAATATCTTAACCGTATTTATTAAACTCTTCAACACTTATGAAATTCTTAAAATTAGTTTCCCTGACCTTGTTTTTTGGGTTAGTTCTTGCCTTTAATTCACAAGCTCAAGAATTAGGTCTCCGATTTGGAAATGTCAATGGGAATAATGTCGCCCTTGATGGGGTATTTGCTTTGGGAGATTTCAGCCGAATCCATGCTGATGTCAGTTTTGGGAACGGTGGTGTTGGAATTGATGCTCTTTGGAATCCTGTATATGACAATATCGGGGACTCGGATTTTAAATGGTATGCGGGTTTTGGTCCTTCCTTGTTCTTAGCAGATGATTTCAGGTTTGGAGCTGCAGGAGAGATCGGTGCGGAGTATTTGTTTACCGATGTGCCCATCACCATCGGCTTGGATTGGAGACCTTATTTTATCCTAGTGGAGGAGACCAGCTTTGATGCAGGAGGATTTGGATTGAATATTAGATGGAGATTTAAATAACGATTACCTGACCAATAAGGAAAGCCATCCACTAGGGTGGCTTTTTTGTTTGAAGGTCATTTTTTTCAATTCAAGGAACAAAATCTACATTTCAACAGATAATCGAAAGCTTAGAAAACCAAGCAGATAGCAGAGGGTTTCCATTGTATAAAAAACTGGTAATTCATGAACCCTTTGCTTCTTCCTCCCGGTCAATGTGCTGTTTTGCAACTCTTCAGTTTTGAAGGCACCATTGCCAAAACTTGGGGAGCTTATCGAATGGTCCTTTCCCGATTATTTACACCTCAGTTTCCGGGTTTGCAGTTTATCAAACCCTTGGGTATAGGAAGTGGACATGGATACAGGGCTTGGCCTAAATGGGAGGCTTCTGGATTTTTTATGGTATTTGAAAGCCCCCAAGCAGCTATGGCTTTCAGAGGCCGAAAGGAGTTTAGGGAATTTGTGGAGAAATCAGATGAGAATTATTGCATTTTCATGTCGCCTACCTCCTCAAGAGGGTCTTGGAGCGGATTTGATGGCTGGCAGCTCCATCAAAATCTGGATAGTTCAGGCCCTATTTGCAGTCTCACCCGAGCTACTTTAAAGCCGGAGTTCTTATACCGTTTTTGGAAAATGGTCAGTCCTATCAGTTTGGAACAAAAGGATTATCAAGGATTGATTTTTTCTCAGGGGATTGGGGAGCTGCCATTGGTAGAGCAGGCTACATTTACGGTCTGGGAAAGTGTCAGGGATATGGAAACCTTTGCCCGGAAGACTTTTCACGGGGAGGCTGTTCGCGAAGTTTACCGACTCAATGGGTTCAAAGAGCAGATGTTTACGCGCTTTTTGCCTTGGCATACGGAGGGAACTTGGCAAGGTAAAGATGCCTTGGCTCCTTACCTTGCTCCAAATGATCTAGTTTTTTCTTCCTCTATTTAAGGATTAAAATTCCACAATAATCCCTACTGTTGGAAGGATTCTTCCCGCGGTATTAGCAACCAATCTGGTCTCATAGCTTCCCGGATTAGTTGGATCTACGATTGGTCTCCCATTTGCATCCCGGTTTGGCACCAATAGTGGTGGCTGCTCTGCTTCAAAATTGTACAGGTTTTGGATGTCGATATACCAGTTGAGATTCCACTTGTTGTAAAAATACTTTTTGTCTACCCTCAAGTCCAATTGATGGAAAGCCTCAAGCCGGAGGGTATTGATCTGATTGAAATCCAAAACACCCTGAGGTCGGCTGTCATAGATCGGAATTTGGGAAGAAGTAGCCACATCTATTGGAGTATAGGGCAACCCGCCCAAATATCTCCATCTTGCTCCAAGCTCCCAGTTTCTCTGAAACCGCTTTCCAGCAGTCATGCTAACAATGATTCCATTATCCCATGCGGAAGGGACAAACCCTTCGGTGTTCGGATTGGTAAATTCACTTCTTACCAAAGTCACGGCAGCGATACCATAGAATCCTTTGAAAAGACGCTGCTGGGCCAAAAACTCCAACCCATAGGCTCTACCTCTGGAATCAGAAAGAACTGGCTCATTGCCGATTACCCCAAAATCTGCTCCCAAGTTGGCTAGTGATATTCCATTTGCAATCGACGAAGGGTAATTGTCATAGAGTTTGTAGAAGCCTTCCACTGAGAACCTTCTGTTTTTTTCTGGAATCACTCGTTCAATTCCACCGATAAAATGGGTGGATCGGATAAAGCGGATGTTGTTTTCCTGATTGACCAGCTCTCCTTCATTGTTTCGGAACCCGAGGGAAGTGTAGGGAGGTTTTTGGTAATAGATGCCCGAATTCGCCGTGAGGTAAAGATTTGGTTTCAACTGATACGAAATCGAAACTCTTGGGCTTAGTTGATTCAGCGGGTTTTGGGCCGTTTGTCCAAAGTCACTTCCATCGATTCGAATTCCTCCGGTCAATAGTAAACGCTCCTGATTGAAGTTTTTGCTGGCTGAAATAAAGGCTCCATAAGAATGAAAATTCGTCTTGTCATTCACATTCAGGATGATTCCCTGACTGGCAAAAGTGAACTCGTCATAGGTATTGACCAGAAAGCGGGAATACTCGTAATTGATTCCATACTTCAGATTAAAAGTCTTTTTGAATACCGAATTTTCTGCTCTGAATTTGTTTTCGCTCTCCTGAGAAGTGTAATCGTATATCAGATTGTCCGGATTGCTTTCGTTGTTTTCAAAATATTTGTAAGACCTATTGTTGAGCATATTTCGGCTGAGGATAAAAGTCCAGAACCCGTTATCCCGGAATTTTTTCAGCTTTAATCCGGTGGCGTAGTTCCATTGGGAGGTATAGGGAAGATTATCCAGAAGGTAAAGTCTGGCGTCCTTTTCGTCTTCGGTTTCATCATCAGGGACATCAAAGTTGAGTACCGAGTTGTCGATAGCCCCAACTCCGATAAAGGTCAATTCTGTCTTTTCATTGATTTTGGTGGTGGTTTTCACCTGAAAGTCATTGAAGGTAGGCAGGAAGGGAAGGCCTAAAGCAGAAAAAAGAAACTGCAGGTAGGACCTTCTGGCTGAGATGAGATAGGTAGTATTTTTCCCGATGGGACCTTCATTGGAAAAGGTAAACTCGCTTGCCCCAAGGGTAAGCTGAGTGAACATTTTGTCATTTCTTCCTTCTTTGAGTTGAAACTCGAAGAAGGAGCTCAGGCTGTTCATTCGATCCGCCGGAAAACCTCCCGTGATCACATCTACACTTTTGATCAGATTCACATTCAGAATGCCTGTTGGTCCACCTGAGGAGCCTTGGGTAGCAAAGTGATTGATTACGGGGATTTCTATTTCATCGACGAAAAACTTGTTTTCGTTTGGTGCACCGCCCCGGATAATGATGTCATTTCTGAAGCTTGGTGTACTGGCCACACCAGGCAAGGCCTGAATAACTCGGGAAATATCTCTGTTGCCTCCAGGATAGCGTTCGATTTCATTAGAATTGATTTTTCGAACTGATATCGGCGTCTCATCCGAGCGGGTAAATTCACTGGCTACCACTACTTCTGAGAGTTCAGATGCATCCTCTTCCAAGGAAAAGTCCAACTGGACAGCTCTCGCTAGGGTGACTTGTATTTCGTATTGAGTAGAGGTTTTGTAACCCACAAAGCTTGCCCGGACATTGTACAGTCCGGGAGGGATATTGGTGATTTCGTAGTTTCCGTTTTCATCGGTGATCGCCCCGAGATCAGTCTCCAGGATGAGCACATTGGCAAATGCTACAGGCTCATTATTGACAGGATTGGTGATTTTTCCCCGAATCGTACCCTGAGAAATTGCCTGAAATGATACGATAGTGAATAGGAGAAGAGAATACCAGTATTTCATTGGATAGTTGGTTTATAGCTACAAGTTGAATTCAGGAAAAAAGTTTTCTTATTTCCGATTTTTGATCAAAAATTGACTGAATTAGGCTGTTTGTCGCTCTTTTACTCTCCACAGCCTCCACCACGGAGTCCCGGGTGAATCGTGATGCTCAAAGTGATAACCGAAGAAATAGCAGCTGACAAAAGCCCAAAGGTGATTTTTGGATTGGGACCGTGAATGGTGCTTGTTTTCACTTTCTCCCATATGAGGAAGGTAAGTCCCGAAATAGAAGAGCTGCAGGGTAGATAAAATGGCCGGAAGCATCCAGAATACGATCAGGTTTTCAGTAGGCAAAAAAAGCTTCAAAATATTGAAAGTTATGGCCATGAGTAGAATCTGCCAGATAGTCACGTACTGTCTTATAAAGCTCAGGTACCAAATAAGAAAATTCCCAGAAGGATGATAATCCGGGTCTTGGTCCGTGGCTACATAGCGATGATGCTCATGATGCTTGGGAAAGAGCTTCCAATAGAAATTATAGGAGAATAAGATGGCGGCAATCCATCCGGTTGCGTGATTCCACTTTTTGTTGGAAGAAACAATTCCGTGCATTGCATCATGTGCGGTGATGAATAGACCGGTGTACAGGTGGGTTTGGACCAAAATAGCGAAGTAGGTGAGCGGATTGGACCAGGAGAACTCCCAAGTCAAAAGGAAAACAAGGGAAATGAACCACAAGCCAATGATCGACCACCCAATCAAAAGACCTTTGGGATCAATGATTTGGCTACTTTTAGAGGTGTTCATGGTGTTTTTACAATCAGAAAGTCAGGATTTTGGCCTTGACTTCTTCCATCAGCCACATAGGTGTGGAAGTAGCTCCGCAAATCCCAACTCGGTCATTATCCGCAAACCACTCCTTTTCGATTTGATCAGGATTGGATACGAAATAGGTGTTTGGATTTCGCTCTTTGCAGACGTTGAACAGAACCTTTCCATTGGATGATTTGGTTCCACTGACAAAAATTACTTTGTCGAATTTGTCGGCAAAATCCCGTAGTTCCTTGTCCCGGTTGGATACCTGACGGCAAATGGTATCATTCGTATTCACTGAAATCCCATTGCTGGTCAGGATTTCGTTGATTTCGTAGAATTTGTCTGTGCTTTTGGTTGTCTGACTGTAGAGAGTCAGATTTTTGGGCAGAGAAGGAATATCCAACTCTGAAATATCCTGAAATACAACGGCCTTGTTATTGGTTTGGCCGAGCAGACCGATTACCTCAGCATGTCCATGCTTGCCGTAAATGTATATGGTCTCGTCCTTGTCAAAGGAGTTTTTGATTCGGTTTTGAAGCTTTAGCACTACAGGACAACTCGCATCGATTAGGGTCAGGTTATTTTTGATTGCCAGCTCGTAGGTGGAAGGTGGCTCTCCATGTGCCCGGATTAGCACTTTTTCGTCAAAAAGGTGATGCAAGTCTGAGTGGTCGATGATTTTAAGTCCTTTTCTTGTAAGGCGATTTACTTCCTCATCATTGTGGACAATATCTCCAAGACAGTAGAGGTATCCTTGTTCGTCGAGAATTTCTTCAGCCATTTCTATGGCATAGACTACCCCAAAGCAGAAGCCTGAGTGATTGTCAATATGTACTTGGAGATTCTTCATTGGATTTCAAACTTTCCAGATTGGCAATTGTTTTTTGACTTCTAAACTTCTCGAAAAAGCTAATATTCATAAGGAATAGAGTCATGGAATAGATGGTATCTTCGATAGGCACCGTCCAAATTCTTATTCCCAGATTTTCTGCATTGTTGTATATCACCACCGGCTCCTCAGTCAGCCCGCCTGTCAGCACACCATTGCAAAGCATTAGTGGAATGAGGTGGACGAGGTAGGCAAATAGGAATCTTCCCAAGTATTGATCCTTGAAGATCAGATAGTGAACCAAGAGGGCAATAGCTCCGATTATTAAGTTCACAGAGGTATACCATTTGTCCAGATTAAGGATACCTATCACCAAAAGAAGTGGTACCATGACAAACACGAAAGGTTTGCCTAAAGGCTTGAAGTAGTCTTTTGGGAAGAAGTAGATCAAGACCTCATAGATGAATACGCATGCAAAGGGGATGATAAAAAAGAACAGGATTTCTTCTATAGGAAGGTTTCCCAGGAAGAATCCTGCAATGTATCTGTGATTAAATTCCCAAACGCCGATTTGGGTAAACCAAACATCCCAAACGATGAAGAATAATGCCGTGATCAGCATTCCCGGAAATAGGGCACTCCATTTGGTGGCGTAGCGTATCCTGTGCTCAAACGATTGAGCCAATGGGTAGGAAATTGCAAACAGCAAGACACCGAAATAGAGATACTTTTCCATCAGAGCAAGCCCAGTTTGTTTTCAAAATAAGTGCCTACCAAAAGTGAAAGCTTTTTGGAATTAGGTATTCTGACTCGCTGTTGGGTGATGGTCTCAGCCGGCAACCCTTTGATTTTGTCAAACAACTTTTGATAATAGAGATATGCTACTCTGACGCCAAGCTTGGCACCGGATGGAAGATTTTCAATTCCGATCAGGGAATCGTTGAAGTCTTTTTGAATATCTTCTTCTATCAGCGTCTTGGCGGATTTGTTGAAGCGGGTAAAATCCACGCCCGGGAAATATACTCTCCCCCTCTCTTCAAAATCGCTTTTGATATCCCGAAGAAAGTTGACCTTCTGGAAGGCTGCTCCCAATTTACAGGCGGGCTCTTTGAGTCGTACATACATCTGCTCGTCCCCTTCGCAGAAGACCTTTAGGCACATAAGCCCTACCACTTCAGCAGAACCGTAGATGTATTCGTGGTATTTGGAGTCGTTGTAGGTTTTGAAATCCAGATCCATTTCCATACTGTGCAAGAAGGCCTCGATCAAATCCAAAGGGATCTGATATTTATTGACCATCAGCTGAAAAGCATGCAGGACAGGATTGAGAGAGATGCCGGATTCTATGGCCTCGTAGGTGTCTTTTTTAAATCGATCAAGAAGTGCCTGCTTGTCCTTGTCGTGAAACGTATCGACAATTTCGTCGGCATACCTCACGAAACCATAGATGGCGTAGATGGGTAAATGGTATTTTTTGTCCAGTGTTTTGATCCCTAGCGTAAAGCTAGTGCTGTAACGTTGGGTGATCAGCTTGCTGCACTCCAGCGTGGTATGATCAAAAAGCTCGATAGCGTCCATTGCTTTAATATACCATTTTGTTTACAAATTGTTTTCTTTCATCACCTCATCCGCCACCACCTGACCTGATATGAGCGAAGGTGGAACCCCCGGCCCTGGCACGGTCAACTGTCCTGTATAATACAGATTACTGACCTTTTTGTTTTTCAGTCCAGGCTTCAAAATCGCCGTTTGAAGGAGTGTATTCGCCAATCCATAGGCATTTCCCTTGTAAGCATGGTAATCTGCTTTGAAATCACTGTGTGCATAGGACCGTTTGTAAATGATATGGGATCGGATTTCCTGTCCCGTAATTTTTTCTAATCGGTCTAAAATAATAGTGAAATATTTTTCTCTCATCTCCTCTGTATCTTCCAAATCAGGGGCAAGCGGGATCAAAAGGAATAAATTTTCCTTTCCTTCAGGTGCTACTGTTGGGTCTGTAATGGAAGGGACTGATGCATAAAACAAAGGTCTTTCCGGCCATCTTGGATTTTTATAAATCGCATCAGCATGAGGTCCTAGAGGCTCATCAAAGAAAAGATTATGGTGCCTGAGGTTTTTGAGTTTTTTGTCAATTCCCAAATAGAAAAGAAGACTGGAAGGGGCCATGACTCGCTTATCCCAATATTCCTCTGTGTAATTGCTGTAGGTAGGATTGATCAGATGCTTATCCACATGGTGGTAGTCAGCTCCTGCTACGACAATGTCCGCATTGATTTTCTCACCGGATTTAAGTCTGATCCGTTTGGCAACTCCTTTTTCGATTTCGATTTCCTCGACTTCGGCAGAATATCGGATTTTTACCCCTTTTTCTTCCGCCAAGGCTACCATGCCCCGTATAATCTCGTGCATACCCATTTTTGGATACCAGGTTCCCAAGGCGATATCTGCATAGTTCATCAGACTATAGAGCGCAGGAATGTTTTCGGCTGTTTCTCCAAGAAATAATACCGGGAATTCCATCAGGCGGATGATTTTGTCATGGGAAAAGAATTTCCGCACGTGCTTGGACATGGACTGGAAAATGTCCATCCGGATCATATCCACCAATAATCCCGGGGAGGCAAATTCAAAAAGTGAACGACTTGGTTTTTTCACCAAATCATGAATACCCACTTCATATTTGTATTTGGCCTGGGCGAGAAATTTGTCGAGATTTTTTCCTGCTCCGGGCTCGATTTTTTCCAGCATGGATTTGAATTCTTCCAGATCAGCCGGGATGTCGAGGACATCATTTTCCCCGTAAATTACCGCGTAGGAAGGATCCAGTCTGATGAGGTCGTAATAGTCAGCTGGTTTTTTATTGAAATGGGCAAAGTAGTTTTCGAATACATCAGGCATCCAATACCAGCTGGGACCCATATCAAAAACAAACCCCTGGTGTTCGAACTTTCTAGCTCTCCCACCGGGGGAATCGTTTTTTTCTAAAAGGGTGATTGAACAACTAGTGTGATGGGCCAGATGGGTAGCTGCAGACAGGCCTGCAAATCCAGACCCGATTACTACCACATGCTTTTGTGCCATGAAATTAGTTTTTGTGCTTGTAGACCATCAAATCTTCTTTGAGAAGCTTTCGGGCAATATGGATTCTATTTTTTACAGTTCCAATTGGAATCTGCAACTTGTCGGCAATCTCGTGGTATTTAAACCCTCTGTAATGCATCATGAATGGGGTTTTGTACACATCATCCAGTTTGCCGATAGCTTCATAGATGTCGTCCATGGTAAAGTTGCCGAAAACTCCATTTTCGATCTGCACATTGCTGGAGTTGATATAATGAAGGTTATCCGTAGTATCTACAAAAGTTCCTCTTCTCACCATTCGCTGATAGTTGGTGATGAAAGTATTCTTCATGATCGTATAGAGCCATGCTTTGAGGTTGGTACCTTCAGTGAATTTTTCACGATTGGTGAAAGCTTTCACCATGGTATCCTGGAGAAGATCATTTGCATCGTCAACATCTCTTGTCAACTTGAGGGCAAAAGGCTTCAACGAACTGGAAAGCTTGTGGAGGGAGTAGCTAAATTCTAGAGTCGTCATGGCTTTTGGTTTTTGTTTAACCAAATCTAGCAATGATTAAACAAATACCAAACATTTTGTGGAATTAATTTTAAAAAATATTAAACAAAAAAGGAGGAATGGTCAAAATTTGATCTGAATTGCCCCTTGGGAATGAAAAAAGGCACTTTTTTCGAAAGTGCCTTTGTTTAAACTTTGTTTAATTTTCTTCCACTTATTTCTCTTGTGGGACTTGTTCGATCTCCTCCAACAATTCTTTAATATCTCTGATGTAGTTCATTTGCTTGACGTTGGCAGGGAAAGTCAGGTCTTGCCCAATGACTTGATAGCCTGTGACTAAAATTTGAGATTGGGAGAAACGCTCAGCTAAAGCATTAATATAATCCTGCGCATATTCTGATGACGGAGAAGTGGTAATCACAGTGAGAAGGTATTCTGGGCTATGTACTTTATAGACCGAAAGCAAATCCTCATTTGGAGTACTTTGGCCAAGGTAAATAACCTTATGTCCTTTGGATTTAATTAGGTAGCTGGCAAAAAGCAAGGAGATTTCATGCAGTTCTCCTTCCGGAAGGAAAAGCAGGAATTTTTTCCCAGCTCCGGTACTCACTTGGCCATCAATGGCTACAATCAGTTTTTGGCGGACCAAGTTGGAAATGAAGTGTTCTTGAGCAGGGTTAATTGCTCCAGTTTGCCAAAGAACACCGATCTTGGACATGAAGGGATATATGATATTGAGCATGGTTTGCTCAAATCCCAGTTTGATGATATTGGTAGAAAGTACTTTTTCGAAACGCTCCTCATCCATTTCAATCATACAGATGGTCAGTGCGTGAATCTGATCATCGTGGGTGAGTGAGCGCTCGGTCAATTTCATCACCTCTTCACGGATATCCTCCATATTCATGGATGCGATCTTGCTGATTTTAAATCCGTTGTCATTGAGCAATGCTACATTGAGGATCAGTTTCAGATCATCATCATCATAGAATCGGATATTGGTCTCCGTTCTCTTTGGGGAGAGGAGATTGTATCGTTGCTCCCAGATTCTCAAGGTATGTGCCTTGATTCCGGACAGCTGTTCCAAATCTTTAATCGAGTACGTGCTCACTTTTCTTCTTCTTTAAAGAATTCTCTGGGTACAACAAATAAGCCGAATGAGACGGCATCATCTTTCTGATTGGTTTTGTGATGGGCTTGATGGGCTTTGAAAATTCCTTTCAAAAATCCCTTCCTAGGCCTATCCAACCACTTTAGCCTACGGTGCACCATCACATCATGCAGAATGAAATATAAAACCCCGTAGAGGCTGATTCCTACGCCCATCCAAAATCTATAATCCAACTCTTCTGCACCGAGAATAATCAGCACCACGGCGATTCCACCAAATAGCAAGGAAAACAAATCATTCAGCTCAAAGAAAGACTTTGAAGGCTGATGATGAGTCTTATGAATCATCCACAAGGGTCCGTGCATAATATATTTATGGATGAACCATCCGGAAAACTCCATAACTCCAAATCCTAAAGCGATGAAACCTATTGCTTTTATCATTTATCAGAACAACCAGATTAAGAGAGTTTTGTTAAAGAAAAGAATTTTTGGTCTTCCAAAACAGAAATTTTGTTTTTTAGGACTCCTTTCAAACTTTCAATGTGAAATTCAATAAAGTGAAGAATAGGATCCAAGTAATCAGCAAAAAGGCCGAAATAGGATTGGATTTTTCGAAGTTGGCCTTTCTCCAAATCAGGTGAATTAGAAATGCGATCACAAACCAGCCTACAAAATTACTGATGGGGATGATTTCCCACTTCCAAGCCCAAAAGTCGAGAGCCACCGCTACAGGTTCCAAAATGTAATCCAATGCGGTCATTGCACTGGCTCCCAAAAATGCAGCGTAGTAGTCGTTGGGAATATTCCGAAATACTGATCCTGTCAAATAGCTTAGGATAAACCAATTTACCCCGATAACCAAGGGAACATCCCAAAGTTTTGGCCCCAAAACCGGGCCATATACATAGTCTCCAAATAGATAGCCCGTGTGGATTCCAATCAGTTCAGATCCAAATCCAATCCAAAATGCAGCCGCGGCAAAAATTGGGAAGGCGTCATTCCAACCTCGATGGAAAAAAAGAATGATAAAAAGGGTAGTCAAAAGTTGGGCAGGGGTAAGAGACTGAAACATCGGTCTGTACTCAGGAATACTCAATCCGATCAGCCCTACCAGGTGTAAAACAACGATCACAATTTTTGCGATCAGCTCTCTGGAAACCCTGTTTTCTCCTCTCGAGGGTACGTATTTGTGCATATATGTCCGGGATGGCAAAGGAATCTGTTTGGGATTCCTAACTTTGTGAAGCTTTATTTGTTGGCAACAAATGTAAATAAAACCCAATTTTAAGGATATGATCCTCTACAATATCACGATAAATGTAACTCCAGACATCGAGGAAGACTTTCTGTCCTGGATGAAGTCTACCCATATTCCTGAGGTTTTGGAAACCGGTATTTTTCATGAACATAAGTTTTTTAGACTTCTCCATGATTCAGAAGATGGATCCACAAACTATTGCATCCAATACTTCACAGACAGCATGGAGCAGATGATGGAATATGAAAAAAAGCACGCGTCCATCCTCCGGGCAAAGACTCAAGAAAGGTACCGTGACAAGGCGGTCGCATTTCGCACCCTTTTAGAGACGATCTGATGTCTAAGGCTCTAAAACTGATCGTAAGCTTGGCCTTACCACAATTAGCAGGTGGACTTGGGGCTTTTTTCACCTTTTCTTCGGTGAGAGACTGGTACCTGACCATCAACAGGCCGAGTTGGAATCCTCCCAATTGGATTTTTGGTCCGATGTGGACTACGCTGTATGTGTTGATGGGAATCGCTTGCTTCCTGATTTGGAAAAGCGAGCATCCTCAGAAGAAGCAGTTGTTGACACTCTATTTCGTCCAGCTCGGATTAAATGCCCTTTGGTCTCCCGCTTTTTTCGGAGCTGAAAGCCCGATTTTGGGCTTGGTCGTGATTATCCCGCTTTGGGTGATGATTTTGATTTGTATTCTTCAATTTAAGAAGGTAAGCAAATGGGCTTCAGGACTGATGGTTCCTTACCTGTTGTGGGTTTCTTTTGCAACAGCATTGAATGCGGCGATTGGGTGGTTGAATTAAAAAAAGGCCAGCTGAAATCACTCTGCTGGCCTTCCTGTTTTTTTTCTAAATCTTATTCCTTCACCGAAGTGGTCACTTTTGGCGCTTCCTTGGTCCAAGGACTCACATCCAATTTACGAGGAGTGGGCAGAATTTCATCCAAGGTATTTCCATCGTAAACCCGTCCATCTTTCACTACATGGGTGATTGTATTCGTATTTCGAATGTTTTCGAGAGGATTTTTGTCCATAATTACCAAGTCTGCAAGTTTACCTGCTTCGATACTTCCGAGTTCTTTATCCAAACCAAGCGATTCTGCTCCCAAAATGGTAGCCACCCGCAGTGCATCAATATTGCTCATGTCGCCACTTGCCACAGACCAAAGCTCCCAATGGTAACCTAAGCCCTGAAGCTGTCCGTGTGATCCTACACCTGCCAAACCTCCTTGTTTTACAATTGAATTCACTCCTTGGGCGTGCTTCTGGAATACATGATCCTCCGGTGCAAACCAGCCTCCCAGTCCTCCGACTCTTCTTCGGGCTTTTTCATTGAGCTCATTGTAAGGAGTAAAGCGGTTGAGTTTGGGGTCATGAAGTGGGCTTTCGGTGGTATAGAAATAGTTTTCAGCCCAAGGCCCCCCGTAAGAGACCAATAAGGTAGGCGTGTAGGCCATTTTGCTTTCCGCAACAGTTCTGGTGACATCGCTATAAAGCGGGAATACCGGAATGGAATGTTCATGTCCCGGATATCCGTCAAACAGTTGGGTCATGTTGAGCTTGTAATCCAAACCGCCTTCAGTGGTTGGCATCAATTCTTGCTCTTTAGCGGCCATGATCACCCACTGACGATGCTGTCTATTTCCTACAAGGTACATTTTAATGTACTGGGTATTAAAGTATTTACTGTATTGCTTAAGGACATTTTTAGTTTGCTCCAGTGACTTCAGATTATACATCCAATAGCCGACACCAGGCCCGGTGGAATACACCCTTGGACCCGGTACCATCCCTGCCTCTACCATATCTCCGTAGGTCAAGACGTCTGTGGTAGCAGTCTGTGGATCTCGGGTGGTGGTGACTCCGTAAGCCAGGTTAGCGGCATAAATCCAAACGGAGTTTTTGTGGAGGCCCCAAGTCGGCCACATATGGGCATGCGTATCGATAAAGCCCGGAGTGATCGTTTTGCCCGTAGCATCGATGACTTTTGCCGACCCTGCATCTAGGGTTCCTGTTTTCCCAACAGCCTTGATTCTGTTGTTTTCGATGAGAATGTCCCCGTTTTCAATTACTTCTGAATCGTTCATGGTGACGATTCTGGCATTTTTAAGGAGAATACTTCCCTTCGGTGTGTCTTTGGCGAAATAGACTTTCACTTGATTCTCACTCGGCTTGTAGGTTTCTTTTTCCTTCTGCTGGGCCTTATGGGTGCTATCAGCTTTTGCCAAAGCTTTGTCTGCTTTGAATAGGGAATCGATTCTTTTTTTCTCAGCTTTAGCCAAGGAATCTGCAAGCTTCACTGCATCTTCTCCTTTGGCTTTTAGTGTAGCCACGCTGTCTGCATCTGCAAAAGTTTTGGCTTTTTTGGCTGATTTAACCGAATCCTCAACAAATTCTGCCCGATCCAGATCATACACCCAGTGCCCGTTTCCAAGAGACCAGTGGACTTTTTTTCCGTTGGCTTCCCATGCTGGCCATTCCCCTCCGATTTCTGTGAGCTGACGGGAAGGAAAATTACTTGAACCGGGATCGGCAACATTGATGCTCGGCGTTTTGCCTGCTTTGGGGATGGTAATTACATAGACATTGTTGTTCACCTGAGCCAAAGCCATGTCACCTACCGGAGCCATCAAAATGGTGCTGGCGCTGGCAGGTCTCATCTGAGGTTCCCTAGCGCTAACTCCCTCTGGAAGCATGCAATAGTTTACAGCATCTGCATTGGAGAAAGCTTTTCCCATGACATACCGGACATCCTGAGTGATATGTCCATGATCTGAGTGGTCGTCCATTGCAGAGCCAAAAGGAGTGATTCCGGTGATTTTGGCATGTTCCTGAGGATCTGTTCCATCCCATTTGATACTCAATAGCGTACCTCCAGGGCTGTTCAGATAGATTCTGCTCGTATCCTGAGTAAAATGGGCATTTCCATAATTTCCTGCATCAAGGATTTTTCGCTCAGGACCACCATTGGCAGGAATCCAGACCAATTCAGCCTCGGAACCATCTACTCCCGGGCCTTCTGCTTCTTCCAGTGCCCGCTTTGGTCCTTTGAATACTACGATTCTGTTTTTTGGACCCCAAACCGGACCGGAATACATGGCGGCTTCGGAGGAAATCTTTGTCGTGGTCATGTTGCCGGAAATGGCTGCCTTGTAGATGCTTCCACCGTTCTTTTCTTCCCAAGTGACAAAGACCAGTTGGGTACCGTCTGGGCTCCAGGAAGGCATGGCTTCTACAAACTCATTTTTGGTTACCCGCTTGGGAGTACCACTAGGATAGTCCATGACGTAGAGTCTGTTTAGCGCAGTAAAGGCTAATTTTTTACCATCAGGGGAGGGGACAGCATCGCGAATTTGAGTGGCAAGTTTATGTGTAGTGTCCTTGATTGCATAGTTGAAATAAAGTCGCGGCCCCATGCCCAACTTCACATCCGCTTCGAAAGGAATCTCAGTGGCTGCACTGCCATCCACCGGCAATTTCCAGAGTTTTCCACCGTAAGAAGCAACGACAAATTTGCTGTCGGGAGTGAATGCCATGGCTGGAAGAACTCCCTGTGGAGCGATGGATTCCTGTTCATCACGCTGTACCGGATAGGCCAGCCATTTTTCATCTCCAGTGCTCAGGTCTCGGATCACCAAGCCGGTTTTATCCTGCCATCTGGAGCCATAGACCATCCATTTGCCGTCTTTGCTCAGGGTAGGGGTGAAAGCTGAACCATATCGGGAGGTGATGCTGGTAATATCTCCTTTGTCCAAATCGTATGTTCCGATTTGATACTGGGGAAGCATGGCATTGTAATTCCATGCCCCAGTTCTCCATGAAAAATAGATTTTCTCTCCATCCGGACTTACAAAAGGGTCGATGGTCTTCATGGAAGCCGGATTCTCATTGAGTTGGATTCCTCCACCTCCATCGACATGATACATCCAAAGCTTCGAGATTCTTCTCCCTTTAGCTACCACAATGTATTTTCCATCTGGTGTCCAATGTGCGCCGGGAACATCTCCATTTTTATCTTTGGTGACCTGAACGGTATCCTTTTTTTCTAGGTCGATGTACCAAAGATTATCACTTCCGGCACGGTCAGAGGTGAAAAGGATTTTCTTTCCGTCAGGAGAATATCTGGGATGGGTCTCATAGGCCATCCCTGTGGTAATCGGAGTAGCCTTTCCACCTTCCATTGGAATGGTGTAGATATCTCCCATCAGATCAAAGGCAATGGTTTTGCCATCTGGGCTGACGTCCACACTCATCCAAGTGCCTTCTTGGGTAGTAAATTTTACTTCCCGCTCAGGTTTGAGAGGTAGATCTTTGAATTTGGGGTAGTCCAGCGAGTCTTTAGCGGTACTGTCGGCAGCAATTGCCTTGTTTTCTTCCAGAGGGGACAACAATTCAGCTGTTTTGGGCAAAATTGCTGCCGTACTGACTGTCAACCCCAGGGCCAGAAGTACAGCCGGTTGGGTTAGTTTTTTCATAAAGATTGGGTTTGGGGCTATGAATCTACCATTTCCAAAGATTATTCAAAACGATTTGAATTTGCCCCTGAAAAATAGATCGAAAACGGACAAAATTATGCCGTCCTATATTTTGGACTACCTGAGGAGCTCAAGCTGAATCATAGAGTCCAATTTGCTCATACCTGGAAGTATAGCCTCTATTCTGGATCTTGAGACGTAGGTATTGCTTTTATTCAACTGAAGGAGATGCAGGAATTCATCCTGGTATATGATTTTTGGATCGGAGACCACCCTTTGGATAATTTTAGTACTATTCCTGACTAGGATTTCTCTAGTGGTTAACTTTTCCATGAGCGCTTCTTCCTGTTCATTGGAGGCTTCCAGTTTATCCAGGATTTTTTCTGTTCTTGGAATCAAAAATTCATATAAATCCTCCATTGCTGTTCGGATGGAGTCCTTGGAGATTTTATCGATTCCTCCTGCTTTGATGGATTCGTATGGACCAGAATTGTACTGGAAAAGAATTTCGGTTCTCAGGCTTTGAAAATATCTACCAATAGTATCCAAATTTTCAAATCCAGTCTCCCTTATTTCCAATAATCGATTGACGGACTTTTCTTTTTGATCCAATCGGGTCACCAAAGAGCTCAAGTATCTTTTATCCTTTTGCAGGGTGTTGGAGAGTTCCTTGAGCATTTTGAGTTCATAGATTCGTTGCTTTCTGTTTTCATTCCAGGTGTTGATTTGCAAGGCAATCAAAATTCCGATTACCACCAAAAAAATTTCTCCCAAGGCATAAAGAAGGTATTGGGAAAACCGCCCGTTTCCCAAAAGCTTCATTCTAACTTTTCTTAAAAAGGAAATCATAGGAAGGTCAGGAAATCACCTCAAATACCTTAACAGGGTTGCTTTTGTTTTTTAGCTTGAGTTCTCCTACTTCATTGACTTTAAAACCATCTCCAAGTGCTTGGGCACATCGGTCCAAAACCAGTATTTGGCTTCCGGAAGCTGCATTTTGAAGGCGGGAGGCCACATTTACAGTATCACCTACCACGGTATAATCCAGCCTTTTGAGTGATTTGGAGCCGATATTTCCCGAGACCATTTCACCGGAATTGATTCCAATGGACACCTGGGGTTTGAAATGGGAGGCTTCGGAATATTCCGGAATCGCATCCATTTTGTCCCGAATGGCGATGCAGGCATTTACTGCTCGGCTAAGATGGTCAGGCCCTTGAAATACCGCCATGACTGCATCTCCGATGAATTTATCCACGCTTCCTTTTTCTTCAATAATCTCCTTGACCATCAGGTCAAAAAATTCATTTAGCAGTCCCACTACGGTATTGGGATCCTCATTTTCCGATATTTTGGTGAAACCCACCAAATCGATGAAAGCAACTGTAGCCTCAATGGTATTATTTTCCATCAGAGCAGTTTCGATTTCCTTGCCTCCCATGAAATTGAGGACGGTTTCGTCCACATACATTTTCAAGATGTTGTTTTCCCTTAGTGCCTGAAGAGTAGATTTCAGCTGATTGATGTATCCGAGAGTTTTCTCCATGGTGATTTCCAAGTCCTGGAAATCCACTGGTTTGGTCACAAAGTCAAAAGCACCCAGATTCATTGCCTTTCGGATATTTTCCATATCTCCGTAGGCAGAGATGATGATGGTTTTGAGGAGAGGGTTTTTTTCTTTGGTGTTGGAGAGCAAGGTCAGCCCGTCCATGACCGGCATATTGATATCACTGAGGATCATGTCCACGTCCCCGTGATCTTTTAGGATATCCAGGGCTTGTTGGCCATTAAGAGCAAAAAGCATTTCATACTCACCGGATCGGATTTTTTGCCGGTATTTCTGCCGGAATAGGATCTCCAAATCTTCTTCGTCATCCACTACGAGGATTTTCGCCATGGCTCAGCCTTAGTTTTTATTGAGAATTTCCTTGATTTCCTTTTTCAGAGAATCAAAGTCAACCGGTTTGGTAAAAAATCCTTTCGCGCCGGATTTTATGGCTTTGTTGTAGTTGTCTTTGTCTCCGTAAGCTGAGATCATACTCACCTCAATTTTTGGGAATCTTGTCTTGATGTTTTCCAAAAGTTCCAAGCCACTCATACCCGGCATATTGATATCGGAAAAAACATAAACCACGTTGGGAGATTCAGGAGAACCCAATTTTTCCAGGGCTTCCTCTCCCGAAAAAGCAAATTCCACCTCCAGCTGTTTACTCTTGATTTCTTTTCGGAACTTCTGAACAAAAAGGATTTCTACGTCCTGCTCATCGTCTACGATCATGATTTTCATGGTATAAAAATTTAAATGGAAGACTTGGGTAATAAAATTTTAAATCTGGTGAATTGATTGACGTTGGACTCGATTTCGAGCTTTCCACCGTGAGATTTGACAATATCGTGGGTGATACTGAGCCCTAATCCGGTACCTTCTGTCCCTTTTTTTGTGGTGAAGAAGGGCATTAAAAGCTTCTCTCTTATTTCTTCCGGAACACCGGGCCCATTATCCTCTACTTCAATCAATAGACTGTTTTTCAAGTCTTTGGTTCTGATTACCAATTTAGCTTTATATTCTGAATTTGCCATATTTATTTTGTCGCGCATGGCATCAAAAGCGTTTTTGGCCAAATTGAGGATGACTCGGCTAAAGTCCTCGGCGTTGATTTTTACCGCTGTAATTTTTTCATCCAGTTCCAGCTGAACGTCCACGTTTATAGGGTTTTTGTTTGCCCTCATTCCATGAAAGGCCAGATTGCTGTACTCCCGGATCAACTCATTCAGATCTGTTTCCTTGACCTCGCCTTTTTCGCCTCGGGAATGCATCAGCATGGACTTGACAATGCTATCGGCACGCATACCATGATGTCTGATTTTTTTCAGGTTGGATTTTACATCCATTAGAAGTTCTTGGATTAGGGATTTTTCTGCACTATCCGGAGTTTTGTCCAGCTCCTCTTCCATTTCTATCAGGAAATCTTCACTAAGCTCCGAAAAATTGTTGATGAAGTTCAGTGGGTTTTTGATCTCATGGGCAATCCCTGCGGTGAGTTGGCCCAAAGAAGCCAGTTTTTCCTGCTGCACGAGCTGTTCTTGGGTCGATCTAAGGTGATCCAGTGCTTCCTGAAGTTCATTTTTTTGATTGAGTATTTCGGATGTTCTTTCCTGCACCATTCTTTCCAGCTCTTGTTTCTTCTCTTGTGCCAAGAAAAGTTGCCGTTCTTTTTCTTTGGAAATAATACGTTCTATCTCCAGAGCTTTCATCTCTTTCCGGTGGTTCAGCCACATGGTAATAGCCCATATCAGGGCAAAAAATCCTGCTGCAGCGATGTAGTTTTCCAAGTATTCGTAGGTGGTGGGGAAAATAGATTCCAAAAGGAAACTCACCAGCCGGACCACCACAATAGGAAGGGGAGTGACTGCCAGATTTTTTTGATTCTCAAGCTCAGGGAAGTTCAAAATCATAAAGATGATAGCCCCGACAAGAAGAAAGGAAATCAGATCAAAAAGCAAGACTGGGGGAAGCTGGGCTGTCCCGATCACAATCAGAATACCTGCTCCAATCATCCCATATTTGATCAGTTTTTTTAACTGATCGGAAAAAGTCTCATTTCCTTGGGACTTTTTAAGATAAATTAGTAGAAAAAGTGAAATCAGATTAATCAGAATCATAGTGTCTTTAACTTTTGGGAGGTAGGGTTAAAGTAATGGGTTTCAATTGTTGGCAATAATATCACCAATTTCCTTTCTCAAGGCTTCAAAATCCACCGGTTTGGTAAAAAAGCCCTTGGCACCGGACTCCATGGCTTTGTTGTAGTTTTCTGAATCTCCGTAGGCAGAGATCATGCTGATCTGAATTTCAGGAAATTTTTCCTTGGCAATGCTGAGCATCTCCAAACCGCTCATTCCCGGCATATTGATGTCAGAGAAAACATACATTACGCGAGGGGGATTTTCGCTTCCCAAAATATCCAAAGCTTCTTGCCCGGAAAAAGCAAAAACCAGTTCTAATCCTTGATTTCGGATTTCTTTTCTGAACTTTTGGCGGAAGAGATCTTCAATATCCCGCTCGTCATCTACGATCAGTATTTTCATGGGTAATAGGTTTTATCAGTTTTTTGGCAATAGGATACTGAACTTGGTCCAGGCCCCTACTTCAGTGGTGATGTCCAAAGTCCCTCGATGGGCCTTGATAATATCATGGGTAATGCTAAGTCCTAAACCGGTGCCCTCTGTTCCTTTTTTGGTGGTGAAGAAAGGCATCAGCAATTTGTCCTTGATTTCATCGGGGACTCCGGGGCCATTGTCCATCACTTCCAAAAGCACATGATCTCCGAGGTCTTGGGTGGTCAGTGAAATGACAGGCTTGTAATCTTGACCCAGTTTGGTCAGTTTATCCCGCATGGCATCGAAGGCATTTTTGGTCAGGTTCAGGATGACCCGGCTAAAGTCTTCTGAATTGAGTTTGAGCTTGGGAAGAGAATCGTCCAGCTTCAGGTCAATTTCCACATTGATGGGGTTTTTATTTGCCCGCATCCCGTGAAAAGAAAGGTTGACATATTCCTTGACCAACTCGTTGAGGTCGGTAGGCTCAAAATCTCCGCTTCCTCCCCGGGAATGCATGAGCATGGATTTCACAATTCCGTCTGCCCGCCCGCCATGGTGTCGGATTTTCTCCAAGTTGATTCGGATGTCTCCCAATAAATCCTGAACGTTTTCCAAGGCCTCAGAAGGGTCCATTTTTTCCAGCTCTTCATCGATTTCATCCAAAAACTCCATGCTCAAACCTGAGAAGTTGTTGACGAAATTCAGTGGGTTTTTGATCTCGTGGGCTATTCCGGCTGTCAGCTGACCCAAAGACGCCAATTTTTCTTGCTGGATGAGTTGGGCTTGCGTGGATTTTAGATTTTCATGGGCTGCTTCCAGCTTGGAGTAGGCTTTTTCAATTTCCCGAGCTTGCTGAAGCTCTCTTTCCTTGGCTTTTTCTTGCTCCTTTTTGATGGTCAGATTTCTTTGGTAGAGGTGTATTGGGTAAATCAATGAGAGGAATAGCAAAGAATAAATCACATAGGCCCACCAGGTTCGATACCAAGGCGGTAGAACCACAAAGGAAAACTCAATAGGATCTGTCCACTCTGAGGCGTTTCCTTCGCTTGGACCGGTAAATCTTGCCCGAACTTTGAATGTGTAATCTCCCTCTTGAATATTGCCAAAGGTGGCACTTGTTTTTTTCAGGACTGGACTCCACTCTTCATCATAGCCCTCCAGGATGTATTGGTACTCCACGAGAAAGGGCTTTGCCAGCTCATTGGTGCCAAAATCTATATTGAGATGATTATGTCTGTAAGGCAGAACCAAACCGATCGGTATCGGAAAAAAAGGGCTTATACCCTCAAGACTTACATTTTTAAATCTTTCCTGAATGGCTGCTCGTTCTGTTGGGCTGAGTTTTTTGCCCAAGGTTCCCGTTTCTTCAAAATCAACTAGGGCAGGATCAGGATTTTCCAATAAAGATTGCCAGGAAATAGGCTCTTCATTGATTCGGATTTGTTTCAGAAAAAGTCCCGGAGCAGTTTGATTTCGAACCAAAGCATCGTAATCAAAACGGACCAAGGCAGTCTTATTGCTTCCTGTACCAGCCCAAAGAATTCCTTTGCTGTCTTGGAACATTCCATCCTGCCCGTCGGTAAGGTCTTTCACCGGATAGCCGGTGTTGGAATTAAACAGTTCTGGATTGGTGATTTTGAAGTCTCTGATATTTTCATTTGGTCCATCAAAAAACACCAAGCCTAGGTTAGTTCCGATGGCTATCTTCCTGTTTTTCATAGGGACAATCTGAAGAATAACCTCGTCAGGGAGTCCGTCATCTTTGGTGAACTTCAAAAACGGATTTCTGCCCAAATCTTCCTTTCTCAATAAAGCATTCAAATCTTCATTGGGAAGGAGATTCAGCCCGTGCTCGGTGCCAATCCATAGGTTTTTGTCGGCGTCTGAAACAAGACGAATCACTCCATAGTCTACCAAACCCTGCTCGGGAGTAAAATTCAGGAATGAGTTGTTTTTGAAATAGCTGACTCCTCCGTCAACCGCTCCAATCCATATTCCTTCTGAAGAATCCGGGAGCAGGCTCAAGACCACATTCCCTACCAATCCATGTTCCATGGTGTAGTTGGTGAAGCTTTCGCCGTCAAATCTACCGACCCCATTTTCTGTGCCAATCCAGAGATTTCCAGAGGCATCTTCTGTGATGGAATAAACCTCATTGGAGGGTAAGCCTTGGTCAGTGGAAAAATTGATGAAGGCGTTGTTCTCAAACTTACTTAGGCCCCCACCACCTGTACCAATCCAAATAAATCCCCTGCTATCCTGGAAAATGGCATGAACCACATCCCCAGGCAGTCCTTGTGAAAGAGAAAAGTTAGTGAATTCAGAACCGTCAAATCGGGTCACGCCTCCGCCTGCACTTCCAAACCAGAGGTTACCTTCCTTGTCTTCCAAGGCGCTGAGGATGAGGTTTCCTCCCAATCCTTGATTGACAGTAAAGCTCGTAAATGCACTGCCGTCAAAGCGGGTGATTCCTCCTCCGTCTGTGCAAAACCAGAGCTTGCCGGACCTATCCATGACAATGTCCAAGACACTACTTGCTGGCATACCTTGGTCCCGCGTATAGGTGGTAAATTTTTCACCGTCATATCGGCTTACGCCTCTTTCTGTTCCAAACCAGATTTGACCCTTGCGGTCTTCTTTGATGGACCGGATGATGTTGTCAGCCAGTCCATCATTCAGGCTGAAATTCTGGAATTTTCCATCTTTTAGCCGACTGACTCCGGCTCCGATGGTACCTATCCACAAGGAACCATCCGATGAAGCAGCAATACTTCTTACTCTATTTCCTGCGAGTCCGTCTTTTTCAGAAAAGGTGGTGAATTTACTGCCGTCATACTTACTCATGCCTTCTCCATTGGTTCCGAAATAAAGGTTACCCTCCAAATCTTTGCCCACGGTGATGATGAAGTTTCCTGCCAAGCCTTCCTCTGTCGTATAGGATTGGAAAGTAGTACCATCGTAGCGATTTACCCCTCCTCCAGTCCCAAACCAGAGATTACCTTGCTTATCCTCAATGATTCCGAAGACGTAATCGTCCACAAGTCCATTTTCGGAAGTGAAATTGTAGAATTGTCTTCCGTCAAACTTGCTCAGTCCGGTGATAGTCCCGATCCAGATATTTCCGTTTTTGTCCTCATAGATACTTCGGATAGTATTGCCTACCAATCCTTCTACCGTAGAGTAGTTAGTGAATGAGCTCCCATCGTACCGGCTAATGCCACCTCCGTTGGTCCCGAACCATAAGTGTCCACGGCTATCCAAAATAGCACAGTTGACCCCATCCAGAGCGAGTCCGTCATCGGTCGTATAGGTTCTGAATTGGGAAATTCCCCCCTCACCCAAATAGTAAGGCTTCCCGTTAGGGTCTACGATCTGATTACCATTTGGCCCATTGAGAGCCAAAAGCTTTTTCTTTTCCGGTGCAAGGCGTGCGATGGATTGATCCTCCCCTGATTCGGTTTTGATACTCACAGTGCCTCCGCTTTGACCTGGGATGGAGATGATTCTTGGCGAAGGATAGTCAGCCAGAAGCCTAGTGACAGGTTGGAGTGAATCAGGAAGCTGAGACAAATCAAAAAAGCCGGGAGCTAAAACTGGCTCCTGATCGGATGTACTGGATTCTTTTAGTTCTTTGCTACACGAAAAACAAAGGATAAGGAATCCAAAAATCCAGAGAAATTTTTTCATTTGACCGATTCAGATTGGAAATAGAAAAGGTAATCCAACGGGGTACTGTTGTGAAATTTTTTAAAAGATAGACATTTAATATAGGATAAAAAATGCTTTTCATTTTTTGGAAATTACCTGTATAAAAAGAAAAAACCAGTCATTCTAATTTGAATGACTGGATTTCCTTGTCAATGAACTTGGGTTTGGTTTTACTGCCCTACCAAGAAAATCGCATTGCTGAGAATCAGCTTGCCGCTTTCCCAGAAGCCTCGGAAAATTGGGTTATCCACAAAGTAAATGACCTGTCCCCGACCTTGACGCTCCGCTCCGATGACGACTGACTCACCCATTTGTGATTTGATTTTGTATCCGATATAGCCTGTTCTATACGAGTCGTTTCCAGCAATAATCCCTGCATTGACTCCGCCACTCAGGTATGCAAATCGGTTGGAGTTGTTTTTCAGGGTGTAAAACTTCCCTCCGGTTCCGTAGCCCAAGGGATGGGTTTCGTCCATTTTGATTTCATAGATCGCACCGGCTGTACCCCCTGAGATGTCAAGTCGCTCTCCTTCAGTATAAGGCTCAAGTCGCTCTTCTTTCGCGATTTCTTGGGATGTTTTTTCAGCGGCCTTCTTTTCCTCATCCGTATCGTAGGTCTTCAGCTTGAAGCCTTCCTTGTTGGCAAAAAGGTTTACCGCAGCGTCAATTGCGATTACTTTTCCTCCCGCTTTAACCCAATCCATCAATTTGGTTTGTGCATTGCCATTCAGGGCAGAGCCAAATACGGAAGGAAGAATGATCACATCGTATTTGCTGAGATCATAGGATCCGAAATTAGCAGCATCCAGATTGACCAATGGATAGTCCAGCTCTTTTTCGAAGAAGTGCCATACCTCTCCATAATTCAGTGAAGAAGTGCCCTGACCGCCCACTAAGGCTACTTTTGGAGCTTGAATCACCCGAATATTGGGAGAGCCAAAGTCTTTTCCTTTGTCCACATATCCGGTTTGGGTAGTAGCTAAAGTCACTCCGAATTGGTTCGCAGTTTCCACTACTTTTTGGTCAAAATTGCCCAAATACTCGTTGCCGCCCTTCGTGATAATCAAGGTGCCGGCAGGGAAGCTTTTGCCCTCTACCGTGAAAGGGTACTCAGCATATCGAACTCTGATTTTCTGATTAAGCAAAGCTGCCAAGTACGCTGCATCACGGGTTCCTTCCCACTTGGCGAGATAGGCCACAGGAGTTGCTCCAGTTTTATTTGGAGTGAAAGTAGGTTTTTCGTATTGATGACCTGCAGCATCAATTCGTGATTCTAAAGCATAGGCTTGTAATCCATAAGCATACGGCATAGCCCAGCTGGTGATGTCATACGTGATGGAGTCGTTTAGGACCGGATTTGGCTCGAAAAGGACTTGAGCCAAGACTCCTTTCGGCTGATAAGCGTTGATAATGATGTCCTTATCTGTGGTGGAAAATGCAACTCCAGTCTTTCCACTTTGGTACTCGTATCCTTTCAAACCTGCGCGGGAACCGGCTTTTCCATAGCGAATTCCATTTTTATCCATCAATTCAAGCAGTTTGGCTAGCTGTGCTGGGTTGCTTTCTCCTTTGATTACAAAGGATTTGTATTTGCCTTTAGGGTTGCTGGAGTTGGTTTTGAAATAGGTGGCAAACTCATCTACCAGTCTTTTGGCGTTTTGGCTGGTCACTTCTACTGCCGAAATCGCAGCGGTGTAGTGTCCGGCGATTCGTCCGCTTAGCGTCACGGTGTCTCCGATCGAATTGTACACTCCGATGCCGGCACGGCCGCTACCGCCCTGCTCAATGGTCATGCCGATGGCGCCGTTGTACATCGGATATGAGTCACCATAGGAGGGATAGAGAATGTCAAATCGCTCTTTGGTAAAATAGAATTTGCCTGCCTCGTCAAAATATTTAGCGGTATTTCTGCCAAAAATATCCTGAAACTCATGCTGGAATGGAGTCAGCTGCTCATGCAAAGGCTCGGCAGCCGGAGCCATGTAAAATGGATTGTCTACCCCTTGCTCGTGGAAATCCAAGTGCAACTGAGGCATCCATTGCTGATAAAGCTTCAATCGCTGCTGAGACTCCACCTGCACTTGCCAAGCCCAATCCCGGTTGAGGTCAAAAAGGTAGTGATTGGCTCTTCCGCCTGGCCAAGGCTCGTTGTGCTCCATGGATTGAGGGTCTGGCTGGAGGCGGGTATTCATCTTTTGGTTGTACCACATCGCATAGCGGTCCCTACCGTCAGGGTTGATACAAGGATCGAGAATGACCACTTGATTTTTCAGCCATTCCTGAGATTTGGCATTGTTTGGATCAGCGAGTGTGTAAAAAGTAGAAATCGCCGCTTCCATGCCCACGGACTCATTTCCGTGCACGTTGAAAGACATCCAGTTGATGGGGACTTCAGTGCTCGGAGAGCCTTCCATCAAGCCGGTCCGCTTGAGGTTGTCGGTGCGGATTTGCTCTAGACTGGCCATGTTTTCCGGGCTGGAAAGAATCGCCACGAAAAGCGGACGTTTTTCATTGGTCTCTCCGTATTGGATGATTTTGATATTGGGATTTTGGGAAGCCACATACTCAAAATAATCCACCATCCGGTGATGAGGAGTAAATCGGTCTCCGGGCTTGTAGCCAAGGAATTGCTCAGGGGTTTTTAGCTGAGCCAAAGTTGAAAATGTAGTGAATAAGCCTAAGGCCAGAATGAGTAAATTCTTTTTCATAGGGAAAGATTGGATTTGGCGGGAAGTTAAGTGGTTTTGATTTTTGGACTGATACCGACTAGGGAAAAGTTGATTATCAATCTCTTTTTACAAGTTGTAATTGCAGAAATATCATCTAAGAAACAGGTCGTTTCAAATAAAACAACCCGTAAAACCAAGTCTTTAAATATTGAATGAGGTGGATATTTTTGTATTTTGACTAGGAATACAAATGACCTGAAATCAGGACAAATTATTTATTCTTTAAATGGAAAAGTCAGTTGAGAATAATTTTTCAAACAAGAAAAAAGAGGCTGGAGAGTTCGTAATCATCAAATCCAAATTAGTAAAACCTAAGGTTAGGGATCAATTTGTTGTTCGAGACACATTGATCGAATATTTGGAAACTAATCTTAAGCATCCTCTAACTTTGGTCTCTGCAGCTACTGGTTTTGGTAAAAGTATCCTAATAAGCCAATGGCTTGACATTTACTCACACCGGTATGGATGGTTTTCTTTAGATCAGGAGCACAATGACGTAGGGGTATTCTTAAATTATTTTGTAACTCTTATAAGAGGGTCCTTTCCCGGTAAAAAATTTAAAACCGAGTATCTTCAAAATAACCCTGGAAATTTGACTGCCAATGTGATCTTTTCTTCAATGATAAATGATCTTGACCAGTTGGATGGTTCATATGTTCTTGTTTTGGATGATTATCACTCCATCGTAAATGAAGAAGTCCATGAGATTTTGAACGGCTTATTAAAATATCCTTCAGAAAATCTGCATCTGGTTATCATCTGTCAAAAAGATCCGCCTTTAAAACTTACCAAGTTAAGAGCTCAGTTTAGAATGAATGAGCTGAGAATGAAAGACCTGGTATTTACCAAGACAGAATCACTGGCACTTGCCAAATCAATCTCTTCTAATTTGGAGCGTGAAGCTATACTAAAACTCGCCCAGCAGGCAGATGGATGGGTGACAGGGCTTACAGCAGGGATCTTGGGATTAGCTAGGGGGATTCAATTAACTAAAGTCATTGAATCGCTAAATAAGCCCAATTCTATCATTTCAGAATTATTTAATGAAGTCATTTTACAAGACTTGGGTAAAGTCCAGCTAAAGTATCTTGCTCTTTCTTGTTTGCCTGAAAGGTTTTCTCAAGGACTTTTAGAATACTTGATAGAGTCTGCTCAAGATTCAGAATTGAAAAGTCTGAATGTGAGAGAGTTTATGATACAGTCTAAGCGAAGAAATTTGTTTTTAATCTCTTTGGATGATGAAGATACTTGGTTTAGATATCATCATTTTTTCCAAAGTGAAATAAGAAGGAAGGTAAAAACTTGCTTTTCCGAAACAGAAGTATCCGAATTATATGTGGCTATCAGCAAATGGTTTGAGGGCGAAGGTGTGCTTGAAGAAGCATTGGATTATGCCATCAAATCCAAAAATATGGATTTTGCAGTCGAGCTTTTTTTAAGATATCGGCTTCATCTCATAAATAATGAGCACAACCTTAGGCTTGACCGGTTGACAGGAAAATTTGAGGAAGAAACGATTTTGAATCATCTGGAATTGATCATTACCAAAGCGATGATGCAGGATCAGAAGGCTAATTTTTCTGGAATGGTTTACTACCTTAAAAAAGCAGAAGATTGGATTGCTAAGAATTCCATAAGCCAAAACCAAGGTCAAAGTCAGATTATTGGGGAGTACCATTCAGTATTTACCTTTTTATTAACCATTCAAGGAGAATTCAATCAGGCTCTTTTCCATGGGAAAAAGTGTTTAGAACTTCTTTCTCCGGATGAACCAAATTTTTTTAGGGAGTATGCCATAGGGTGGTATGCATTTGCGCAGCAAGCCACGGGAAATGCAAAAGAAGGCTTGAGGAGAATTGAACTTGAGTTTGAAAAGAAAGGAATATTGGAGCCCTATTTTCAGAGAAGGCTTTATCAAGGAAGGTGCATGGTTCATCTTTTGGAAAGACAGATATCCCAATTAGCTATCGATGGGGAAGCCTTGGTAAAAAAGAGTTCACCGGAACAGTTTAGGGATGTTTGGATAATCGGAGTTTATTCCCTGACTTATGCATCTTATTTGTCTAATCAACTTGAAAACGTAAATAGGTTCCAAGAAGAAGTCAGACTGTTTAAATATACCTGCAGACCTTTTTGGATAACTCATCAGCTGTTTTTGGAGTGCTTGACAGAATTGGCCATCGGCAATTGGGAAAAAGTTGAACAGAATCTTGAAGGATTCGAAGAATTTGCCAAAGAGCTTACTATTGAACCTCTGACAGGCCTTGTTTATGCTTTCAAAACTGAGGTCCTCCTTCGGAGAGGAGAACTAGATCAAGCCAAAGAGGTAGCTAAACTTTCTGAATTCAATGCTTATCCTCCGGTATTTTTCTATTATATCCCTCAATTAACCGAGGTAAAGCTTTTATTATCAACCCATCAGGAAGATTTTGGATTCCAAAAACTTGAGATCTTGACCGAAATGGGAAAAGAACGACACAATAAAAATTTATTGGTCCAGGCTAAGTTGCTCAAAGCGGTTCATTTTGAACGTGGGGGAAATTTTGGAGAGGCTATTAAGGAGTTAGAGGGAGTTTTGGATTTAGTACAAGTTGAAGAACACACTCGAATTTTTCTGGATGCTGGACTTGAGATTGACGGTTTGATTTCTTTTTTACCAAAGATTCACTCTCAGAAAAACAGATTGATGGAATTATTCCAATTCATCAAAAGAAAAGGCACTTCTATTCACTCAAAAAGCAATGGTTTTGGGCCAAAAACAAAGCAGGTTTTATCGGTTCGTGAACTTGAAATTATGGATTTGGTCGTTCAAGGATATCGAAATAATGAAATTGCCGATAAACTTTATATATCTCTGGATACAGTGAAAAAACATTTATATCGCATTTTTCAAAAATTGCGGGTAAACAATAGAGTTGGGGCTATTAAGAAAATGAAAGACCTGAATCAAACGGGCAAAGACTAGCTAGACTGGAGATACCTTTTCCACTTTTTGATTCCTAAAATGTCCACTTTAGTGGCTATTTATCCATTTTTTAGCCCCCTACCTTTATATGGATATGGCTAATGAAACTTCTATCCCCAAATTTTCCTATCCGGGCCTGTATTCTATTCGGGTGAGTGGAAAAATTCAAAAGGATCTTTTGGAATATTTCCAAGGAATTGAAAAATCTGTAGTTGAGGTGAATGATACTGGTAATTCAATAACCCACTTGGCCATCAATATCCGTGATCAAGCAGAACTGATAGGGCTGCTCAATATGCTCTATGAGTGGCAGCATGTCCTTATTTCAGTAAAACTGGGAGAAAATTATTCGACTGTTTAAAATATCCATGCATTAAGATTTAACCAATCAAATTCCAAAAACTATGAGACCATTTAAAATCAAACTCTTGACTATGGGATTGGCCCTACTAGGGATAGTAGGTCTAATTGCCCCTTCCTTTGCGCAGCAAGCTCCCCCTAGCACTGTGCTTTTTACCAATGCCACTATTTTTGACGGTCAAAATGAAACATTGGCCCAAGGCATGAGCGTGCTGGTAGAGGGAAACAAGATTTCCAAGATTGCCAAATCCATTCCTGTTCCTCAAGGAGCCACAGTCATAGATGCCAATGGCAAAACACTGATGCCGGGGCTGATTGATGCACATTGGCACACCATGTTCAATTTTGCTCCCGTGAGTACCATTCTAGGTATCGACAACGGTTTGTTAAATATCCTTGCCGCAGACGCCTCTCATAAGACACTCATGCGTGGATTTACCACCGTCCGAGACGTAGGTGGGAACAGTTTTGCAGTGAAACACTCCATTGATATGGGAGTCACTAACGGGCCGCGTATTTATCCTTCTGGCGGATATATCAGCCAGACTGCAGGCCATGGCGACTTCCGTGGTCCAAATGACGTCCCAGCTACCTTCGGAGGAGAGCTGGACTATCAGCAACGAGTAGGTAACACGCTCATTGCCAACGGTGTACCTGAAGTAATCCAACGCACACGGGAGGTGTTGCGCATGGGTGCCAGCCAGGTGAAGGCTATGGGCGGAGGAGGAGTTTCGTCCTTGTATGACCCACTGGACGTGACCGAATATACGTTTGAGGAGGCCAAGGCGATAGTTGATATTGCCAAGTCTTGGAATACGTATGTCGCTGTTCACATCAATACAAAAGATGCCATGAAAATGTGGATTGAGGCAGGTGCAAAGTCTATGGAGCACGGTTTCTTTATAGATGATGAAGTAGCTCAACTAATGGCTGAAAACGGTGTCTGGTGGAGTATGGAGCCCATGCAAGCCGAGGGCCCAATAGCATTCCATTTTGAAAGCCCGATAAGCACGGCCAAATACGCCGATCTCGTTAAAGGACTTGATCAAGCTGTCGCCAGCGCAAAAAAGTTCAAAGTAAAAACCGCCTTTGGTACCGATGTTCTGTTTGATCCCGAATTGGGTAAGAAGCAAGGTATGTTCCTTGTAGCCATGCAGAAGTGGTACACACCTTTTGAAACGTTGAAAATGGCAACCGCGGACAATGCGGAATTGCTCAAGCTAAGCGGACCTCGCAACCCTTACCCTGGTGATTTAGGCGTGGTAAAAGAAGGCGCCCTTGCCGACTTGCTTTTAGTAGACGGTAATCCTTTAAAGAATCTCGAATTGGTTGCTGATCCCGACAAAAACTTCGTAGTTATCATGAAGGATGGGAAGATTTATAAGAATAATTTGAAATAGGGCTAATCATTATCCTAATACCATGTGTTTCATGGAAATCATAAAAAAAACAATTGTTTCCACTTTGATCTTTGGGTTAGGCCTTTCTAGTATTGGTCTAGCCCAAAGCGAGGATAGGACCGATAGTATAAGGAAAGACTCTTTGAATCTGATCAAGAAAATCGTTCCGGAGGGAGACAGAAAAGAGAATAACTTACTCAATACAGGGACTGATTTGATTGATGAGTCATTTGTAGGTTCATGGCCAATGTTTGGCACGGACCTCAGAATGAAAGTTGGAGGTTATTTCAAAGCCGATTTTGTAGGAGATTTTAACGGGACCTTGGATAATTCTCAATTTCTGATGTCCACTATTCCGGTAGAAGGACAGCCAGAATATGGGAACTCAGGATACGTAAATTTCTTTGCAAAAGAATCCAGATTCAACATTGATGTACGGAGAATTGAGCAAGGGAAAGTTCCGCTCAAACTATTTATTGAAGGAGATTTTTTTAATGATGAAACCCGTTTCAGGCTACGACATGCCTATATGGTAGTTGGGAATTTTATTTTTGGACAAACCTGGACTACTCTTTCGTTTTTAGAGGCCATGCCTAATATGATTGATTTTGCCGCCGGTGACGCCTTATATGGTGGTCGTACCGTCCAGGTGAGATATCAAAAAAAGGTGAATGAAAAAATCCTTCTTGCAGTTGGTTTGGAACAGCTCAGTTTCCTTGGAATAGAAAATCCAGATGAACTTGTCGGTAAGGCAATCCGGAAAATGCCACTTCTGGCCTTGCGAATGGATTATAGCTGGAAAACGGGGATTTTATTTATGGGTGGAAGTGTAGCCCAGCTGGCTTGGGATGGAGGATTAAATGGGATTAGCCCAAATGCATTGCAGATTAATGGAGCTATTGCAGGTAGACAATATTACAGTGGTAAAAGGGGATATTTCACCTTTGGAATGTCTTATGGTCAAGGAGCTGGAGAAAATATCATTGCTTTTGCAGGAAGTAATGCCAATGCAGTTTTAAGTGCTAACGGTCTGAAAACCATCCCTGCCTTATCCTCAAGTTTGGGGCTGAATTTTAAATGGACTGATCAATGGGCCTCCAATATTCATTACGCCTATGGATGGTTAGAAACTCCAGCTGATAGGGATCCATTTGCCTTGAAAAGGGGAGGTATAGGGCACTTAAATCTTATATATAACCCGATTAAACGTATTTCAACAGGCTTAGAATATATCTGGGGTGCACAACGGACTACCAATGACTCTTTTGGGCGGGCTTCTCGGTTGCAATTCATGACCAAATTTGAATTCTAAGCATCATGAGAAGGAGCAAATTGACGAGATGCTTCCAATTATTTGTGGTGCTTTTGTTATTTCAAAGCTTGGCAAACGATGTTAGTGCCCAGCAATTCAATACAGATAATTTCCTGACCATGCCACATGGTACGGGTACTTTTGTGATTTCCACTGGTCAGAGAAGTACCAATCTGATCAGCTCCTTTGCACTTGTTCCTAGATTTGAATTTTTTGTTCAGGGGAATTTATTTCGAGACTACCGTATTGAAAACTACGTCCAGCATTTTACTACCACCGTGTACGCCAAATACATGTTCTGGGCAAATGAGGAAAATAACGGAGGAGGAGCTGTATTCTTTGGGTTTGGAAGATCACCAGGATATTATCAAGATACTCAGTTTACACAACTCCATAAGAACGTTTGGACTGCCATCCCTATTACCATTCCCTTACTGAATAATGCCATTTCATGGGATATCATGCCGGGGGCTTTGGTGGATTTCAATGCAAAGGACCGAAATGAATCTGCATGGGGATTTACTTGGTCTTCTCGTTTGGCTATTTATAAGGTCATTCCTAAAACAGCCATCGTTGCAGAGGTGTACGGTACACAAGGTCAGGCTCAATCGCCTGCAGAATATAAGATAGGACTACGGTACGAACCCAATGATTTCATAGTCCCGGCCATTTCCTACAGTTCCCAATTTAAGGGGGCATACGGGGCTGGTCTTGAGATAGGAATTGTGATTTTCACTCCTCAATTCCTGAGGAAAGACTTCATAAAGAATAACCACATAATCTACTAATCAAACCGCTTTTTCTTATCAATAAAAGAATTCTGCCATGAAAAGATTAATTACCACACTTTCACTTACTGGAATTCTCGGGCTAAGTTTTGCCCAAAGTTCAATTCCCGTAAATAGCAACTACCTTATAGCTAGAGGGATTTCACCCAAAATCCTAGATGCTGCCCTGAGTGCCACCCTGCAGGAGGGTGCATATGCCCAAAACACAGTAGCCAAGAGGATTAAAAATGGACAAGCAGATTCTGTTCAATTTATTCTGAATTATGATCCAAACTTCAAGGAGGGATTGGATATCCAAATAGAATACAATCCGGACTCCCTTCGAATAATTAAGGAGAAAGAACTGGTCAAGGCTGTGGAGGAAATGCATTCTTTTAGCCGCTTGTCCAAGTCCTATTTGTATGATGAAAGTACTTTGACATTAGTCAGTCAGGATGGCTCCAATGTAGTGCTCTCTTTTCTATATGATGCATCCAAATTGGAACCAGAATTAAAATTTGGGAAAAAAGTAAAAGGTCTAATTTATCTAGTCGGGGATGAATTGGAAAAGGTGGAATTAGTAAATACCGAGCCTCTAAAATTTATGGGGCACAAAGTTGAATCGGGTGTTTTCAAGAGTACAATTTATTTTCAAAAAATCCCTGAAAACGGAGGTTATATCGTAAAGTCTTCAGATGAGAGGTATGAGTATCAATCTAAGAAAGAAACCATTAAATCTGAAATTTTTACAGAAACCACCTCCTATAAGGACAAAAATGGATTGCCTATTTCCTGGACTAATCAACCTGACCAAATTAGCTTGGGCAGCAAATCAGTCACTGTATCAGGAAGTCTTGGCGGGGCTTTGCCAATTTTTGGTAAAGGAGCAAGAAAATTAGGTTACCATTTGCCTAGGCCAGTTGGGATTAGTTTGCTCAACCATCAGCAATTCCAAACTCTTCAGTTTACCGATTTATCCGTTGGGCTCAATGGGGGCGAAAAGGTTTCTTTAAACAATTTATTTTCCTTAGAGGAGTCTACAGTTCCTCAGACGACTAAAATTGAAATGGTTCGGGGAGATGTTTGGCTTTTTCCTTTCCTTAATTTCTCTGGAATGGTAGGAAGAGGGCGGAACAATTTAGATGGACAGCTTTTCTTATCAGATGAATTTAAAAGTGCTTTAGAAAAATTAGGGTTTTTGGTAGGGCTGAAACCGGATGATGTGCCTGATTACCTCCCCTTGGTGTCCGAACTCACTGCCTTGAGCTATGGTGGAGGGGTCACTTTAGCAGGAGGTGTAGGAAACTTCAATTTCACATTTAATTATCAGATTGTTGCATCATCAGTGCTTGAAGCCAACACTACGAAGCTCGCACAGGTATTCATGCCTACCATAGGATATATGACCCCTTTCGGATTGAATATCATGCTTGGAGCTCAAGGACAATATTACGAGACGGTTACTCGGGGGTTTCTTCAATTATCCCCTGAAACCAAACTCGATTATGAAGTGAACTTTGAACCCATTCGATGGAATGTAATGACGGGACTTTATATGCCATTGTCTAATCATTTTGACCTGGCAATACAAGGAGGATTCGGACAAAGGCGCTCAATGACAGCAGTATTGGGGTATCGATTTTTCTAAAATAGTAGAATTAGAAAAGGTGTCCTTAAAGACACCTTCTTTTTATTCTACCGCCTTTACTCTTACCACCATACTTCCTCTGGTGGCTTTGGAATAAGGGCAAACTTGATGAGCGGCTTCGACCAATTGTTGTGCTTCTTCAAGCGATGCGGCATGGGGGATTTTTACTTCAATGTCCACTTCAAGTCCGTAGCTGTCTGGGCCATAATGTCCCAAATGGACTAGCGCTTTGATTTCCGAATCTCGCAGGCTGGTTTTTTTGGCAACTGCTCCCAAAGCTCCTCCAAAACAGGCAGCATAGGCCGCTGCAAAAAGCTGTTCAGGATTGGTTTTCTCTCCATCACCTCCGATCTCTTTGGGCATAGAGACTTCCATATCGATTTTTCCATCGTCAGTTCTGACATGGCCTTTTCTTCCTCCTGTGTTAAAAGCTACAGCAGTGTAGTCTACAATTAACTTTTCCATTTACTCTTTTAGTGTTTTTAGGTTTTTTAAAAGATCATCCACCAAGGGCAATAGTGGTGCGTTTTTCTTTTCCCAAAGTGGATTCAATTCCTCTTCCAACTTCAATAGTGCGTCCTTTGTTCGGGATTGAAGTGATTTTCCGGGATAGGTCAGGTGAACTTCCACCGTTCTTTCGTCGGTTTCACCTCGTTTTCTCTTGACAAGATTTTGAGATTCAAGCTTTTTAAGCAAAGGGGTAAGTGTACCTGAATCGAGTTCTAGCTTGTGGCCTAATTGGTGAACTAAAAGTCCATCTTCTTCCCACAGGATAGATAAGACCAAAAATTGTGGATAAGTCAGACCAAATTCATTCAAACTGGATTGAATTTGTTGTATTAGAAGCCTGGAGGCGCTATAAAGGCCTTGGGAAAGCTGGATATATGAGAATTCTGAATTTGCCATAAAATGAAAAATAGGATTGAATACAATCTACTTGTTTTCAATCCTGATTCCAATAATTTTTCTGGCGAATCAATCCGATTTCCCAAATCCGAAATCAATAGTATCTTCCAATCATCGGATGATCTACAATCGCCCGCTTCATTTCCAAAGGATCAATGGTGCCAGGGACCCGATAGGCTACATTCCCTCCGGGTTCGATCAACAAAGTGATGGGAAGACTTCCGTTCCAATCTTTTCCTAAGACATTGATGACCTCATATTTGTCCTCAGTATCCATTAGGTAATTGGGAAGAACGGAATATTTGGATTTGAGGAATTTCAAGGCTTTGTCTTCCTGATCCGGTGAGTCCATACTCACAGACACAAACTGAAAGTCCCTTGCGCCATACATTCTTTGCATAGTGACAAATTCGGGATATTCAATTATGCAAGGTCCACACCAAGTCGCCCAGAAGTTGACTAAAAGCAATTTATCGGTATCGTTTTTCAACAAATCAGCCAATCCGGTCGGGCTGAGTTTTTCCAAGGTGACCTCTCGCTTTTGCCAATCCTCATTGGTTTTTATCGTGTATTCATTCTTCCAAGCCCACTTGATCGAGCAGCCAAAGGCAGGGGTTTGAGCAGATTCGGCCTGTAAAGCTTCTCCCTTTAGCGTAGCTTCGATGGCAGCTCGCAAATCCTCTGAGTTTCCTGTTCCCGGTTTTTCTTTGGCGTCGATTCGGCCAGAGTAGGTCAGTTTTCTTTCCTTGTCAAAGACAAAAACGTGGGGTGTGGCTGTTGGTCCATAGGCTGTGGAAAACTCATGTGTGTCTCCGTCATAGAGGTAAGGAAAATTATATCCCTTGGTCTCTGCACGGATTTTCATCTCCTCATAATAGTCGCTTAGGTCCGTGTAGCCCAACTCTTCCGGTAAGATGGCGATGGGGCTGTTTGGGGAAATGGCTACAAAGGAAACCGACTTTTCTCCATAGTCATTGACCAATTGAATAAACCGGTCTTCGTAGGCCTGTGCTGTGGGACAATGGTTACAGGTGAAATTGACCACCAATACTTCCTTTTCGGCAAAGTCATCCAATTGATGAAATCGTCCATCAATGTCCGGAAGATTGAATGGTGGAGCAGTATCTCCAATCTTCAAAACACCAATTTCCTTTTCCTGAACAGCGACGGGATTTGCTGTAAAACTCCTGATGGTTTGCTCTTCCAATTCAGAGTTATCCACATTAGGTTTACTGCAAAATGTGAGCAATCCTAATGTGGATAAGTATACAAAGGAAAGGGGTAATCTATTTAAAATAAGCTTCATAGGGCATTGGGTATGGGTAGGAATCTAGGTAAGGTTGTATCCGTTTTGGTATACGTAGTGCAGTTTGGAATTGGCTTCCCAGTCATTGTGGAAAACTTGCTGAATCGGATCCCATTTTAGGCTTCTACCCAAGTCCTGGGTGATATTTCCAATTGTGCAACTCGTACAGGTGCTATGTCCTACTTCTACCGGAACGATCGGGTCTTTTCGCTTGCGTATACAATCAATGAAGTCCACATGATGGGCTCCAAAGCTGAAGTTTTCAGGCTCTTTGCCCAATTGCAGCTCCTCAATGGATGTATCATAACTTCCTCTTGAAACTTTGATCCACCCCTTTTCTCCAAAGAATTTCACTCCCTGTCTTCCTTCATCAAATTTGGTGATCAGCATCTCCACCCCGTTGGCAAACTTGTAGGTCAAAGATGAATCTCCCGAAGCAGGAATGATTTCCACAGGTCCATTTCGGTCCATGCCTAATCCCCACTGGGCCACATCGATCATATGGGCTCCCCAGTCAGTCATCAAACCTCCCCCTGTTTCCTTGTACCATCTCCAGCCGGCCCAGGCTTTTTCGTTTTGCTCTGGGTTGATTGAAATTCCCGGATTGAGTTCCTCATTGAAAGGCAAACTTGGAATCGGTCCCAGCCATTTTTCCCAATTTAAGCCATCCGGAATAGGCTGAGCGGGGTGGTTGTATGGTTTGGGGAAGGGATTGTCGCCCACATGGACCAAGACCTGAGAAATTTTCCCAAGCTTTTCTCTTTGCACATGCATTGCCGCTGTTTGAAAATTGACAGCAGCTCTTTGCATGGATCCGACTGCTAATACCACTCCGTTTTGACGCACTGCTTTTACGAGTTCCTGACCTTCTTTGACTGTAAATGTCAAAGGCTTCTCTAGGTAGATATCCTTTTTGGCCTTGCAGGCATCTATTGCCATCAGTGCATGCCAATGGTCAGGGGAAGCGATGACCACGGCATCTACTTCTTCGTTTTGAAGTAGCTCGCGGTAGTCTTCATATAGCTTGGGTGCTGCAGGGGATTTGGCTGCCTCACTTAAGTTTTTTTGTACCCGTAGTGCAAATCGTTCTCGTTTGACCGCATATACATCTGCTCCTGCGACCACTTCCACTCCGGGTATTCGCATGAAATTGTTCAATAATCCCAGGGACTGCCTTCCCAAGCCAATGAATCCCAGCCTCACCCTTTCATGGGCTGTTTGGAAAAGTGGGGTAGCGGAAGCAAATGAAAGGCCCGGTATCAAACTGGCCCCTGCAGTGGTCAAAAGACTGGCGCCGAGGAATTTTCTTCTGGAGAATTTTGAATTGTTCATAAGAGCTATTTTGGATTTGTTTTTTCTAATCAGGGAGAAATAAATTACTGTTTTTCTGCGGTTAAGGAAAATTACCTTTCCCCATTTTGATAAGCGTCCTGTACTTGAAGTTAAATGGATGTCTGTGCAGGCTTTATGGGCTGGGACCGAACTCTTTTCGATTCTTTTTACTTTCTTGTGATAGAAAATTTCTATCAAAATGACGATCCAACAGCTCGAGTACCTGATTGCAGTAGATAAGTTCAGACATTTTGGACAAGCGGCGGAGTCTTGCTTTGTCACCCAGCCTACATTAAGTGCTCAATTGAGCAAATTGGAGAAGGAGCTGGAAGTTATTCTTTTTGATCGGAGCAAAATGCCCGTCATTCCTACCGAAATCGGCGTACAGATAATCGCTCAAGCCAAGCGGGTGGTCTCAGAAAGTAAAGGGATCTATGAATTGGTCGCCCAGCTTAAGGGGGACATCTCAGGCACGATCAAACTCGGCATTATTCCCACTTTGGCACCTTACCTGTTGCATCTTTTTATCCGGAAGTTTTTGGAAAAATATCCGAACGTAAAGCTGGAAGTACAGGAAATGGTCACGGAGGAAGTCATTCGGCATTTGAAAAATGATGAATTGGATCTTGGGATTGTGGTGACCCCATTGGATGAGCCCGGGATTTTGGAAAAGCCCATGTTCTATGAAAAGTTCTACGCTTACTTTTCCAAAAATCATCCGCTGCTCCAGAAGAAAACGGTTCGTCCGGAAGAGTTGAAGTCAAATGAACTCTGGATTCTTCAGCAAGGTCATTGCTTCCGGGATCAGGTGGTCAGTTTTTGTGATCAGTCCATGGCCGGACACTCTAATTTCCACTATGAAAGCGGTTCTTTGGAAGGACTTAGGAATATGGTCAATCGCTATCAGGGAGTGACTCTCTTGCCCGAGCTGGCTACTTTGGAACTAAGTGAGGAAGAGAAAAGCCGACTTCGCTCATTTGAGGGACAGGCTCCCATCCGGGAGGTGAGTATCATTCTCAATAGAAGTTTTCTGAAGCAAAAACTGGTCGAACTTCTGTTCCGGGAAATTACCGAAGCCATTCCTTTTGCCATGACGTCTAAGGCCCATGGGAAGATCGTAAGATTCAAATAGTGGTTATTGCTTTTGCAGAATATAAAATTCGGCTAAGTCCCCTTCGATTCGGTTCCCATCCTGATCCAAATGCCAGATCCGGTTTTCTCCGACCTTATATTTTCCGGGAGCATTTCCGATGAGACCTGTAAGCTGAACCATAGATCCTGTAGGATCCCATTCGAAAGTACCGGTGAAAATCTCCTCACGAGCATCATTCAGGCCCAGATAATTGGTCTTGAGTTCAAATGTTCCGTCGGCATTGAGAGTAACCCAGTTTTCAATTCCTTCGCAGCTTGCGCAGGGCAATACTCCAAAATAGGTTCCCGGCCAATCCAGTGAGGTTTGGGAATTGTCTCCTACTGGAAGCGATGAATTTCCTGCTTCTTGGGTTGATTCTTCATCGTTGGAAGAATTATCACTGCTGCTTCTAGTGCAGGAGTAAATCAAAGTCAGCAGCAAAAGGGGAAAATAAAAAACAGATTTTTTCATAACCATTCAATTAATGTTTAAAACGCATACCTAGGGACTAAACTCCAAACTGGGTCAAATGATGGTCCAAATGCTTGTAAAATAGATTGTTCCATTCCTGAGAGGTCATAGGACCAAAGGAAAGGGATTCTTTACCTTCAAAATGATCTGCTCCAAGAGAAAGCGTATGCTCCAGATATTTGATGAGTCGGCTTTTCTCTTCCTCAAAGTTTCTGCGGTCTGCAATAATAAAAACCGGGGCAGTCCGTGAATTTTTTGGATAAGGAACCTCATTGACCACTCCTTTTTTTACAAAAGCTTTCAGCAAAAACCGCATCAAAGCATTGGGCTTGGGATGCTTGTTGGTGTAGGCCATTTCATAGGCCACACAGCAATGGGCAAGCATCTGATCCACCGACATTTTTCCCCAAAGGGCCGGTGACTCAGGTTTGAGTTGATTGATTCTCTGAATCAGCTCATTGGTTACAGCAGGATCAAATAGGTTTTTCATGACGTTTGAGTAAGAAATGGCAGATCAAATATAGAGTTGAAATACGGACTGATCCTTTGGTTTTCAGCTCTTAAGACTCAAAAGTTAGGCAGATGAGGTTAAAGGCAAGAAAATTTTTGGGAAAAAATTGAAATAAAATTGTTTATAAAATAAACCTATTTATATTTGATCCGTTGATAAGACAAAAAACAGTTTATGGAAAAACAATTAAGCAGTTCGGAATCCTTGGCCCTGATCACGGAGATGATCAAAAAGGCCAAAAAGGAAGCCGCCGGAGATGGAAGCTTTCAGCTATTGCTCTGGGGTTGGGTTATTGCCTTGTGCAATTTTGGGCATTATTTCTTGGCCAAGTCAGGATATGAAATGCCCTATGTCGTTTGGTTGGCGGTGATTCCTGCCGCTATTTGGAGCTTTGTCCATGAATATCGAGAAAAAAGAAAAGCTAGGATAAAATCCCATTTGGATGAACTGCTGGGGCAGCTTTGGATTACGGTTTTTTCCGGGATGATCATCGTTTTGTCATTTATGGGGGTCCTTGGTTTCAATCATAATCCGGTAATCCTCATTTTGGCAGGAATAGGGGTATTTTGTTCCGGAGCGATAATCAAAGACAAATCCGTCAAAATAGGAGGACTGGTTTTGTTCCTGGGTTCAATAGTCGGATTTTTGATGCCTATGGAAGAGCAATATCTAGTAGGTGGAATAGCCATGATTTTAGGTTACCTCATGCCGGGCTATGTGTTAAAGAACAAATTCAAAAGCCGTGTTTAAGCCACTTGATCCCCTTCTTCATTCCCAGCTGAGACTGGCAATCATGTCCCTTTTACTTGGGTTAGAAGAGGCGGAATTTACATTCCTCAAAGAGAAAACGGAATCCACAGCCGGCAATCTCAGTGTGCAGCTCGACAAGCTCGAAAAGGCAGGATACATTACCATCCAAAAATCTTTTCGGGACAAGAGACCTCTCACTACTTGCCAAATCACACCCAAAGGGATCCAAGCTTTCGAGGAATATGTAGAAAATCTGAAAAACTATTTACCCTAAAAAATTTTCAAAATTAAGTTTACAATATAAACCAATTTACATCATGAAAACGAACTCTAGAATCTTCGCACTCCTAATGATGGTCACTTTGATGGCTATGGGTTTTCCTCAAGACCTCAAACGACTCAGCTATCAGGCATACCTCACCCAGGACAAAAATTCCTGGAAGCAAAATGTGGCACTTGCCACTCAGGCCCATCAGACTCAGCCCAATGAAAGGACTTCTTTTGACCTCGCCCTGATGGAATATGGTCTGATCAATGCTACGATGGTCGATCAGGATGAGCGCCTATTTGATGCCTATGTGGACGGCTTGGAAAAAAGACTTAAAACCCTGAGTTCATCCAAAACTTACGGGGCAGAGGCTAAGGCTCTTCTTTCTTCCCTCTATGGGTACAAAATTGCCTACAGTCCGATGAAAGGAATGTTTCTGGGACCAAAGAGCTCAGGCTTGCTGGAGGAAGCCTTTGCCCAAGCTCCCAATTCTCCGATCGTACTGAAAATGATGGCCGGGAATAAATATTTCACTCCGGAGACTTGGGGAGGGGACAAAAACGAAGCTCTGGCGCTTTTCCAAAAGTCAAATCAGGCTTTCGAAAAATCCGGAAAGGAGCAGGATTGGATGTATTTGGACAATATGGCTTGGATGGGAATGATCTATCTGGAGAAGGAAAATGAAGCCAAGGCAAAAGAAATTTGGACGGAAGCGGTGAAGCTTGAGCCTAACTTCCACTGGGTAGCTAAAGGCTTACTTGCGGATTTGAATTGAATTAGAGGTTTTACCATCGAAAAAGCAGCGGTCAGTGGCCGCTGCTTTTTTGGGTTTAGTCTAAAATTATCCGTTCACTTTTGGGATACTTGACTTCATATTGGAAAGAAACTTTCTGCTGTGCTCCCGGAGCCAAGCTTATTTCCCAAGTAATTATTCCCGTTTGTGGATCTAGTTTTCCACCGGTGAGTTCCCCAGGGGTCACTGTAATGTTTGAATTGACTGAAACCGGAATCTGATCCTTCACCAGGAGAGTGACGGGTTGGGATTTATTGTTTTTCAGGTTGATCTCATAGCCCCGGCTTTCGGTGATATTGGAGCCGATGGTTCGTTTTTTGGAGAATTGATCCACTTTTTCCCGCTGCATTACGATCGAGCGATCCCGGCCCATGGAGATTTGAAGCGTATCCTGAAGTGCGGCAGCATTGAGAATAGACCGACCGACAAAACCCTCCTCAAAGTACAGATTGCTTTCTCCCTCGAGCAGGCTGTATTGACTCCAATCGGTGATTTCCGCCAAGAGGAAGGCATCTTTGTCCAGTTTGGGGATAGCGGTGTAGCGATAATTTGCCGGTATTTCGTAGTTTTTCAAATCCACCAAAGTCCGCTCCCCGTTGGTTTTGATCGAATAGGGTTCGGCTACTTCGATTTCAACGGTGGTTTGGTTTTCGACAAAGCTGGTCAAAAGTGGAGCGGATTCTCTATCCTTAGTATTGCTCCCCGTAACCGAAACTCCTGCAACTCTCCCTTGAAGGCTTTTTTTTGCTTCTTGGCTATATCCTGTTACCAATACCTCTTGGAGTGCATAAACATCTTCTTGCATACTTACACTGACTGTGGAGCGCCCTTGGATAGCAATCTCTTGAGTAGAAAACCCTACAAAGGAAAAAACAAGGCTCTGAGCCGTCGAGGGTATGGTGATTGAATACCTCCCGTCCAAGTCAGTGGAGGTTCCGATGGTGGTTCCTTTGACCAAGACAGTGGCTCCGGGGATGGGCTCTCCATTGGAATCCAGCACCACTCCGCTGACCTGACCCGGTACGGGTGGCAAGGCAAACTTATTGACTGTCGTGTAGCGCGCATAGTTGAGTTCCCATTTTTCCAGAAGGGGTGCCTGTCCACTTTGGTTGGGGTTGGCATTGGAAAATCGAAGCTTGACATTTTTCCATTCTACCCCGGTGTTTTGGAATACCTCCGCTTTGTAATTGATTATCAAAGGATCGTTGATGGTTTTGACACGCACATCGTACTTGGGGTACCATCCTGCATTGGCTACCAGATAGTTGATTTGGAAATTGCCGTTTCCTGATGCAGGAGCTTTTACTCGTATCCGGATTTCGGACGTTGATTTATTTTGGCTCTCCTGCATGGCTAGAATCTGATTGCGAATGCGCTCAAGCTCCTTTTCTCCTTCGATAATTTTGGATTTTACTTCCAGTTCTTCGGCGGTGATTTTGGTGAGCTCAGCATCAAAAAAATCCAATGCGGTTCTTAATTCAGCCATAGTTGGTCCAGACTGAGTTCCGCCAAGGTCTTTATTGGCAGAAAGCAGGCTTGCTTTGTTGGATAGAATCTGAAGTCTGTTTTGGGCCAATGTGATAGACTTTTCAATGGATTCTATCTGTTTTTGAAGGTCTTTAACTTTTTCTCCGACCTCTTTTTCACTTAAATAATCCAATCTCTTATTGACTGCCTGGATGGAAAAATTGCCCTGAGCTTTTACCTGAATGCTTTTTTCATCGATATAAGGAGAAAGGCCCTTGATACTAATTACTGATTCGCCCGTAGGGATAGTCCCGCTGGCTGTTTCAAAAACTTGAGCCCCTGAGAGAAACAGCGTTACTTCCTTGATTTGGCTGTTCAGTGTTGTCTCTTTGATATCTTGGGCCTGAGCGATTGCGAGCAAGGAAAAAGCAATAAGTGAGGCAAAAATTCTTTTCATGTGTGGCTAGTTTAGTTTAAAAAGAACGAATTTTTTTCATCAAAAGGCAACAGAACAAGTATTAAAAATTGATTTCTATTCTTTCATTTCCCGGATTCCGGGTGAGATTGTTAGTTTTGCCGGATCAAATAATCTCCAATACATGTCTCTTTTTCAAAGTATCATCATTGCCATCATCGAAGGCCTCACCGAGTTTTTGCCGATATCTTCTACCGGACATATGATTTTGGCTTCGGCCGCTATGGGAATCCATGAAGATGAGTTTGTCAAAACCTTCGAGGTTTTTATTCAACTGGGAGCAATTTTGGCTATTGCGCTGATGTATATCAAGCGGTTTTTCCGAGGACTGAATATCTATTTCAAGCTTTTTGCAGCATTCTTGCCCACAGCAGTCATTGGTCTTTTGGCCTATGATTTTATCAAAGGCTACCTTTTTAATCCCATAGTGGTTTCCGTTTCCTTGATTCTTGGGGGCATCATTTTGATCTTCATTGACAAAAAGGTGGTCAATCAAGAGACTACGCTCAAGGAAGTAGAAGACATTTCCTACAAAAATGCCTTCTTCATCGGCCTTTGCCAGTGCCTTTCCATGGTGCCGGGAACCTCCCGCGCAGCAGCGACAATCATCGGCGGGGTGTTCAATGGACTGGACAAAAAGCAGGCGACCGAGTTCTCCTTCCTTTTGGCTGTGCCCACGATGATGGCTGCTGGAGGGTATGATCTGATCAAATCCGATTTGGCCTTCACTTCTGAGCAATTGAGCATGTTGGCTATTGGTTTTGGAGTAGCTTTTATTTCGGCTTGGTTTGCGGTAAAACTGTTTTTGAAATATGTCTCCAGCCATGGATTTACGGCTTTTGGTTGGTATCGAATAGTGCTGGGGATCCTGTTTTTGATCTTTATGTGGGGGTCGGATTTGGGATGAGTTTTTTGCTCACAGATTACACGGATTTTCACAGATGACATTATCTGTGTTCATCTGAGGCATCTGTGAGAAATAGAAATAGGCTGTTTTACCTCTAGCTGTTTTTTAGAAAAGCTCACAGAGAAACTGTTTTTGAAATACACTTCCAATTATGTTTTTACCGCTTTCGGCTGGTATCGAATAGTGCTGGGGATCCTGTTTTTGATCTTTATGTGGGGGTCGGATTTGGGATGAGTTTTTTGCTCACAGATTACACGGATTTTCACAGATGACATTATCTGTGTTCATCTGAGGCATCTGTGAGAAATAGAAATAGGCTGTTTTACCTCTAGCTGTTTTTTAGAAAAGCTCACAGAGAAACTGTTTTTGAAATACACTTCCAATTATGTTTTTACCGCTTTCGGCTGGTATCGGATTGTGTTGGGGAATGTATTTTTGATCCTGATGTGGGGAGCGGATTTGGGCTAAATTCCTTCACAAAAACCCTAATTTATTTCAAAGGGCTTAACCACCAACATATTTTCAGATCAATTTTGTAAAATTGAATTTACAAATTGTTTCAAAATTTGTAAAATGTGATTTACAAAAAATGTATTTTTGTGTAAAATCTATTTTACAATATGGAAAAGCTATTGACCAATTCCCAAGCAAAAATTCAGCGAATTTCACTGGATTTCAGTCGCTTTCTATTAAATAAGATCGATTGGAAGCAGAGGCTGATTGCCGTCACGGGTGCCCGAGGAGCCGGAAAGACCACCCTGTTGCTTCAATATGCCAAAAAGTACCTTAAGCCAGATGGAACGAACCTCTATATCTCTTTGGATGATCTCTATTTTATGGAGCATTCAATGGTAGAACTGGTAGACCAGTTTTATCTGAGTGGAGGAAGGGTTTTGCTTTTGGATGAAATTCACAAATACCCGAATTGGTCCAGAGAACTCAAATTGATTTATGATGATTTTCCCGAACTCAAGGTGGTATTTACTTCCTCTTCGATTTTGGAGATTTACAAGGGAGAGTCTGACCTCAGTCGAAGGGCCGTCAGCTATCTTTTACCTGAACTTTCCTTTCGGGAATTTATCGAATTGGAGACAGGAGTTACCTTTCCCGTGATTTCATTTGAACAGGTTCTTCAGGAACATGTCAGACTTGCTTCCCAAATAATCTCCTCTATCCAGCCGATAGCGCTTTTTCAGAAATATGTGAAATGGGGAGCCTATCCATTTTTTAAAGAAGGAACTGAAATCTATTCCGAAAAGCTCCGAAAAATCGTTCAGTTGATTCTGGAAGTAGATCTTATGGCAGTGGAAAACATGGACTATGAAACCGTATTTAAGCTAAAGAAGTTGATTCGGCTGATCGCCACCTCAGTTCCTTTTACCCCAAATGTGTCTGAACTCAGTCAAAAAGCGGGCATCTCACGGCCCAGCTTGCTTCGAGCGTTTGAGTTGCTCCATCGTGCCAGAATCCTGCAAATCCTCCATAAACCGAATTCTGGAGTTGGGGCTCTCACCAAGCCTGAGAAATTATACCTAGGAAACCCTAATTTGCTTTATGCTCTGGGAGAGGAAAATGTCAGTATTGGAACTATTCGGGAAAGCTTTTTTGCCAATCAGCTCAAGGCTGTTTCTACTGTTCATCTTGCCGAGAAGGGAGATTTTTTGATCAATGAAAAATGGAGGTTTGAGGTCGGAGGAAAAAACAAAACGAGCTATCAGATCAAGGATCTCCCGGATTCCTTTTTGGTCAAAGATGATATTGAAATCGGAGTTAAGAACACAATTCCACTTTGGCTTTTTGGTTTTTTGTATTGAAAAGGCCCTGCCAGTTTTTGAAAATCTGGCAGGGCTGATTATTTATTAGGTCTTTAAAACCTGCATTACTCCCTATTCTTCACATACTTTTCCAGCCAGGTATCCATCTCCCAAAGGGTGTGGAGTACGGATTCTTTGGCCGCATACCCGTGACTTTCATGTGGGAGAAATACCAATCGGGTGGTGGCACCGTGACCTTTCAGGGCATTGTAGTAGCGCTCGGACTGGATTGGGAACGTACCCGAGTTATTGTCGGCTTCTCCGTGGATCAGGAGAATCGGAGTTTTAACCTGATGGGCAAAAGAGAACGGCGACATATTGAAGTACACTTCAGGTGCTTCCCAATAGGTACGCTGCTCGTACTGGAATCCAAATGGAGTCAAGGTCCGGTTGTAAGCACCGCTTCTTGCGATTCCTGCGGCAAAGAGGTTGGAGTGCGAAAGCAAATTGGCCGTCATAAAAGCCCCATAAGAGTGGCCTCCCACAGCGATTTTGTTTCGGTCTCCGATGCCCATTTCTACAATATGATCGATCGCAGCCTCTGCATTGGCTACCAGCTGCTCGATAAAGAAATCATTCGGCTCCTGATCTCCTTCGCCTACGATCGGCATTTCGGTTTGGTCCATGATGGCATAGCCTCGAGTCACCCAATAGATCGGAGAACCCCAGCTAAGACGGGTGAACGTGTACTTGGAACCTCTTACCTGAGCGGCATCAGCTGCTGACTTGTACTCACGTGGATAGGCCCACATCAGGACAGGCAGTCTTCCGTCTTTGGCAGGATCATATCCCTCTGGAGTATAGACTACGGCAGAGAGATTCAGTCCGTCTTTTCTTTTGTACGTGACCAGTTGCTTATTGATCCCTTTGATGGACTCGTAGGGATGAGCAAAGTTGGTCACCTGCATCGGAGCAATTCGCTTGCGGGTATTGACCAGCCAATAATTGGGTTGGATGTCAGTGCTTTCTTTCAACGTCACAAATTCAGTAGCATCGGCATTCATGACTTTGACTACCCGCTCGTAGTAAGGGGCCTGAGATCTCCAGAGGATTTTTTGCTCTTTGGTAGCGGTATTGAAGGTGGAGAGGAAGGGCATGCTTCCTTCCGGACTTCCGCCTTCGGATCGCATGTAAAGCAAGTCTCCTTTTCGCATCAATACACTTCTTCCAAACTGATTTTCGGTGTAAATCGGATCTCCGGGATCATTGTACAAATCGTCTGAAGATCGTTCGATGATGACCCTTGGAGCTTGGGCAGGATTGGATGGATTGATGACTGAGCGCTTTTCTGTGCGGCTGGCAAACCATCTTTCATTCAAAATCGCAAAGGAATCATCAGACCAGGCAATTCCTCCATATCGGAGTGAAGTAGCGGCCAGCTTTTGTTTTTCTCCAGAAAAAGGAGCAGCCAAAGTATAAACGATGTCCCGCTCAGCTACTTCTGTACGAGGATTTCCCCCGTCCTGTGCTTCTACCCAATACAAAGTGGCTCCCTGATCTGCTCTCCAGTTTACACTTCTAGGCCCGGTGACCGTAGCATCGAAACCCGTCGGCCGCACTTCATCCAAAGGAATTTGGGCCAAAGTCTTGACCATCTCTCCGCTGGATTTCCAGATTTCTACTGAATAAGGGAATCTGCTGGCGGGGACGAGATAGGAAAACGGCTTTTGGATGGATTCGATCAACAAATAACTTCCATCAGGGCTCAGATCCATGGATTTGATCATGGCTGGTTTTCCGACAGGAGTTTTGCTTCCATCCAATCCAACTTTCATCAATTGGGAGTCCATGAAGTAGGCAAAAAGCGCCTCATCGTAGGGGTTGCTCAGCAAGTCTTGGTACGTACGGCTGGGTGCGGCATTTCCGGAAGTTTCCTGAATGACCGGACCGGCAGGTGCTGCTGGAGCTTTGGGCATGGAGCCTCTTTGGGGATTTACCGCTTTGATCAAGATGGAATTGTCCGGCATCCAAGCCACGGAGTTTCCAAAAACCTGATTGAGAATAGGCTCCGTAAGCTTTTTCGCTTCAAATGTGGATAAGTCCACCACCCAAAGGCTGATACCTGTTGCTTCTGTATTCGTGAAAGCCAAATATTTTTCATCTGCAGAAAGCGAGAAGCCATTCATTTTGGGATTTTGTGGCAACCCTATGATTTGTTTTTCCTCTCCGCTTCTGGTGTTTTTGATTTTCACATTGTAAAAACTTCCCGATCTGCTGGGGCCTGAGGTAGCTGGATTGATCCGAATGCCTCCGATTCGGAGTTCGGGTTGTGCCAGATCTTCAATGGAAGGGGCCTCGGATCGTTCCAAAACCATCATCATCGATCCATCCTTGTTGAAAGAGACGGAGGGAGTGGAGGGTGCATTGAATAGGTCTGCGATGGATGCGGGGGGAGTTTGGTAGGTGGTCTGGGCAGTCAGGCTCCAAGCGAAACTGCACAAATACACCAAAAGAGAAAGTTTTTTCAAAAATGGGTTCATATCTCGAATGATTTTTTTGGGAAAATAAAAAGAAGAATAGATTCTGCCCAAAAAACTTGGTGTACGGCTTGAGGATTCCCTAAAGGAGTGAATTCATTCTTTTGACTATTTTTGGAAATAGGTAAAATGAAATGAATAAACTATTCTTCGGGCTAGGCTTCTTTGGATTTCTGTGGATAAGTGTATTTGGCAAAGCAATAGCTCAGGACAGTTTGTACACCAAGTATGGAGATCTTTTGCTGGGTAAGATCGAAAAAATCACAGCTGAGAAAATCTACTTCAAAACTGCCTATCGAAGCGCTGCGGTAGATATCAAATTGAGTGAAGTGGCTAAAGTATCCAGTCCTGAAGGATTTTTGCTCAATGATATCCGAAACAAAAACTGGAGAGGTCAGCTGATTTTGGATTCCACCCATCAGGATATGGTGGGGATAAGAATGGCCGATTCGGTTTATTTTTTCCGTCAAAAAGACATTTACGCCTTAGGAAAGGACCAAAAAAAGAGGTTTAAGGACCGGTTTAAATTGGGAATCGACTTGGGATTCACTCGTGCCAAATCTGAAAACTCTCTTTCGCTTTCTGCAGGGATGTATTCCCGGTATCGTACCCGCAGATGGGATACCAATTTTGACTTCCAGAATTATGCAGCCATCATCGGGCCTACCGTGATTGGCAGATCCAGCTTTACCTACAACTTGTCCTATATTTTACCCAAAGAATGGTTTTTTAATGGCAGGTATCTGCTCTTTTCCACTACAGAACAGAATTTGGATCTCAGAAGGAATTTTTCGCTCAGTATGGGAAGATACCTTGTTCATCGGGATGACAAAGTTTTTTCCCTTAGCGGAGGCTTGGTTTCAAACAGGGAGCAGTATTTTGAAAATCCCCAGATTTTCAAAAGTGTGGAAGGAAATCTGAGTACACACCTCTATGGGAAGTTTGGGGAAAACTTTGACGGGATGGCCGACTGGAGTTTTTTCCCCAGCCTGACAGAAAAAGGAAGGATCAGAAACACGCTGAGCCTGGATTTAAAATACCTTTTTCTCAATCACTTCAATATCGGGATTCACTATGTATTGAATACGGACAGCGATCCTCCACTGGAAACCGAAAACCGGGATTTTATTTTAGAGTTGAAGTTTGGATGGACTGTTCACAGGAGGTAAACCCACTTATTGTGCAGGACTCAAGCTTCTTATCTTTTAGAAATTACAATTGAAATAACAGGTTGTAATAAAAAAACTTATCTCCTGTTTTATAATAAAAAGAACCAAACTTGGGCTTACTGTTGTATTCAGGTTTTTTTGGGGAAATTAATAGCCTTCCAGCCTCATGAATATCAAGTTATTGCTTCCTGTTTTTGTCTTTGTGGTAATTTCCGGTTTTACTGCTTTGGCACAAGACAAAAAGGTAGATACCATCCTCAAGATCAACGGGGATGAGCTACAGGGCACAGTAAAGGAAATCAGCCCAAGTTCAATCAAATTCTCCTACGCAGGAGAAGAATTGACCTATGAAGTCCCAAAATCAGACATCATCAAGATCACCTTTGCTTCAGGAAGAATTGAGTTTTTCAATAAGCCCAACTTGAGCAGTGAATCAGGAAATGCACCTGCCGGAGCAAAGCCCGGCCCGGAGTTCAATCAGCCTCAGGATCATCACAATAAGGTGGCCATACTACCTTTTCACTACCTGATCGATAAGCAAAATGCGAGTGAAGAAATAACCTATCAGGTTCAGATGGAGGCATACAGCTATTTAAACCGCCACATTGGTGCCTTGACTCTTCAGGATGTGAATGAAACGAATGCTCTGCTGATCCGAAATGGAGTAAATGAGGGCAATATGAGAGGTTTTACTATGGGAGAGATCTGCAATATCCTCGGAGTGGAATATGTGATCCAAGGGACAATCACCCAAGACCGGACTACCGTCACGAGTAGTAGTTCCAGTTCCTACAGTCAAAAAAGTTCAACTTCATCTGATTCCAAAAATAATTTTATCGGGGCTATCAACGGATCGAGCAAGGGAAGTGCGAGTACTTACTCTTCTTCCCAGCAGAACTATTCCACGGCTATATCCATGAATATTTACACGGACAAAGGAGAAAACATCTATTCTCAGTCCCATACAGGCTTTTGGCCGACTACTGATGCCTATAAAATCACGCTCCAGTACCTATTGAAACGAACGCCGATTTACAGAAAATAAGAGTTGAGTTTGGACAGATTGGCAAAAAGCTGAAGGAAAATCCTTCAGCTTTTTTTCATTTTATGAGTTCTTTCTTGATAAATGCGGTCGAGTACCCCGTTTTTTTGGAGATTTCTTCGATATCCATTCCCTCACTGAGAAGTTTGGAGGCCAATTCCAGCTTGATTTTTTTGAGGTATTTGCCGGGAGTAGTGTCGAAATTTTTAAAGATGCGGTTGAGTTGGACGGTATTTGTGTCAAATTTCTCAGCTATTGAATCGACCGTGGAAAGATTGTTTTCCAAAATGGCCAAGCGAAAATCTTCCAAGGTCAATTCATTTTTTAGGGGTATTAGCGTTCCCGTTTCTTTCTGCCCGTAATATTTCCTCCATAGGACCAAAGTGACCATGCCTAGAATAAATATTCCTCCCAATAATGCCCAAAAGGCATTTTTGGAGCGAAAATCAAGAATCGTCAAAGTGGCTGCAATGCCTGGGATAAATTCCTTCTTTATTTCATAGGTATTGACCTGATAGAGCCCATCTACGGCCCCGGCATAGAGGATTTCTTCTTTGAGAAAGATAGCATCCCGATTAAATTCCACTTGTGGGATTACGAGAAAAGGATCTTTTCCAAACTCTTCATCGACTACATAAAGACCATTTTCACTGGCTATCCAGAGATTTCCAAGTCCATCGATCTGCAAAGCAACCGAATACGGGATCGAATACTCCAAGCTTATGGTTTCTTGTTTGAGTTCATCCAGGACATAGACTCCTAGGTCCGAAGCCAAAAAAACTTGCTGCCCAGCCACATAAATATCCCTAATTCGGCTAGGGATTTGTGCAATAGGGTAGATTTTCTCTCCATCCCATAATAAACAGGTGCCTGAAATGGTGCTGATCAAGATTCCTTGATCTCCGACTATCTCCATATCCAGGTATTCGTCCCCTTGATGAATGGGATGGAGTGTAAACTCTTCCTCTACTTTGCTGACTGAGAGTGTATTCATGGAATAGATATCCCCTTTCCACCTCAGGATTTTTCGGGCTTTTCCTGCGAAAGGGCTAGTTCCGTCAGGGATTATTACAGAAGAATCCGGAGGAAAAAACTCACTCAATTCATCCCAAGGGAGGAAATATCGATTTTCGATCCTCACCATGGGTCCATTGGTATAGGTGGGATAATCCAATAAAATGGAATCGTTGACAAAAATGCCGGAATAAGTAGAAACCACTTTTAGACCCGGTTCCCAATAAATATCCCGGATGGATTTGTTGTGGTAGGTTTTGGTGTAATGCGGTCGGATTTCATATTCAAAAAGTGATGATCCAATGGAGATAAATAGGCGATCACCTTTCCGGGCGCCTGTGGCAATAAACACCCCTCGCTGAGGGATCAAATCCTGAATGGGTTTGGTGTCGAAAAGTTTGGAATTGGGAATAAAATCTGATTCATAGAACTGTTCTTTAAAAAAAACATAGGGTTTTTGAAATGTTATTTCCAGTTCTTCCCACTCATTTCCTTCCAGTTGATAGAGTTTATCTCCTGTTTTGACATACACTTCTCCGTTTGCTTCGAAGACATTTCTTACCGGAGTGGAAAAGGAATGCTTGGCAGTAAAAAGCGTGTCCTGCCCGAAAGAGGGCAAGAAAATCACTAGGAAAATGAGAAAAAAGATGACAAATCGCATGATTCACGAAATATAACAGCTAAAAATAACAGCTTTAATAAAATAACAGGGGTTTGTAATTTTTTTTAAGCCAAAGAAAAAAAGGATGCTCAAAGGATTGGTGAAATTGAACTAGGAAAATTTTATCAAAACCAAAATTTAATTCCTATGAAAAAATTTCTATTCGCAGCCTCCCTGTTTTTGGCAGGCTTAGTGGGACTTCAGGCACAGACTCAGATTAAGCCTGGAATCGGTGTAAACATGACCAATATCACCGGTGAAGGCACAGATGCCTCCGGTCAGGTGGGTTGGCAGATTGGCGGATCCGTCGCTTTTGGGGAGAAATTTTACGTAGAACCGGGCCTGTTTTATCAGACCAGTTCCGTGGAATATTTTACATCGACCTCCTCCCCGGTGACGGATCTGACTTACAGTGGTCTGAGAATACCCGTGGCAGTAGGGCTCGATGTCTTGGGTAATGCGGATTCATTTGCCGGATTGAGAGTATTCGGAGGGGCTTCAGGCTTGATAGTGACTGGGACGAGCAGTGAGTTTTATGACAAGGATGAAATAGAATCTCCACAGTGGGGGGTATTCGCAGGCGCGGGCTTGGATATTGCTATTTTCTATTTGGATCTATCCTATCAATGGTCGCTTTCCAATGTGCAAAAAGACATTGATCAGATAGATTTAGGTAAATCCAAAGGAATTTTTATTACTGCCGGATTGAGATTTTAAATTATTTTGTAGTTTAGGGAGAGAATAAAATTTTATTCTCTCCTTTTTGCCTTAAATTAATCAGAAATGCCTAAAAAGCTTTTGACCGCCCTTCTTCTAGCTTTTTTGGGTTGGAGATGTCAGCCAAAGGCTGATTCTGTGACCGAGGATCTTTTTGCAGATTCATTGGTCTCTGAGACTGATTCAGTTGACTTTACCCCCGAAGATCAAAGCAATATCCAGCGATTGATTCAGCTCACCCTTCTGGATCAATTCAAGGAGGACCTGGACTTGGGCTTGATTGATTCCCTTAGCCGAACTTACAAATACAATCAGGTAGATTTAAACGGAGACGGAGATCTGGAAATATTGGTCGGGTTGACCGGCCCTTTTTTCTGCGGATCAGGAGGATGTACCGTTTTATTGCTTACCAGCCATGGAGATGTGATCACCCGCTTTTCTGTGGTAAAATATCCCGCCTATGTGGATGAAGAAAGCTCCAATGGCTGGAGAAACCTGGTTTTGTATAGTGGAGGAGCCAATCGGGTGGCCCAATTTGATGGAACTTCCTATCCTTCCAATCCTTCTACCCTTACCACTTACAGTAAATCCATTGATCAGCTTCCCAAATTATTGGATTGGGAAAATCAAGAGGCATTTACTTATTAAAGTATATTAAAGCCTGAGTAGTTAGCATGACAAAATTTTACGCTAAGCCCCTTTTCTTACTTTTTTGTATCCTAGGGATTTTGTTTGAATCCTATGGTCAAAACCGAATTATTGTAAATCCATCTTTCGAAACAGGTTCTGGTATTCCACACACAACTGTGGCTTACCTTGCTTCACAAGCTGGTCCAAACCCTCAAATCGATGGGTGGTATTCTACCCATCCGGTCTTTAACAATACTCAATTTCCAATAGAACATTGGAGATCAGGATTCAATAGTGTACCTGCACAGCAAGGGGATTACTTTGTAGAATTAAATGTTTCTCAATCTTCTCGATTATACCAAATAGTTTATTTGGTGAATGGAGAAACCTTTAATTGGGAATATTACCATCGCCAACGGATTGCTGGCGCCACAGAGCAAATTGAGTATTCCATTTATAGCCAAAATGGAAACACAAAGCTCTTTACACTAGATACTCATACTGCAACAAGTACCTCCTCATGGGATCGCAGATCTGGAACCTTCACTTTCACAGGAACTACTGGAGTATATCAAATTGGGTTTGAAGCTACAACGGCAGGTGGCTCAGGAAATTTTTTGGATAATATCACAATCGGGTTGACTGCGCTTTCTGAATTTACCAGAAGTGCTGTGACCGTATCAGAAACAAATGGGGCTTACAGACCTTACCTTCGAATTAATGGAGAAGTTAAAACTGCCTCAACTGTCACATTTGAAGTTTCAGGGGGTAATGCGTCCGAAGGGGTTGAATATAGCTTTCCAACAAAAACCATTACCATTCCAGCAGGAAGGTACAGTTTGGCGGATTCCATTCCGATAGGACTGACACTTCTTAATAATCAATTTAACCGTGGTACCCGAAATCTAACCCTTCGGGTTTCACAGGTTACAGGGGATCTATCAAATCTGGATGCCAATGGGGATGGATTTCAGCAAAATTTGACGATCACCATTCAGGATGATGAATCCAATGATTTTGATGGGGATGGTGTACCAGACAATCAGGATGAGGATGACGATAATGATGGAATCTCTGATATTGATGAAGGATTTGGAGGAGTAATTCCGGCAAATCCTAGTTCTACCGTTTCCTATTCAACTTCACAAACAGCGGCCAATGGCCCATCTATCAGCAGCCCTTCATCCGGGTACGCAATTACAAGTAATAATTCAACTGGTAGGTTTGCTTTTACCGCCACAGCACCGGGCGAAAGCGGAAGCGGTGGAGGAACGGGGACGGTCAGCCGGGTGAATATCAATGTGGATTTTGCTCCAGAAGAGGTGGTGACCAACGTCCAGGTAAATCTCACCACGGGAGCTTTTGATGATGGCCTATACATCGAGGTAGATGGTGTAGTGATTGTAAATTTCAATTATTCAAATTATAACAATGAAGTTATCCGAGCTAAGTTTGGCGGGGGAAGTACTAGTTATGCATGGGCTCCATGGACAAATCAAGGCAATCCACAATTAGAGCTTGATTTGATCAACCGAACTGTCCGCTTAATGGTGGATGTAACGGATGGTAGTTCTCCAGCAAGACAAGATATTTTAAGTTTCATTTCTAATTCAAAACCAAACCCTGTTCCATTAGTGGATTTTGATTCGGGAGTAACCATAGGTTCTGGTTTCCAAAATCAGGATGGACCGGGATCGATAAGTACCCAAACGCTTACCTTCAGTGCTGATGTAAGATCCCATAAAAATTCAACTTCTGGTTCAAATGTACCTGGACAATATGACTTTAGAAATCTGGATAGCGATGGGGATGGTTGTTTTGATGTGGTGGAAGCAGGATTTTTGGATCCTGACGGGGATGGAAAGTTGGGCCCGATTCCTGTTGTAGTTGATCCATCAACAGGAAGAGTCACCAGTGGAACTGGATATACCACTCCAAAAGACGGAGATGGAAATGGAATTTTTGATTTTCAGGAAGCGGGAACAGCAAATACAATTACTACACAGCCTAATTCCACAATAGGAGCTGAGTCAACGGGATCGGCAGTAATCTCCGTAGTTGGAGCAGGCAACAATTTAACTTATCAATGGCAAGTATCCACGGATGGAGGGGCAACTTTTACGGATTTGGTAGATGGGACTAATTATGCCAACACCCAAGCGGCAAATTTAACCATCAATAATGTTCCAATTTCTTTTAATAATTATCAGTACCGGGTTATTGTTGGAAATTCGGCATTTGCCTGTAATCCAGTTACATCGTCGGTATCAACATTACAGGTGAGAACTATTCCAGGGGTTTCGGGAACCAACCTATGGCTAAAAGCAAATGCAGGCGCTACCAACAGCGGTGCGAACCTAACCGGCTGGACAGACCAGGCGGGAATCAATACCTTTACCGTTACAGGAACACCTGGCTATAAAGCCAACGCCATCAATTTTAACCCTGCTGTAACCTTCAACAATACCGATGCCGTCACAGCCTTGCCGTCCAATCGTCTTAATGGTAATACCAACATAACCTATGTAGATGGTTTTGCTGTTTACAAGCACACGGACAATAACTCCAATTTTCTAGGTGCTACCGCCCCTAGTGGAGCCTACGGAAAAGCCATTTTTGCCAGTGCCGGAGCTAATACCAGTTGGGTCGGCAATGGAGAGTTTTTAACTTATTCATCCTTTACGGCGGCAGGTCTTACCAATTCCTATGGTTTGGTCAACATGGATGTATCATTGGTAGCCTCTCCTTTTGCCACCGGCCGATATAATGGAGCCAATCAAACATTAACAGCAGGCTCGGGAAGTGATTTTGCCAGTCTGGTCTTTTCGCCTATGATTGGAGGTACGAATAATGCTGGGTCACAACCTGCCACCGGGTGGGCGCATGCCAAAGCAGAAGTAGCGGAAATAGTATTGTATCCAAGCAGCCTTTCGGCTGCCGATAAGCTGAAAGTGGAATCTTATTTAGCTATTAAGTATGGTATTCATTTGGCAGGAAATTACGTAAAAAGTGATGGTACAACTATTTGGGATGCCTCTGCAAATGCATCATACCATCATGATGTCTTCGGTATTGGAAAAGACGATACCAACGGACTAAATCAATCTTCATCCAACAGCATCAATACAGGAAGCGGAGATGGCAGCGGACAGGCCGGAAAAGGGAATTTGGTAATCCAAGATCCAACCAATTTAGACAACGAAGAATTTTTGTTAGTAGGTCATAATAATGGGCCTTTAACTGAACAAAGTACTGATCTTCCGATATTCTTGCCTGGAGGAAAAAGACTGGGTAGAGAATGGAAAGTAAAACAAACAGGAAATGTCGGTGCTGTCACTCTTAAGTTTGATCTGACCGGGTTGACTGTTTCGGGGACCACGGCGGTTAATTTCCTTCTCTTGGTTGACCGAGATGGCAATGGTGACTTTACCAATGGTCAGGTCGATGGAATTTTTGCATCTTCATTCAACTCCAATGTGGTTGAATTTAATCAAATCAACCTGCCCGATAATGCAGTCTTCACTTTATTGACACTTCGACAGGATGCAGGTGGTGTTTCACAAAGTATTCTATGGTATGCTGCGGATAAGGCTGTCGATTTCACTGGAGGATCAGTCAACCAATGGGCCAATATCGGTAGCCAATTTACAGCCTTAGCCAATGCCTCGGGAAATGCAAGACCAACACTTAATACTAGTGGTGTAAACCAAATCAATTTCAACAGGAGTGTTTCTTTTGATGGGGTAGATGACCGAATGATTACCCAAAAATTACCAGAGGTATTAGGATTGTCGGGTTCATCACAAACTTCAACTCAGTTTGCCGTTTATAGAGTCAAAGGGTCTGGAGATGCGATTTATTCCATGGATAATGGTTCCGGCCAAGTCAAAATTTCCATTCAAGATAATGGAGTTGCCTATCAGAATACTTTTTCAGCAAGTCCTTCTTCTAGCCCCGGAAATGGTCAAATTATCCTTACTGATATGGTTTCCACTACTAATTCTAATGGTACCAAATCACTTTCCCTGAATACCAATGGTATTGCAGGACAAACTGAAGCTGGTTCTTATAGCTCACCGGGTGATAGTCTCGCTTTTGTAATCGGGGGATATAGCAACACTTTTAATGAAGTAGATATTTCGGAACTAGTAGTATATCCTAAGGTTTTGACTGATACGGAAAGGAAAATTGTTCAATCTTACTTGGCTATTAAATATGGGATTACCCTTGGAAACCGATTAAATCCTTTCGATTATATCAATAGCCAGCAACAGCCAGTTTGGACGGGAACTGTAAAAACTAATTTCCAGTACGATATTTTTGGTATCGGAAGAGATGATAAAGGAGGGCTGCTCCAAGCATCCTCCAATAGTATGAATACAGGAAATGGAGATGGTACCGGAATTTCAGGAAAAGGAAATATCGTAATCCGGAATGCCTCATCCCTAGATGATGGGGACTTCTTGATGATTGGGCACAATGCTGATTCATTGACGACTCTAACTACCAATATACCTGCAAATCTGGGTTCTTTTCGCTTAAAAAGGGAATGGAAAGTACAGCGAACCGGTGATCCAGGAACAATTCAGTTAACAGTTGATCTATCAGGAATATCGATTACTGCTACCCAAACAAATGAGATTAAGCTACTCATCGATATCGATGGAAATGGGGACTTTACGGATGGAAACCCATCAGTATTGGATGCCTCTTCCTTTAATAATTCTATTGCGGTATTTAATGGAGTCAACCTTCCTAATGATGCAGTCTTTACAATAGTTACTGGTCCAGGTAATCCCTCATGGACACTTACCAAAACTTCCAGTACCCCAAGCTTTAATGCAGCTGGAAATCCCATAGATTACAAATTTGTTTTGGAGAATACCGGCAACGTTGCTATTTCCAATGTAAACCTCCAAGACCTTTCTATCAACCAAAGCCCAACTCTAGATCCAAATTCAGATACAGGATCAGATCAGATTTTGGGAATTGGTGAATCTTGGACCTATTCTTTGACCTATCAGGTAACCCAAGATAACCTTGATGCAGGTTCGTTCCAAAATATTGCAACTGCGACAGGAACCTCAGCTGCTGGTGCCCCAACTCCCGCATCAGATACTGTAACGGTTAATGCCATTCAAAGCCCAGCTTGGACTTTGACAAAGTCAACATCGGCTACGGATTATTCTCAAGTAGGAGAGGTGATCCTTTACGAATTCCAATTGTCCAATACAGGAAATGTCAGCATTAGCAATGTCAGTTTGACTGATAATTTATTGTTATCTCCACCAGTATTGACTAGTGGAGATGGAGGAGCTGCAGGAAAATTAGAAGTGGGAGAGACTTGGGTATATGGAGGCTCATACACCATCACCCAAGTAGACATCGATGCGGGTAGCTACAGTAATACAGCTACAGCCAATGGAACTCCAGCCGGGGGATCGTTAACTCCTGCGGTTTCCAATACGGTCACGGTAAATGCAGTTCAGAATCCTTCTTGGACTGTCACCAAATCGACGAACACATCGGATTACGACCAAGTCGGTGATGTGATCAGCTATCAAATACTAGTAGAGAATACAGGAAATGTCAGCGTCACCGGGGTGACGCTCACCGATCCGAATACGACAATTTCAGGTACGATACAGGGAGACAATGCTCCTACGGGAACCCTGGATGTAGGAGAGACCTGGACTTACAGCGCGACATATACCATCATCCAAGCAGACATCGATGCGGGTAGCTACAGCAATACGGCCACAGCTAACGGCACTCCTGCAGGAGGTATCTTAGCTCCAGGAGTTTCGAATACGGTCACTGTGGATGCAGTTCCTGATCCGGAATTGACCGTCCAGAAAACCAGCAGTAGCCAACCTTACAGCCAGTTGGGTCAGGTATTGAATTATACAATTCGTGTGACCAACTCCGGAAATGTCTCTATTACCCAAGTAGTAGTTTCAGATCCGGGAGCAGATGCCCCTGGTCCTGCCTATGCCTCCGGGGATTTGGGTAACGATCAGGTGATGGCTCCGGGAGAAACGTGGGTGTACAATGCCAAACACACCATAGTCCAAGCCGACTTGGATGCGGGAAGCTATACCAATATTGCTACAGCCACAGGTAATCCCGCACAGGGAATCCTCACAGATGCTACTGATGATGAGACGATTCAGGCAGTTCAGGTGCCGAATTACAACGTAATCAAGCGGGCTGATAAGACTGGATACAGTCAGGCCGGAGAAGTGATCACCTATGGTATAGTGATTATCAATTCTGGAAACGTCACACTGACAGATGTGGAGATCGATGATCCGTTGACCGGTTTGATGACGACCATTCCTAGCATTACGCCTAGCCAAACAGTCGTAGCGACCAGTACCTATACCGTCACTCAGACAGATATTGAAAACGGAAGCATAGCCAATACCGCCTCTGTTTCTACAGATGACCCCAAAAATCCAGGGTCTACCATTGATAAGGTTGGGAACCTTACCATCAATGCTGCCCAGACACCAAGATTTGATATCTCCAAATCAGCAGACAAAACCACCATCACCACCGCAGGGGAGGTGATTACTTACACCATCTTGGTAGAGAATACCGGCAATTTGATTTTGGAAAATGTGGAAGTCAATGATCCTCTTATTTCAGGTTCTCCTCTGACTTTGACTTCCGGGGACACCAATACCGATGGCAAACTCGACCCGGATGAGATATGGACCTATCAGGCTTCCTATTCTGTTACTCAGTCGGATATTGATCAAGGAGGAGTTACCAATTCGGCCACCGTTTCCGGGGAATCGATTTTGGGGAATCTCCAAGATGACAATGCCAGTATTTTTGTTCCAGCAGATCAGATGCCTGATTGGACTATCCAAAAAACAGTGGACAGTCCAGGCACCTATGAAAACGCTGGAGATGTCCTTAGCTATACCATATCGGTTGAAAATACCGGAAATATCAGCATCACAGATGTTTCCCTCTTTGACTTGAAGACAGCCAATCCGGTTTTGGTTTCGGGAGATGTATCCAATCCGGGAACTTTGGATGTTGGTGAAACTTGGGTTTACACCACCACCTACACCGTAACTCAGGCCGATGTGGATGCGGGAAGTTTTACCAATTCTGTCAGCGCCACTTCCAAATCCCCTGCAGGAAACCTTCCTGAAATTTCTGATGATGCTACGGCCACGGCTACACCAAATCCTTCTTGGACTTTGACTAAGAGTGCCGGCACGGCAACCTACGATCGGGCAGGTCAAACCATTACCTATACCTTGTTGGTAGACAACACCGGAAATGTATCCATTGATAATCCGGCAGTTTCAGACCCTAAAGCTACCACCGGTCCTAGTTTCGTTTCCGGCGATACGGATTCAGACGGAGACTTGGATCCCAACGAGATTTGGACCTACACAGCTACCTATTCCATCAAGCAGGCAGATTTGGATGCAGGATCCTTCACCAATTCAGCCACTGCTTCCGGTACACCTCCAGGAGGAACCCTTCCGAATGCCACTGATGATGAGACCATCAATGCTATTTTTGATCCTTCGGTTGAGCTTACAAAAAATGTGAGTCCAAGCACCTATTCTATGGCAGGTGAGGTGCTCACCTACACCCTGGTTGTCACCAATAATGGTAACCTTAGCCTGTCCAGTTTAGAGCTGACAGATCCTTTCTTTGGAGCTGGGGTTTTCCCTGTAAGTGACCTTGCTCCCGGACAAACTTTCACCTATAGCAATACCTACACGGTCACCCAAAATGACATAGATAATGGACCTGTAACGAATACTGCAACGGTCGAAGGGAAAGATTCTCAGGGAGGAGATGTCACTGACTCCGATTCTGCAACCTCCACTCCGGTGAAGAATCCTTCCTTTGAGGTCAATAAAACCACCACCTCTACGGGCTTTAATAGTCCGGGTCAGGTAATTACTTATTCCATCCAAATCCAAAACACAGGAAATGTGACCTTGGACAATGTTTCGGTTGACGATTCCATCATAGCCGGAAGCGATTTGAGTTTGGTATCCGGTGATGGACCTACTGTCGGGAAATTGGATGTGGGTGAGACTTGGGACTATCAAGGCACTTATACCATTACTCAGGATGATGTAGATAATGGCAGGGTTCAAAATGTGGTCTCAGTTGAGTTAACAGACCCTGATAATAACACCTTGACCGATTCGGATACGGTAACGGTGAATGGCTCGAAAACCAATTCTATCAGCTTGACCAAAGTAGCTGGTCAGCAAGGATATGATACGGCTGGGGATATTCTTACCTACACCATTTTTGTCCAGAATACAGGAAATACCCGAGTGGATAATGTGCAGGTGACTGATGATTTGATCAGCCTTACCTATATATCCGGGGATTTGTCTCCTCCATCCGGTCCTGGCAGAAATAATATTTTGGATCCGGGAGAAATATGGACCTTCACTGGGGCCTACACGGTCACACAGGATGATGTGGATAATGGTACAGTCACCAATAATGCTACAGTTACCGGTACCGATCCGGATAATGATACTCTAACAGATACAGATACGGACATCGTAACCGGCTCTAAAAATCCATCCATTGACGTAGTTAAATCTGCTCAGCCTAACAGCTTCAGCAATGTGGATGAGGTGATTACCTATACAATAATTGTCAGAAATACTGGCAATGTTTCCATTTCGGATCTAGTGATAGATGATCCTTTGATCAATCCGCTGACCTTCCTTGGGGTGGATACTGACAATGATTCCAAATTGGACCCTACCGAGATTTGGACCTATCAAGGGACATATACCATTACTCAAGCTGATTTGGATCGGGGTAACCTAACCAATACCGTTACGGTCACAGGAAAAGATCCGGATGGAGGAAACGTGGGAGATGGAGATTCCAATGTGATTGGTGGAGCGGCTAATCCGAGCATTGATCTAGAGAAGACTGCACTTGCCTTCGGCTATTCCTTCGTTGGGGAAATCGTTCCTTACGAATTGAGGGTCAGAAATAATGGGAATGTCGATTTGGAAAATGTGGTATTGGAGGATTCAAGACTGGGATACACCAATATCATTGGAGATATGGCCCCAGGTGAAGTTCAGGTATTCACAGTAAATTATTCTATAACTCAACAAGATCTGGATGAGGGAAGAATCCTAAATATTGCCGAAGTAGTTGGCGACGCTCCTCTATTACCTTCCAAGGTCAGGGATATCTCGACCGTGGAACTCAATGGCTCCCAAAATCCAAAAATCGACATTTTGAAGTCAGTAGCAGAAAAGGGATATGATTCCGCAGGAGACCTACTGAACTATACCATCATTGTCCTCAATACCGGAAATGTGACGCTGAATTCTGTACAGATTACCGATCCTCTTACTGGATTGGATGTCAATCTACCGGTCTTATCTGTTTCTTCAAGCCAAACCTATACGGAAACTTACACAGTCACCCAAGACGATCTGAATGCAGGAAGGGTGATCAATACTGCGGAAGTCAATGCCAGAGGACCGTTTGGTCAACCTATCAAAGATGAGCAAACAGTTACTGTAATTGCCTCCAAAAACCCAAGTATCCGATTTACCAAAACAGCCACTCCGGCCAGTGTCAGCCAAGTAGGTGACGTCATCAGCTACTTGTTGAAAGTAGAAAACACCGGTAACCTATCCTATTTCGTGGTCAATACGGATGACCCGCTGACAAATCTGTCTGAAAGTGAGCCTAGACTCGATCCGGGCCAAACCATCACCTACACCACTCAATACACCGTTACCCAAGTAGATTTGGATCGGGGGTATGTGGAAAATGATGCGGAGTTGGTCGCGCAGGTAGATGGAAGTAAGGTCACCCGAAATCAGACAGTAAGAACCCCTGTCAATCAAAATCCAAAACTGAAGGTCACCAAGACCCCGAGCATCAGCCAATTTGCCGCTCCTGGGGTCCTCATCAATTACACGATCACGGTAGAAAATACCGGAAACATCACGGTTACCAACCTGTCTGTATCCGATCCGAAGACAGCTGCTCCTCAATTTACCGGCGGAGATACCGGAAATGACGGCATTCTTTCTCCTGGGGAAATATGGACCTATACTACCTCCTACACCACTACCCAAGCCGATGTGGACAATGGTAAATTTGAGAACACTGCCACAGCTACCGGCACTTTGCCTAGTTCGGCTTCTATCTCTGAAACCGGAAAAGCTACTGTCAATGCGACCATAAATGCCCGATGGACGATCAATAAGACTGCTACGAATAATCCGAAAAACTTCCGCGCTGTCGGTGAGATTTTGAATTACCAAATTGTCCTCGCGAATACCGGAAATGTGACCATTAAAAATGTGGTGGTTTCTGACCCGGGAGCAAGTGTGGGCCCTACCCTTCAATCAGGCGATACCAATACCAACAATCTCCTGGATGTCAATGAAACTTGGACCTATTCGGCTTCCTACACGGCGACCCAGGCAGATCTCGATCGGGGAAGATATATCAATGAAGTAACCGCCTCTGGTCAACTGACCTTCGGAAACCTTGCCAATGTCAAGGATACCGAAGATGTACCGGCATTGGCCTTGCCAGGCTGGAAATTGGATAAGATAAGTACTACTTCTCCGAATAATTACAATCGACCTGGTGTCGCCCTGAGCTATTCCTTGCTCCTGACCAATACTGGGAATGTGACCATCAGCAATATCAATGTGGTGGATCCGGGAGTGTCTTCAGGCCCTACCTTCCGAGGTGGTGACCTGAACAATAATGGTAAACTCGAGCCTAGGGAAGTATGGTCTTATACTGCTAACTATACGACCAAACAGCAAGATGTAGACAATGGAGAATTTGTCAATGTGGCCACTGCAACTGGGACTCCTACCCAAGGAAACCTTGCACCAGCCATCGGAAGAGACACGATCCCTGCTATAGTCAACCCTGTCCTTACGGTCAACAAGAGAGCACAACAAAGTGGCTATAATGCCGTCGGAGAGACCCTTACCTACACTATTGAGATACGAAACGATGGCAATGTTAACCTGACTGATATCGCAGTCACAGACCCGAAGACAGGACTGAATGACTTTATCCGCTTCCTGGGAGTGGGTCAAAGTTTCACCTATACTGAGCAGTATCTGGTGAATCAGAATGATATTGATGCTGGCACCATTGTCAATACCGCTGAGGCAGTTGGCAAAAAACCGGATGGAGGTTCTATTTCAGACAGCGATACCGAGACCATTAATGGGGCTCAGACTCCGGGATTGAACTTTGGAAAAGGTGTCCAGCAAAGTGGGTACTTCCAACCGGGAGAGGTTATTACTTATAACCTATATGCTCAAAACAGCGGGAATGTAAGCATTTTCGATCTCAGAATAGAAGATCCTAAAGTAGGGCTGGATACCTTGATTCCATTGTTGTCACCGGGAGAGTTCTTGGCCTTTGATGTCCAATATCTCACTACCCAACAAGATGTAGATGTAGGAGAATTGATTAACGTAGCTACTGCCACCGGACGTGACCTAAACAACAACATTCTATCGGCCACCGATAGTAAGACCCTTTTGGCGACCCAAAACCCCAAACTCAAGGTAGCTAAGTCCTCCTCTACACCAAATTATGATGCCGTTGGTGATGTGATCAATTATACATTCTTAGTTGAGAACGTAGGTAATGTGTCCTTGTTTGATGTGATCATAACGGATCCCAAGGCAGAAATTGACCCGACTGCCAATCCTATACCGGTTTTGGCTCCGGGGCAATCAGTAATCGTCAATGCGGTCCATACTGTGACTCAACCTGACTTGGATGCAGGTAGGTACGAAAATATTGCCGATGTAGAGGGTAAGGAACTGGATGGTACATTGATTTCCAGAAAAACCAATAGAGTCACTGTTCCTGCTGTTCAGCGACCGGATTTCACCCTGACCAAATCAAGCAGTACAGCTTCTTATGATGCCGTCGGAAATGTTTTGAACTATACCATTTTGGTTCAAAATACCGGAAATGTTACCCTGACAGCTTTGTCGGTTTCGGATCCTAAGGCCGTTATCAATTCCGGTATACCTATCCCGATCCTTTTCCCTGGTCAGGTGGCCACAGTGACTGCATCGCACACTGTAGTCCAGGCTGACCTTGACGCTGGACGCTATATCAATACCGCCTCTGGTACAGGCTTGGATCCGAACAGCAAACTGCTGTCTCGCAACTCAAATACAGTGACCATACCTGCTTTGCAAAATCCGGTATTGGAAATTGTAAAAAGTGCAAGACAATCCACTTATGACCGAGTTGGTGAGCGAATTACTTATGATTTGGTGGTGACGAATAGGGGTAATGTCACGATCAGTAAAGTCGTGGTTACCGATCCAAATACAGTAGTTTCAACCGGTCAGTTTAAGCTTTCTCCCGGACAAAGCAAAAACCTAACAGCTACCCATGATGTAACTCAGGCAGACCTAGATGCGGGAGAATACCGCAATGTGGCTACCGCTACAGGTCGAACCCCTCAGTCTGTCGCAGTGCAGGATTTGTCCAATGAGGTGGTAATTACTGCTATTCAAACTCCTGGAATCGCAGCTTCTAAGTCGACAGCAACTTCCTCTTACAGTGCAGTTGGACAGGAAATCCAATATGTAATCTCTGTGGAAAACACAGGTAATGTGACTCTTTCCAACATCAATATCACTGATCCTAAGGCAGAAATTCTTGGGACCAATCCAATACCTTCTCTCGCTCCTGGTCAGGTAGTCGATGTTCCGGCAAGGCATGTGGTCGCACAGGTGGATTTGGATGCAGGGAGCTACTCCAACACGGCTACAGCCTCGGGTGTAGATGTGAATAGCAATACCCAAGAGGCTATCACTAACCAGATTACTGTTCCTGCCGCTCTAAATCCGGGTATTGAGGTGGTGAAGACACCAAGTCAAGGAATTTATGACCAAGTTGGAACTATAATTAATTATGACATCGAAGTAACTAATACTGGAAATGTCACTCTGGATCAGGTGGAATTGGTCGACAATGAAACCAATCTGACTGTAATTGTGGGAACACTTGACCCGGGGCAGACCGAGGTTTACACTACCAGTTATACCATCCAGCAAGCAGATTTGGATGCAGGTTTGTTTGTCAATACTGCTTCTGTAACTGGAGTAAGTAGAGATCCATCAGCTACTTCAGTTAGTGATGTCGGTTCGGCTACCGTTAGAGCGATCCAAAATCCTGAAATTGCACTACTCAAAACGACACCGAACGGCCCATATTCTGCGGTAGACGAGGTTATTGATTACGAATTGGTTGTAACAAATACCGGTAATCAGACTTTGGAGAATACCCAATTGGTGGATAGTAAACTAGGCCTGAATGTGTCCATTGGAGAGCTGCAGGTAGGGGCGAGCTCCACCGTTACAGGTATCTATTCCATTACTCAGACCGACTTGGATAATGGTTCTTTGGTTAATACAGCCACAGTCACTGCAGTATCTCCCGCAAATCGTCTTATTTCTGACATCGATTCTGTTGAGGTTCTTGCCAACCAAATCGAGCAGTTGACCTTTACCAAACAAGGAGATCGATTCTTCTTCTTTGCTCCAAATCAACAAGTAACCTACGATTTGGAAGTCAGCAATACAGGTAATGTGACGCTTAGCAATGTAGTAATCAATGATCCAAAGCTGAGTTATACCAGCCCAACTCTTACTTTAAATCCAGGTGCAAGCACTGTAGTTCAAGTTACCTACGACTTCACTCAAGTAGATTTGGACAACGGCGATTTTATTAATACCGCCACAGTCAATGCAGAAAGTCCTTCCGGTAATCCGCTTCAATTGCAAGACAGTTGGACCGTTCAGGGAATTCAATTGGGAGGAATTCAAGTTAGAAAGCTGGTTACCCCAAGAATCTTCCAAGCAGACGGAGATCTGCTGGTTTATGATTTCATTATCACCAACACAGGCAATGTAACCCTGGATCCTGTTCAAATCAGCGATCCTCGAATCGGCTATTCCGAAGACTTGGGATTGATGGCTCCGGGAGCATCCATTACCCGATCCTTTACCTACACAGTACAGCAAAGTGATGTGGACGATCCTACTGGAATCATCCGAAACGAGGTAACCGTTAATGCCACTGAACCCGATCAAACAGTCATCAGTGCGAAAGACGTTGCCTTTGCCATCTCAACCGGAAGACCAGCTGTAGAGCTCGATAAGTTTGCAATCGGCAAAAAATCCGGATATGCAAATCCTGGCGATCAAATCATTTATGAATTGATTGTGACCAATACAGGAGATGTCACATTGATAGATCTTGTATTGGAAGATAGCAATACCGGGTATACTGAGACGATTGGTACCCTTCCTGTAGGTCAGTCTGTGGTACGTTCGGTTACTTACACGGTGGATCAGGATGATATAGATGCTGGAGAAGTAGTGAATATCGCTACCGTCACCGGAAGAGGTGAAGGTGGAGGAATCAGTGGAGCGAGTGTACGTCAAGAAGCTACAGAGATTGTTCAGGGAATTCAAAATCCAGTTATCCAGATTACCAAGACGGCAAATAAAGCCCAAATAGGTGCCGCCGGGGAGGTAATTCAATACACCATTGAGGTGGAGAACGTAGGAAATCAAACCTTATTCCAGGTGAATACGGTGGATCTACTGGTAGGTCTGGATGAAACGGTAGCGGCTTTGGCACCTACGGACCCACCATTGATTTATACCAGAAATTACACGGTAACTCAAGCGGATATTGATCTTTTGGTCATCCCTAATTCGGCCACTGCTACCGCAGAAAATCTCAATGGTGTTCAGGTATCCGATCAAGCTTCGCTCAGAATTCCGGTGCTCAGAAATGCTCGACTTACCTTGGATAAATCCGCGGATGTCAGCACGGTGAATGATGCCGGGGATGTAGTCAACTACACGTTGGTCGTTTCTAATCCTGGAAACCTCACGTTGACAGGAGGATTCGTGGTAGATGCAAAAATCAACCTGGATGAAAGGAATCTAAATCTTGCACCGGGGCAGAGCCTTACCTTTACTAAGCCTTACACTGTCTCTCAGGATGATATCAACCGTGGATTCATTGACAATACAGCAGGCAGTATCTTCTTTACACCATTTAGACAGCCAATTTTTGCAAATGATTCCCTGCGAGTCTTGGCAAATCAGGCAGGTGATTTGACGCTGACCAAAACCGTCGATAAAGTCAGATTTGCCCAAGAGGGTGAAGAACTGGTATACACCTTCATCGTCACCAATACCGGAAATCTCACCTTGGATCCGGTCAATTTGGAGGATCCGTTGCTAGGTGTCACTACCAATCTGGGACTCCTACAGCCTACCCAATCCGCAACATTTACATCTAGCTATTTTGTAAATCAAGGGGATTTGGACCGAGGATTCATCCGTAATGTGGCAAAAGCAGAGGGCACAGGTCCAAATCAGGTTGTTTACAGTGATACAGACCGGGCTGTTTCCTTGGTTGATGCCAGTCCATCCCTCAGTCTGATCAAATTTGCAGATGTGACAGATTTTGATGCGGTTGGGGATGCGATCAATTACTCATTGGTCGTAGAAAATACCGGAAATCTTACCCTTTCCAATGTGGTTTTGGCAGATAACCTACTCGGAATCAATCAAAATCTCGGGGATTTGGCTCCTCAGGATATTCAAACTATCACAGGTATTTATTCTGTGGATCAAGCTGATCTGAATGCAGGTGAAATTATCAATATTGCACTGGTGTCAGGAGTAAGTCCGTTTGGAAGGACTGTCAATGATCAAGCTACTTTGACGATTACCGGCACTCAATCTCCTGATCTTTTCTTCGAGAAAACGGCAGACAAGACTCAGGTAAGCACCTTGGGTGAACTGATTGAATACACACTAGATGTAAGAAATACCGGAAATGTGACTCTTTCGAATGTCACGGTGATTGATCCTTTGACCAATCTATCTGTCAATGTAGGTAGCCTGGCTCCAAATGTTGGAAATGCCAGAACGACTACCCATGCAGTCACTCAGCAGGAATTGGATGCTGGATTTGTGATCAATACCGCCACAGCAACAGGGGTAGATCCTATGAGCGCCACCCTGGAAAGACAGTCCACGGTAACTGTGACAGTAGTACAGAATTCGATGATTGAGTTGGTAAAAACTGCCAATAAATCCACCTACACCACGGCGGGAGAGGAAATTGAATACACCCTAGACATCAGCAACACCGGCAATGTGACCCTAACCAATGTAGTGGTGAAGGATCCATTGACAGGCCTCGATCAAAATCTCGGTACTTTGATACCGGGCGAGAGCATTCAGGTGACCAGTATCTACACCGTGGAGCAGGCCGACATCGACTTTGGGTTTATAGACAATATTGCCACAGCGACTGCTTTGGATCCGGGCAATCAACAGATTGAGGATCAGGATAATCTGACTATTTCAGCTAATCAAAATCCGGGATTGACATTCCAAAAAGTTGCTTTAGTCAATCAATTTGATGCGGCTGGAGATGTCATTGATTATACTTTGACGGTGACCAATGCAGGAAATGTCACCCTTACCAATGTGGTGGTGACAGATCCGCTTACCGGAACCAATCAAAACTTGGGAACTCTTTCCCCAGGTCAGGTAGAAGTGGTCACTACTAGCTATACCACCAATCAGGTGGATATGGATGCAGGTGTGGTAAATAATACCGCTACTGTAGTGGCGACGGAGCCAAGAGGTCAAATCCTTCAGTTGCAGGATTCTGAGACCGTAACAGGTATCATCATCGGAGAAATCACTGTAATCAAAACTGCCGATGTAAGTGAATTCACTCAGGCTGGAGATTTGATCACCTATTCTTTTGAGGTAAGTAACACCGGCAATGTAACTTTATTCTCAGTGGATATTCAGGATCCTATCCTGAATTTGGTATTGCCTATCGGACAAATGGCTCCTGGACAAACTGAGACCAGAACAGTAACTTATACTGCTACCCAAGATGATGTGGATCAAGGAGGAAAGATCAACTTGGCCTTTGCAGAAGGTTTCGATCCCATATTTACTTTTGTATTTGATTTGGACTTGTTGTTCATACCTGCAATCCAGAATCCGGATATTGAAATCGTCAAAAGTGCACTTACTTCAGACTATGATGCCCCTGGAGATGTCCTCGAATATGCTATCGAGGTTGAAAATACCGGCAATGTCACTCTGAGCAATGCAGAGATCATCGATCCGCTTACCGGTACGGATGTGACGGTAGGTGATTTGGCTCCTGGACAAACGGCTTCCATTTCCACCACTTATACAGTGACTCAGGCAGATGTGGATGCGGGTAGCGTCACCAACACTGCGACAGTGGAAGCCACTGATCCTACTTTGGCAATCATCTCGGATACAGATGATGCCCTAGTCAACGCCATTCAGACTCCGAGTATTTCACTTCAGAAAACAGCCGATCCATTAACCTTCGATGCGGTGGGCAATGTGATTACCTATACTCTGACTGTGCAGAATACCGGTAACGTAACCCTCGATCCGGTTACCTTAAATGATCCTATCGCTGGAATCAATGCTCAAGTTCTGGGTTCATTTGCTCCGGGAGACAGTCAGGTGATTACCGCGACTTATACTATTACCCAGATTGATATTGATCAAGGTCAAGTCATTAATCAAGCTACAGTCACAGGAACTGATCCAAATAACACGGACCAAATTGCCACTGCAACAGCAACGGTGACGGCTATCCAGACTCCTGACTTGACTTTGACCAAAACCGCAAATCCAACCACTTATCAAAATGTGGGAGATAACATACGTTATGAATTCGTAGTCACGAATTCGGGCAATGTGACTCTGGATCAGGTTAGTTTGAATGATCCTTTGGCCGGTATTATCGGACAATCCTTGGGTACACTTGCACCTGCGGAAAGTAAAACCCTCAGTGGAATTTATCCGATTACCCAAACGGATCTGGATGCCGGCTTGGTGATCAATAATGCCACAGCCACAGCAGTGGACACCAATCAAAATCCATTGGAAGCAGCTGCCACAGCGACGGTGACGGCTATACAGCTTCCTTCCATCATTCTTGAGAAAACTGCCGATGTATCAAGTTTCGATGCAGAGGGAGATTTGATCAATTACCAGCTAGTGGCTACCAACAAGGGGAATGTCACTTTGGATAATGTGACCTTCAATGATCCAATCGCAGGAATTACAAATTCAAACCTTGGATCATTTGCTCCTGGCGAAACCTTGACAGTCACTGGTAGCTATAGCATACAGCTAGCTGATCTGAATGCTGGGGAGCGTGAAAATACAGCGACAGTGACCGCTACCGGTCCTCAAAATCAAAACTTGGAAACAACGGATCAATTGATTGTTCCGGCGGATGTTTTGCCGGCTATTCAATTGGTGAAGGTGGCCGATCCACAGTTCTATTCCATTGCCGGAGAAGTAGTCACCTACTATCTCACGGTCACCAACGTGGGTAATGTCAGCCTGAATTCCATTGCCTTGCAAGACCCGCTGATTGCTGCCGCACCAATTGCCATTTCTGATTTGGATCCCGGACAGAGTGAGGTTCAGACGCTCACTTATACCGTCTCGCAAACAGATCTTGATTTGGGACAAATAGAAAATACGGCAAGTGTTACCGGAACGGATCCATTTGGTACGGTGGTCGGAGAATCGGCAATCGAATTGATTACAGCGGCCCAAAATCCTGTGGTAGAAATCACCAAAACTGCGGATAGGACTTCCTTCCAGTCTGTGGACGAAGTGATCACTTACACACTGGAAGTAGAGAATATCGGAAATCTTACCTTGACTGATGTAGTGGTGACTGATAACCTCACTGGCTTCACTTCGGCTCCTGTTATTTTAGATCCCGCTCCTGCTTCGGGTACCTCGGTTAGTTATACCACCACCTATACCGTGACGCAGGTAGATTTGGACAGAGGATTTATCGAAAACTTGGCGGAGGTAAATGCCACCTCTTCAGCTGGACCTGTTATGGATCAGGATGATGTAAGAATTAACGCTCTCACCAATCCTGCCATTGAGTTGGAAAAATCAGCCAATCCTACTGTTGTGGTAAATACCGGTGAAATTGTCACTTTCACCTTTGTAGTGACCAACGTGGGTAACATCACGGTAGAAGATGTGGAAATAGATGATCCTCTGATCAATTTCAACCAAGTGGTAGGAGATCTAAGCCCAGGTGAGTCTTTCACTGCATCGGCCGCGAGAACTGTTACTCTGGATGCCTTGCAGCAGAGGATATTTATCAATTTGGCTACTGCTACTGCAGTAGCAGTAGACGGTACTAACCTGACAGCTACTGATAGAGCGATTGTAGTTTCTGTGGATGACGCTGGTCTTGAATTGATCAAAACTCCAATTGAAAAAACCTACAGCAAGCCCGGAGATATCATCAACTATGAATTGGAGGTAGTCAATATTGGAAACTTCACCCTCGAAAATCTCCTGTTGAATGACCCATTGACTGGAACTGTTGACTTAAGCCTGTCAAATATTTTACCGGGGTCATCCACTGTGGTGACAGTTAGCTACACGGTAGATCAAGATGACCTTGACCAAGGTTTTGTAACCAATACCGCAACGGTAACAGGGAATGGCATTGGCTCTATCAATCCTTTGAGAGATGAGGATTCGGCCATTGTCACGGCAAGTAGAAACCCGTCGATCACATTGAACAAAAATGCTCTGGTGAATACTGTAGTCCAAGCAGGTGATGTGATTCCATACGAATTGACCGTAACCAATACAGGTAATGTCACCTTGGTCAATGTGACACTCAACGATGCGCTGACAGGAATTAACAACTTGAATCTGGGCACTTTGGCCCCTGGAGCTAGTACGGTGATTCCAACTAGCTACACTACCGATCAGAATGATTTTGATACCCAGATTTCTATTCCAAACACGGCCACTGTAACCGGCACCACCACTGCTGCTATTCCAACTGTGGTCACGGATACAGATGAGGAGAGGGTATTTACGACTAAAGCACCTAAAATTCAGGTGACCAAGACTGCCCAAACCCAGATTTATATCTTCAGAGGTCAGGTGGTGAATTACGAGATTGTAGTGAAAAATGTAGGCAATCTGACCTTGCTCAATACAACCGTACTGGACGACCTTACCCAATTACAGGAAACCATACCATCCCTTGCACCAAATGCCAGTGTGACTTATACTACTTCCTACACGGTAACTCAGTCAGATGTAGACAATGGATCCATCGTCAATACAGCAGGAGCCATAGGATTTGATCCATTTAGAAGGCCGGTAAAAGACGACGCTACCGAGACCATCAATGCTGTTCGGGGATCAAGGTTGCTTCTTTCAAAGGTTCCAACTCCTGCTACCTACTCCAAAACCGGAGACGTGATCGATTATGAGTTGACGGTGATCAATGTGGGCAACCTTACCATTACCAATGTGACGATCGATGATCCACTGATTATCCTCGGCCCAGATAAGGATGTGGGCACCTTGCTTCCATTTGAAAATGCAGTGGTGACAGGTAGCTACACCATAACTCAAGCGGATGTGGATGCAGGGGAGTTTGTCAACATCGCATCAGCCACCGGATCTAGCGTGATCAATGCAAATATCACTGCTGGGGCTTCGGCTACCGTTACTGCCATTCAGTCTCCGGGAATCGGACTTCAAAAGATAGCCAGTCCGACTACCTATGACCAGGTAGGTGATGTCATTAGCTATGACCTCATTGTGACCAATACCGGAAACCTGACATTGAATCCGGTGATCTTGGAAGATCCATTGGTGAATATTTCTTCTCTGGATCTTGGTTCATTTGCTCCAGCAGACGTCATCACAGTTTCCAGAAACTATGTGATCGACCAGCAAGATCTGGATCGCGGATTTGTAATAAATGTGGCTTCGGTGACCGGATTGGATCCAAATCAATCCTCCCAGTTCGCAGGAGCGACCGCTACTGTGACGGCTGTTCAGACTCCGGGTATTTCCTTGACCAAAGTAGCAACTCCGCAGACTTACGATCAGGTAGGGGATATCATCAATTACAACCTGGAAGTAACCAACACAGGAAATGTCACCTTGGATAATGTGACGGTTACTGATCCATTGACCAGCCTCAATGTGAATATCGGAAGCCTTGCACCAGGTCAGGATAGATCGGGTGTGGTCGTCTACACGATTACCCAAGATGATGTGGATAATGGTCAAGTAGTCAACATTGCCACTGCCGCAGGAACAGATCCAAATCAGTTGGATATTGAAACCACTGCTAATGAGACCATTTTGGCAATCCAAAGACCTAGCATCGAGTTGACCAAGAATGCGGATTTGAACATCTATGATGCAGTGGATGAGGTAATCACTTACACCTTGACTGTCACTAACTCTGGGAACTTGACCATTGAAAATGTGGTCTTGACAGATCCATTGACTGGATTGTCCGATGACATAGGTACTATGGATCCGGGTCAGGTAGAAGTAGTGACTGCAACGTATACTGTTACTCAAGCGGATTTGGATAAGGGTTCTATAACCAACGATGCTGAAGTAACGGGAGTGGCGAAGAATCAGACACCTGTAAGTGATCAGGCTCAGGTGGTCACACCTTCAAGTTCTAATCCTGCCCTCAAACTTACAAAAGTGGCTAATCCGACCACATACAATGCAGAAGGAGAGCAAATCACATATACGCTTACCGTTTCTAACGTAGGTAATTTGACCATCGCAGACGTGGTGGTGGAGGATCCTTTGACCGGCACATCGGTAAATGTGGGCGACTTGGCTCCGACTGAATCTCAAGTGATAAATGCGAATTATTCAATCCTTCTATCTGATATCGATAAGGGGACAGTAGTGAATGTGGCTACTGCCACAGGACTTGGGGCAAATAATCAGTCCGTAACTGCAACTGCCACTGCAACGATTAGAGCAATTCAGGATCCTGCATTGCGATTGCAAAAGACAGCTAATGTGATCGAATACGACAGAGCGGGTCAAGTGATTGGCTATACTCTCGAAGTGACCAATACTGGAAATGAGACCCTGTTTGACGTTACGGTAGTTGACCCATTGACCAATTTGAATCGAAATATCGGTCAGCTCGTGCCTACCCAAGTCGTCTTTGTTCAGGAAAACTACACAGTGACCCAGCAGGATGTGGATAATGGTAGCATTCTCAATGTCGCTAATGCAAGAGGCAGGGATTTGAGTGATCGAGTGGTGAGCTCCACGGATAGATTAGAAATACCTGCTATCCAGACTCCGGGCATTGCCTTGACCAAGACAGCGAATCCAACGACCTACGATCAGGCCGGTGATTTGATCACCTATACCCTGATCGTAACCAACACCGGAAACGTGACCTTGACCAATACCACGGTTACGGATCCATTGACCAATGCGAATGACAATGTGGGCAACCTGCTTCCAGGCCAGTCTGCTACGGTCACGACCAATTATGCGGTCAACCAGACGGACGTGGACAACGGTAGCGTGGTGAATACGGCTACGGCGACAGGCACCGCTCCAAACCAATCCGCACAAACTGCCACGGCAAGTGCTACGGTGACTGCTATCCAGACTCCTGGCATTGCCTTGACCAAGACAGCGAATCCGACGACCTACGATCAGGCCGGTGATTTGATCACCTATACCCTGATCGTAACCAATACCGGAAACGTGACCTTGACCAATACTACGGTTACGGATCCATTGACCAATGCGAATGACAATGTGGGCAACCTGCTTCCGGGCCAGTCTGCCACCGTCACGACCAACTATGCGGTCAACCAGACGGATGTTGATAATGGTAACGTAGTGAATACGGCTACGGCGACAGGCACCGCTTCAAACCAATCCGCACAAACTGCCACGGCAAGTGCTACGGTGACTGCTATCCAGACTCCGGGCATTGCCTTGACCAAGACAGCGAATCCAACGACCTACGATCAGGCCGGTGATTTGATCACCTATACCCTGATCGTAACCAACACCGGAAACGTGACCTTGACCAATACCACGGTTACGGATCCATTGACCAATGCGAATGACAATGTGGGCAACCTGCTTCCAGGCCAGTCTGCTACGGTCACGACCAATTATGCGGTCAACCAGACGGACGTGGACAACGGTAGCGTGGTGAATACGGCTACGGCGACAGGCACCGCTCCAAACCAATCCGCACAAACTGCCACGGCAAGTGCTACGGTGACTGCTATCCAGACTCCGGGAATTGCTTTGACCAAGACAGCGAATCCAGGAAATTTCAACGAGTTGGGGGATTTAATTACCTATACCTTAATTGTAGAAAATACTGGAAATGAAACTCTTTCCGGAATTCTATTGACAGATCCATTGACTCAGCTGAATCAACAGCTAGGTACTCTGATGCCTGGATCGACCTCTACAGTCAATACTACCTATACTATAAATCAGGCAGATATCGATCAAAATTTTGTATTGAATATTGCCACAGTGACAGGAGTTTCCTCTTCAGGATCACAAGTATCGGATGTGGCTGAGGCATTTGTTCAGGGAACCGTAGGGGGAGTAGTCAGATCCAAACTTGAATTGACGAAAACGGCAAATCCAGACACTTATGAAAAAGTCGGGGATTTGATCACCTATACCTTTGTAATTCAAAATACTGGCATTACTACACTGAGAGATGTGATTTTAGAGGATCCGATGCTTTCTATTTCAAGTAATCTGGGCATTTTCTCTCCGAATCAGTCTCAAACTTTGAGTGCAGTATACACGGTTACTCAACAAGACGTGGACGCAAAACAGATCGAAAATATTGCGACTGCGACAGGTTCTGGACCTTCTTTGGAATTGGTTTTGGCTAGGGATACTGCCATCGTGAATTTGGATCTTTCTGCTTTGAGGCCTGAAATTTCCATCACCAAGTCTGCAGACAAATCATCCGTGGAAAGCGAGGGAGAAGTAATTACCTATACACTTGAGGTACAAAACACCGGAGTGGTGGATTTGATTAATGTCCAAATTACGGATCCATTGACAGGACTTGATTCATTGCTTGGTGACTTGAAAGTGGGTGAATCGGTAAGTTTGAATACGGTCTATACCGTTACTTGGGATGATATTTTGGCACAAGTTCCAATTACCAACATAGCTACCGTAACGGGAATTGACTCACAAAACCAGTCTGTTGAGGATACAGATTCTGCGGAAGTACGGGTTGTCTGTGCCAATTCAACCTTGCTCACGGGAAGAGTGATCAATTTGGTGGATAATTTGGGTCTTGCCAATGTTCCGTTGATCATCACTTATCCTGATAACTCTCAGCGATTGACCCTTACCGATGCAGATGGAAGATATTTCCTCAGAAATATTCCTACAGGTGCTTACCGAATTGAGGTATTTGACCGAAACCTCAACAAGGCCCAGAACTTGTTTGCAGTAAATGGAAATACGGCTGAGGTTACTATTGCGACTTGTAGATATGTAAATCAAGACTTTGAATATAATCTTGGAACGGAAGCCAATGGCCTACTCCATATCCAGGGCTTTGTCTGGTATGACCTGAATGGGGATGCGGAACAAAATGAATGGTATGATGCCAATGGGGATGATCAGGTAACCCAAAATCCTGTGAGTCCGGGTCTTTCTATTGATTTGAATCAGTGGGAATGGATAGACCTCAACGGCGATGGCAGCTTCGAGGGGCTGGAAAACTTTGGTGAATTGAACAAGGCAGGATTCGGTAACCCTTCAGGTGCCAATCTGGAAATTCAGGGGCCAAACGGATACCAAGCCACAGAGTCAATCGGGGCATTTGGATTCTGGAAGCATCTATTGCCTCCGAATCAACCATTGGGTGAATTTACCATCACTCTTAACCCTGATGATCAGTTTGCCCAAAACGGATTGAGTTTAGTTTCTACCGGATTGGTAAAAATCCTTCCAAATCAGGGAGGTAGAGTCCAAGAACCAAGATTCAAGGTAGTGTGTGAATTTACTACACCTCAGGTTCAGACTAAGATATTTGAGTCTCAATCCATCGTCGACTTTGATTACGGGATTACTTGTAGGCAGCAATCTGACAAAGAAATCATCGCAAATGATGATCTATTCGGACCAATCTCTGTCAGCTTTGGAGGAACCTTAGGAAACATCCTAGCCAATGATCTATTGGATGGTGAAAGGCCTCTTCCTCAGGACGTCCTGATTCAGATTACTGACCTTGGCGGTATGCTGGGAGTATCTGTAGATGAAGAAGGCAACTTGGTGATTATTCCTGGGCTAAACGCACCGGGTACTTATCAGATAACTTACAGCTTACAGGAGGCAGACTTCCCTGAAAATGAGGACCCTGCGATTATCACGATCATTATAGAAAATGACCAAGTAGATCTTTCCATTTTGAAGGATCGTCTCTCTGATGAAATTTACGAAGGAGATGAATTTGAATACCAATTGACGATTACGAATGTTGGCGAAACTCCGGCTACTGAAGTGGTAATCACAGATATTCTCCCTTCAGGATTGACCTACATCTCTTCCAATGTGCTGAATGTGAGCAGTCCTCAGATCCAGGTTGGAAATCCTCAAGTTAATGGCGACACAGTGACTTGGAGTGTTCCATTTGTTCCTTCCGGTGGTCAGATTGTTCTCAGGATAAAAGTCAAGGCAGGTGACCCTGGACAAATTCTAAACATTGCCCGAGTCGAATCAGAGGAAGAAGATATCAATCCTTTGGACAATCAGGCGGAAAATCTAGGAGAAATCCTTCCATTCCGTATTCCGAATGTAATTACCCCTAGTACAGTAGATGGGGATAATGATACCTTCGAAATTCTGGGATTGGGCAAATTCATCAGCAATGAGATTGTGATCTTTAACCGTTACGGCGACCATGTCTTGGAAGCTACTGATTATCAAAATGACTGGAGTGCTTCGGGTCAGGTAGCCGGAACCTATTTCTATGTTCTAAAAGCAGTGGATAAGGAAGGAAGAACCCATGAATTCAAAGGCTGGATCCAAGTAATTAAGTAATGGTCCAGAGGTTTTGAATTTCAAAAAATTGCTTTTAGAGGACAAGATATAGGTCAGCTGGCTTTTAAAATGAATTAGAAAATCATCCTCGCTCTCACTTATGAAAACGACTTTTAAATTGATAGCACTGACCCTTTTGGTATCCCTTTGGGGTACCGGGGGTAGTTTTGGCCAGCAGCTGCCACAGTTCAGCCAGTACATATTCAACGGGCTGCATGTGAACCCGGGGTATGCTGGTTACAAGGGGGAGCCGTACATCCAGACGACTTACCGGAGCCAGTGGATCCGTTTTCCGGGCAGTCCGGAGACGTTCACGGTGACCGCGGACCTGAGTGCGAACGAGGGGACGATGGGCTTCGGGATTTCGATTTTGTCGGACAATCTGGGTCCTGCGCGTACGACTGGGGGATTGCTGACGTATTCGTACCGGATTCAGACGGGAGCGAGGAGCCACCTGGGTTTGGGCGTGAGTGCGGGAGTGACCGAGTACATGATCGATGGGGACCTGCTGGATCCGAATGATCCGAACGATGTGGAGATTCCGGAGGGACGTGTGAACCTGTTCACACCGAACCTGAATTCGGGTTTGTTTTTCCACACGCCGAAGTTTTATGCGGGCTTCAGTGTGTACAACATGATCGGCAAGAAGGCCTTGGAGCGTGAGGATGTGGCGTTGGCGTATCATGACTTCCACTACTACCTGACGGCGGGCGCCTTGCTGGAGCTGTCGGAGACGGTGTCGTTCAAGCCGAGCTTTCTGATCAAGGAAGTGAAGGGAGCGCCGACGAATTACGATCTGAACGCGATGTTTCTGTTTTACGACCGGATCTGGTTGGGGGGCAGTTACCGGAGCAACATGAAGATCTGGAACGACAATCTGGAAGAGAACCTGAGCAGCCGGAACGCAATAGCGGCGATCATCGAGATATTTGCCACGGACCGGTTGCGTATCGGGTATGCGTATGACCACAACCTGAACGTGCTGCAGGACTACCGGAGCAACTCGCACGAGTTTTCACTGGGCTTCTATATGATACCGAGGACTTCAATGATGAAAAACCAAAGATGGTTCTGATTATGAAAAAGACACTGACACTACTGACAATAACGGCAGGCTTGCTGATCGGGACCACGGGTATAGCGGAGGCACAGAAATCGAGAGTACGCTATGCTGACGAGCAGATGGAGCTGATGAACTACCAGCATGCGCTGGACGTGTACAAGGAAGCGTACGCGAAGAAGCCCAACTACGAGACGGCGCGGAAGACGGCGCTGGCCCAGGACAAGATAAGGGATTACCAAGCATCTTACGACTGGTGGAAGACCACGGTGGGCTACGAGGAAGCAACGGGCGAAGATTACCGGGAGCTGCTGAGAGCGGGGATATTAACCGACAACTTTGAGGAAGCGGTATCGATTATCCAGGCGAAGGGCTTGACAGCGGACAGCCTGGGGATCGAGAAGCGGGACATTCCGGAGAGTGCCAGGAAGCTGAAGCTGGAGAATGTGGAAGAGCTGAACAGCAGTGAATCGGACTTTTCGATGGTGGAAGATGGCCAGGGGAACAAGTACTTTGTTTCGGACCGGGGGGGCAGCTATCCGGACAAGATGCCGGGTATCCGGATCGACGGTCGGAACAAGCTGTTCAGCCAGGAGAAGAGCGACTACACCGACCGGGGATACTTCACGGTGTACCGTCAGGACGGGGAAGGCAACATCAGTGCGATGGTGAGCGACGTGCCGAAGACGAAGAGCTTTTCGGACCCGAGCTACTCGGTGAAGGAGAAGGTGCTGTTTTACACGGTGACCCGTGACCCGGGCAAGGTGAAGCCCAGAAAGGACACGGTTGTGGTTCAGGTGGAGATCTACTACAGCAAGGTGAATGCAGAAGGGAAGCTGGAAGGAGCGAAAGCCTTTCCGCTGAATGACTCGCTGCGTTACTCGGTGATGCACCCGTATGTGGATGAGGAAGCCGGCAGGCTGTACTTTTCCTCGGATATGCCGGGAGGTCTGGGCGGCTATGACCTGTACTACAGCGAATACAGCGTATCGGGAGACAGCCTGCTGTTCGGCAGCGCGGTACCTTTGGGCCCCGGTGTGAATACGTCGGCCAACGAGACGCATCCGTTCCGCAAAGGGAACAAGTTTTACTTCAGTTCGACGGGTCATGAAGGCTTCGGGGGGATGGATGTGTTTGAAGCGGACTATACGGAAGCCACTATCAGCAATACACGAAACATGGGCTATCCGATCAACTCGCTGGCCGATGACTTTGCCTACCGGGAAGACAAGGACAAGACAGTGTACCTGTCCTCCAACCGAAAGGGCGGCAAGGGACTGGATGACATTTACATGGCCAAGGAGATGTACAAGCAGTTTTTGGCCAGAGTACTGGATTGTAATGGCAACGTGATCACGGAGAGCTACCTGGCCACGTTCCGTGACAAGACGCAGGGGATCATGGTCCCTACCGCCAGAAATGGCAAAGGGGAGCTGACGGCCCAACTGGAGCCGGAGAGTGACTTCGGAATTACGATCAGTAAGCCAGGCTACTTCCCGCTGACTGACGAGACGATCAGCACGAAAGGCTTTGCCGGGGACACGGTGAAGCGGGAGTACCAGCTGGTACCGATCCCGTATCAGCTGCCGGTGCACGTGGACCTGGTGTACTACGACCTGGACAAGTTTGCGATCCGCAAGGATGCAATGCCGGCGCTGGACAAACTGGCCGAGCTGATGGAGAAATACAGCTTCCTGGACCTGCTGGTGGCCAGCCACACGGACTCCAGAGCGAGTGACGAGTACAACATCCGTCTGTCCAACAACCGGGCGAAGGCGGTGACCGAGTACCTGGGGGCGAAGGGAATCAGCTCAGACCGGATCAGGTTGGAGTGGTTTGGAGAGAGTCAGCTGGTCAACGACTGCGGGAACGGGAAACCGTGCTCGGAGGACAGCCATCAGCTGAACAGGAGATCGGAGCTGGTGCTGGAGGCGTTTCCTGACCCGACCAAGAGCTACGAGATTCCTCAGGAGCTGAAGGACATGGACTTCTGCCAGCCGGAGGATCTGTTTGAGAAGATTCAGGAGGAGATAGCGGAGATCCCGACGATCTACTTTGACTTTGACAAGTCGATGCTCAGATCGGTGTCCAAGCAGGAGCTGGAGCAGGTGGGTGCGATGCTGAGGAGACTTCCGAATCTGATGCTGTACATCGAGGGACATACCGACCAGCGGGGCAGTGACGAGTACAACGAGAAGCTGTCCGAGCGCAGAGCCGATGTGGTGAAGCAGTACCTGATCAACCGGGGTATCGAGGAAAACCGACTGGAGTACCAGTGGTTTGGGGAGACCCGGCCGGTTCACGACTGCAACAGCGTGACCTGCACGCCGGCGATGCACCAGCTGAACAGACGCACAGAGCTGAGAGTGGGCAAGAGCAGCTTCGGCTACACCGGAAGACAGAAGAAAGTGGATACGATGTGATCCGATAACCAAAAAACAAAATATCTAAAAAGGCCTCAGGAGTAATCTTGAGGCCTTTTTTGATAGTTATAGCTTAGGCTTTGGATAAGAATTGGCCCGGAAATTTTTTTCGGCTAAGAGCACGGTCTCTGTAATCCGTTTGGTTCGGGTTGCTGCAGTTTTGGCATTTAGAATCCATTCCAAAATTCCTCTTCTGGCAGATGGAGGGAATTTCCCCCAATATCCTTTGGCTGTAGGATTGGATTCTAAGGCTTTGGCTAGATCCTCGGGTTCCAACAATGAATCAACTTCATTTAGCGCATCCCAAGTTCCAGTTGCTTTGGCTAATTCAATCATTTTCCAACCGGAGGAGGTCATTTTCCCCAGTTTGATCAGATATTCAACTTTGTCCTTATTGACTTTGCTCCAGTTGCTTTTTGGCTTTCTTTGGGAGAAATAGAGATAGTAACTTTTATCATCCCTTTTATTGGGCTTGCTGTCTACCCAGCCGAAGCAAAGTGCCTCATCAATGGCTTCATTCACAGACAGACTGGGAACCTGACTGTCCTTTTTAAAAATTACCAGCCATACAGAGGATTGGGAGGCATGATTCCTCTCTAGCCAATCTCTCCAAGCCCGGGCCGAATCAGCATAAAAAACAGGGAATCCGTCTTTTTCTTCTTCCATTGTGACCATTAAAAAAGCCCGGTATCACTACCGGGCTTCATTTATATTTTTGGAATTACTTACCGCGTTCTCCTATCGAAATCATTGCACATCGGAAACCAATGTGATTGGTAGCCGAATCCTGATGCATAAATCGTCTGGTACCTGGAGCCAGCCAGTAGGCTACATCTTTCCAAGATCCACCTTTGTAAACTCTCAACTCATCGGTAAACATGGAGGTTTCATAAGTATCCTCTTCATCGTAAACCCCATCTTTTCTCAGAGGGTTGAGATCATCTGCATCTTGGAAAGTCAACGGTCGATACACGTCATATACCCACTCATTCATGTTTCCTGCCATGTGATATAGGCCAAAATCATTAGGAGCCATGTCATATACGTTGGTTGGAAGAATTTCCCCGTCATTTCTCTGATTACCAGAGATACCTGCATAGTCACCTCGGCCTCGCTTGAAGTTGGCCAAGAAGTCACCCTGCTTTCCTTTTCTCTTCACGTTGTAAGGATTTCTTACGCCTCTACCATCCCAAGGATAAATCCTTCCATATTCCTGGTTTTCATCCAAATATTGGGTTCCGATCATCGCTTTGGCGGCATATTCCCATTCTGCTTCATTTGGCAATCTAAAGTCTGCCATCGCAACACCTCTTTCAATCAATTGATTTTTGGTGAAGGTAGAGTCAATACCTCTCTCCTTTCTCACCAATTCCTGGACGTAAGCAGTTCTCCACTTGGTATAGACATTAGCTTGGGTCCAAGATACACCTGCTACCGGGTAGAAATTGAATCCAGGAAATCTGAAATAGTAAGATTGATAAAGGTCATTGAATGACATCGCACCAGACCAAACATTATCAGCTGGTTCCAATTTGGCCAAAGAATCAGCACTTACTTCTTTTTTCATGTTGAAAAGAAACTCCCTGTAATCGTTGTTGGTAATTTCAGTTTCATCCATGTAGAAACTTGCAATAGATACTGTTCTTTCCAAATTGTCTCGGAAAGCCATTACGTCATCTTCTTGGGAGCCTAAAACCATTCTACCACCTTGAATGAATTTCAAATTGGGTCCTGGAATTTGCTCAGCTTTTCTGGCGACAAAAAATTGAGTGGAATCTTGCTCATCAAATGAAAACTCAGCACCTGTGGTAGCACTTCGCTTTCCGGGGTCATTGGCTGTTCTCCTTCCATATCCGGGAGTCTTATTACAAGAGCTCAAAATTCCGGCTGAAAGCATCAAGAAGGCTGATGCCCACATTCCCCAAGATTTTCTGTTAAGACGCATATTTTTAGATTTTGGTCTAATTTCAACGGGCTAATATAATGGCATTGAAACCGACTTACAATGGATTATTTTATAAAATAGGATGCAAATATTTGCCTAAGTGTCAATTTCAAGCATAATCTGCAAAATTGATATTCGAAAACACAATATTTATGCCAGTTAAATTTTTTTAAAATTTCTCAAGAATTCATCTCCAAAAGTGTCTTTTCTGCCTTTTGGATCGTTTTGACTCCCTCGATCGTGAAAATTAAACGATTCTTATACTCTTTTATTTTGCAGACTTTCGGATGAAGCTGAGCGAATTTCATCATTTTCCCAAAAATCGCTGAGGAATAATAATCATCTCTGGATGAAGGCAGCAAGTGGCATTTCATCTGTTGTCCCTTTAGCACCAGTTTTTCTATACCCAGCTTTTCAGCCTGCCAGCGTACTTTGACAGTTTCCAAGAGATCTCCTACCGCTTCTGGCACTGGCCCAAATCTATCTAAAAGCATGGATCGGAATTTCTCCAATTCTGCCTCATTCTTGATCGCATCCAGTTTGGAATATAGGCCTAATCGCTCACTGATATTTCCAACATATTCTTCCGGAATCAAAAGCTCCAAATCAGTCTCGATGGTACAATCCTGTACCAAAACCTTCACTTTCTCTTTCAGATCCGTCTCAAAAAGTGCGGCAAATTCGTTTTCCTTCAGCTCCTGGACTGCTTCATCCAAGATTTTATGGTACATCTCAAAGCCCAAATCAGTAATAAATCCGCTTTGCTCAGCTCCAAGGAGATTGCCTGCGCCCCGGATATCCAGATCTTTCATGGCTACCTTGAATCCATCTCCCAAATCTGAAAATTCCTCTAGAGTCTGCAATCTTTTCCTCGCTTCCGGGGTCAATCCGGACATTGGGCTGGTAAGCAAATAACAAAAGGCCTTTTTGTTACTTCGGCCTACTCTTCCCCGCATCTGGTGCAGGTCACTAAGACCAAACATATGTGCTCGATTGATAATGATCGTATTGGCATTTGGAATATCCAGCCCAGATTCAATGATATTGGTGGAGACGAGTACATCGTATTCATGGTTGATGAAGTCCACCATGATTTTTTCCAGCTTTTTCCCATCCAATTGTCCATGAGCACCGACTACTCGAGCATCTGGAACCAGCTTCATGATCAGGTTGGCAATACTTTCTATTTCGCCTACCCGATTATGGACGAAAAACACCTGACCTCCTCTTCTCAACTCGTAGGCTACGGCGTCCCGGATGACTTCTTCCTGAAAAGTCTGAACTTCCGTGGTCACCGGTTGCCTGTTTGGAGGGGGAGTAGCGATGACTGACAGGTCTCTGGCACCCATCAGAGAAAAGTGCAGAGTCCTTGGAATAGGGGTAGCTGTGAGTGTCAATACATCCACGTTAACCCGTAGATTTTTCAACTGATCCTTGACCTTGACGCCGAATTTTTGCTCTTCGTCAATAATCAAAAGGCCAAGGTCCTTGAAGACAATTTCCTTGTTAACAATCTTGTGTGTACCTACCAGAATGTCAATTTCCCCGGTTTTGACCTGACTGATGATTTCTTTGATCTCCTTGGCCGTGCGAAATCGGTTGATGTATTCCACTTTCACCGGGAAATTTTCCAGCCGCTCCTTGAAAGTCTGGTAGTGCTGCATGGCCAAAATGGTCGTGGGAACAAGTACCGCGACTTGCTTTCGGTCATTTACGGCCTTGAACGCTGCCCTGACGGCCACTTCTGTTTTCCCAAATCCCACATCACCGCAGACTAGTCGGTCCATGGGATATCCTTTTTCCATATCCGACTTGACATCCGAGGTAGCCAAGGCCTGGTCAGGGGTGTCTTCGTAGATAAAGGAAGATTCCAGCTCAATCTGAAGCACTGAGTCTTGGGAAAAAGCAAAACCGGGAGCCGAACGCCGTTTTGCATAGAGATTAATCAAGTCTTTGGCAATATCCTTGACCTGCTTTTTGACCCGGGATTTTTTGTTTTCCCACTCCGGGGAGCCCAGTTTGGACATGGAAGGCATTTGCCCCTCCTGTCCGGAGTATTTGGAGATTTTGTGAAGGGAGTGCACATTCACATAGAGCAGGTCATCGTCTCTGAAGACGAGGCGAACCGCTTCCTGCATTTTCCCATTCACGTCGACTTTTTCCAAACCTGCAAAGCGCCCCACTCCATAGTCAACATGGACGATGTAGTCACCCGGATGAAGTGCTTTCAGCTCTTTGATGGTGAGCGCCTTGGATTTGCTCGCCTTTTTTCTACCCCGGTATCGGTGAAATCGCTCAAAAAGCTGATGATCGGTATAGCAGACAAGCTTTTGCTGTCGGTCCACAAAGCCCTCTCTCAGTCCGATCAGCATACTCTGGACCTTTAGCGTAGGGTCGAGTTCGTGAAAAATGCCTAAGAGCCGGTCGATTTGCTTTTCATTTTCAGCCACCACCAAATTGGTGAAGCCCATCCTCTCATTTTCCGACAGATTGGTGACCAAAAGGTCAAAGTTTTTATTGAATGAAGGCTGGGGCTGGCTGTCCCAGGTAAGCTGAAGGTCGGCTTTCAGATAAAACTGCCGTCCGAATTCAAGGGTGGTGAACTTCAAGACAGCGCCTTTGAAATCCACTCCCCGTTCAAAAAGATCTTGGGGCTTCAGGACCAGCTTGTCGGTCTGGCTTTGCTTTACTATTTGAGAAAAGGCTTGTTCAGCTTTGTGAAAACACTCGTCAATGACATCTACTGTGAGCTGGAAGTCTTTGATCCAGACTTTGGAATCTTTGGGTAGAAACTCCAAAAAAGACTGCCTGACTTCCTGCAGGAGCTTGGTTTGGACATTGGGTACAAGGGAAATTTTTTCTACCGTGGCCACCGAAAGCTGGGTCTCCGGATCAAACGTCCGGATGCTTTCCACTTCTTTTCCAAAAAGCTCCAATCGATAAGGATGCTCATGGGAATACGAAAAAACATCCAAAATCCCCCCACGGATAGAAAATTGACCTGGCTCATAGACAAAATCTGTCCGCTCAAAGTCATAACTGCTCAGCAGCTCGGACACAAACTCCATGTCCACAGCCTCCCCGACCCGAATAGAAAACGTGTGGTCCACCAATGAACGCCGGTTGATCACTTTTTCATAGATCGCCTCTGGATAGGTGATGATTATTTTGGGTTCTTCTTTGCGATCCAAAATCTCATTGAGGACTTCGGACCGCATGAGCACATTGGCATTATCGACCTCGTCGTATAGATAGGGGCGCTTGAAGCTACCCGGAAAAATGAGGAAGTCCTCGATCTCCAGTAAGTTTTGAAGATCTGTATTCAGATAGGCTGCTTCTTCTTTATCCTGGGCAATAATCAGATGAAAACCGCCCTTTTTTTTGAAATTGGAAGCAAACACGACCATATCCAAGCTTCCTGAAAGGCCTTTGAGCTGGATGCGTTGGCCCGGGGCTTTTTCTAGCTCTAGATTCAGGGTCTGGATCGAGGGGTCTGCTTGGTATAGGGAGAGGAATTCCGATCGTTGCAAGGTTGGTTAGGAATTTGAGGAGACAAAAGTAGGGCTTTTGCTTCTTTTTTGGGGGTTGGACTCAGGTATTTGCTATTTTTCTGAACCAAGGGAATTTTTAAATGTTTTTCCTTTCATGAAAAGATCCGAAGAATCACTCACTTGGTTTCAGCGCATAGAGCGGATGCATCCTTATGAGACTTTATTGTATTTGGGGATGCTGGGGAGTGGACTGATTTTCCTTTTTCTAGCAGTTGCATTTATCTTTTCGGGACTTCATCAGCTGGAGGGTTTCAACCGTCACATTCCTGTAGCCTTCCTGATTTCGACTTTTCTTTTGGTCCTTAGCGGTTACACAGCTTCCAAAATGAGGCTTTACTATCAGGAGGAAAAAATCCCCCAACTCGAATCAGCACTCAGGAATACCTTCTTTTTGGGCTTAGCCTTTACTTTGCTTCAGTTTGCAGGATGGAAAGAACTGGATAGTATGGGGGTAAATTTCACCGGGATTCCCAGCGGCAGTTTTCTTTTTGTGCTTTCAGGAATTCACGTTTTCCATCTTTTGGGAGCAATGATTTTTGCCCTCATTCTTCTGTTTCAGCTGCGCAAAACACAGGAGGACGGTATCCGAAAACTGGTCTTGGTGACCAACCCCTTCGAAAAAATGAGAATTCGCTTATTCACCGTTTACTGGCACTTTATGGACGTGATTTGGCTGATTCTTTTTCTGCTTTTCACCCTCAGTTTTTGAAAAAGGGAGTTTGTCTTTCCACTTATTCCTATCTCCTCTACCTAGCTTCCATCCACCATTTGACTATTGATCCATGAAACTAACCATAGAAACTCCCGTTGAGCAAGGCTACCTGGATGTAAAAAAAGGCTTTGATGAGTCGCTTTTTAAACGGCTTTCCCCGCCTTTTCCTCCGGTAAAGCTGCTGCGCTTTGATGGTTCGGAAAAAGGTAATCTGGTCAGTCTGGAATTGAACTTTCTGCTTTTCAAGCAAAAATGGACCAGTGAAATTACCGAGGATAAGACCACTGATTTGGAGTTTTATTTTATCGATGAAGGGACGGAGTTGCCTTTTTTCCTAAAAAAATGGAAGCACAAGCATCGGGTGATCTCCACTGGTATAGGCTCGATCATTCGGGATGAAATCACCTATGAGGCCCCATTTAGCTTGATGACTTGGTTGCTTTATCCCGCGCTTTGGTTGCAGTTTGCCTACAGGAAGCCGATTTATAAAAAGATTTTCAGACGAGATTCAGGTCTTTGAGATTCTCGCAGTTTTCGATCCGGCAGTCTCCGTAAAGGACCAGGGAGTGGCTGCTGATGGAGGATTGAAATTCCCTTCCCATGGCCTCCTTGATTTCGTTGATTTTCGGATCTGAGAATTCCCGGATCTTCCGGCATTGATTGCAGACATGGTGATCATGGTGCTTGTAGGTCAGGGCTTGTTCGTAGAGTGCTACTTTGTCTTTGAACTGGTGCTTGACCGCTAAGCCACTTTCTACCAGTAGGTCTAGCGTATTGTAAATAGTGGCTCTGCTGATCGTATAGCCTTTATTTCTCATCTTGAGAAAAAGACCTTCTACGTCGATGTGCTCGTCCTCGGGGAGGAGATAAAGCTCGTCGATTACAGAAAAACGCTCGGGTGTTTTCCGGCTTCCTTGCTTGGCCAGGTAGTTTTCGAAGATTTTTTTGGCTTTTTCGATCAGTACAGTGTCTGCCATAAGTAGGTGAAACTTGAATTTTTAAAGATCAAGTATTCTTAAAATATTGACAACTTGAGGTAAACAATGAGGGGTAATTTGGGATTGATCTAAATTAAAAATTAAAATCCTGGCATTTCTTCAACCTTTTCTGTGTAAATGTTGGTTTTTCCTTCAATGGCACTGCTTACAATTTCTAACTTTAGAATAAATCTCATCCCAAAAGAACCTGATTTGAAAAAGGCTTTTCTCCTTTTTTTGTTATTCCTATCCACAGCTCTGACGTGGGCTCAGGTTCCCGGATTTTTTATGAAGGAGGAAAAGCGCATGGTGAGGATTCCTTTTTATGCCTCTAATAGCTTGATTATTCTCCCAGTCTCTATCAATGGCAGTGAGCCGGTCAATTTCCTGGTGGATACAGGAGTGAAATCCAACCTGCTTTTTTCAAAAAAGTTAGGGGATGCTCTGGGATTGGAATACACCCGTAGAATCAATATTGTCGGGGCCGATGGAAGCACGAGTATCATGGCTCAAGTGTCTCCGATCAATACCCTGGATCTAGGCCCGGTGGAGGGCCGACTTCAAAGCTTATTAGTACTGGAAAATGATTTTTTTGAACTGGAGGCCGTGATTGGGGTGCCTGTCTATGGGGTGTTGGGATATGAGTTTTTCAAATACAACCCAGTTCGAATCAACTATGACGACGGCTGGCTGGATTTTTTCCGGGGAAAAGCCATGAAATGGAGGCCGCCATTTTATAGAAAACTTGGCTTGGAGGTAGACGATGGGAAATCCTACATCCAGGCCAGAATCAAACAGAAAAACGGTCCTAAGCTGAGAGCGAAATTATTGATAGATACAGGGGCTAACCATGGACTACTCCTGAACAGGGAAACGAGTGACTCGATCAAAATGCCGGACATTTTTATAGAGTCTGAGCTGGGACAATCTTTGGGTGGAGTGCTCTATGGCTTTATCGGTAGAGTCAATTCCCTTCATCTCGAGAGTTTGACCTTGAAAGAAGTGCTGACTTCCTACCCGGAGGAGACCGAATACAGCTCCGTAATCAAAGCCAGTGGACGAAAAGGTAGCTTGGGATCGGAGGTATTGGGCCGTACTCGGATGATTTTGGACTATCCCAGAGGGAGAGCCTTATTTCGAAAAGGGCAGACTTTTTACAATCCTTTTGAGTTTGACATGAGTGGACTCATTGTCAAAAAGGTGCCTGTGGATGAAACGAGAATCTATGTAGGCGATGTGAGAAAGGGATCACCGGGATATAAGGTGGGGATATTGCCATTTGATGAGATTCTTGCCATCAACGGGGTCCCTATTTTTCTTTGGGAGCTAAGTGAAGTATTCAAGCTCTTGAGGTCTGAGGAAGGTAAGGAAATTCAGCTCGAAATGAGGCGCTATCAAAACAACGATCTCAATCAATACCAGGATTATAAAGTGAGTATTTTTCTGAAAAAGCAGATATAAACCCGGGTCTGCAAAAGAATATTTGGGTAACTTTGGAATTATCTTCACAACCCCAGCGAGGATTTTGCGTGTATTTCTTTCGCTTTTAAATCAACTTCAAACTATGAAAAAATTTCTCGTACCGATTGCAATTATTGCCGTAGTGGGCATCTTCATCTACACCAAAGCGGTGGGTACCTACAATCAATTTGTGCAAAAAGAAGAGGTAATCAACGGACAGTGGGCAGAAGTAGAAACTCAGTACCAAAGAAGAGCCGATTTGATTCCTAATCTGGTAAATACAGTAAAGGGCTATGCGGACTTTGAGCAGGAGACCCTCACCGGGGTCATCGAGGCCCGATCCAAAGCCACTTCTGTTCAGATCGACCCAACCAACCTGACGCCAGAAAAGTTGGCTGAATTTCAGCAGGCTCAGGAGCAGCTTTCCGGAGCATTGAGTAGACTGTTGGTCACTGTGGAGCGGTATCCTGACCTGAAGGCTAATCAAAACTTCCTGGAGCTACAAGCCCAATTGGAAGGAACTGAAAACAGGATTTCTGTAGCCAGAAGAAATTTCAACACCTCCGTGCAGGATTACAATTCCAATCTGAGAACTTTCCCCAACAACCTTTTTGCCGGCATGTACGGCTTTGAGACCAAAGGTTACTTTGAGGCTGCAGCAGGTGCTGAAAATGCCCCTACAGTACAATTCTAAGCGACATGGCTGAAAGATTATTTTCTCAGGAGGATAGACAAAAAATAATCGATGCTATACAGGCTGCCGAAATGCAGACCTCCGGGGAGATCCAGGTCCACATCGAAAATCACTGCAAGGGAGAGGTGCTCGACCGTGCGGCTGAGGTGTTCGAAACCCTCAAAATGTATCAAACACAAGAAAGAAATGGCGTGCTTTTCTACTTGGCAGTGGTAGATCACAAGTTTGCCATTTTGGGGGATGGAGGAATCAACAGCCGGGTGGAGTCGGATTTTTGGGAGAAATCCAAAGATCTTATGGCTCAGCATTTTCGTCAGGGGCAGTTTACTCAGGGTCTAATCGCAGGCATCGAGCAGGCAGGCTTGCAGCTCAGCAAGCACTTCCCCTACAATCCTGACACAGACAAAAACGAACTATCGGATGACATTTCCTTTGGGTAAATCCCCTCTTCTTTTCTTTCTCCTTTTATTCACTTGGGGGACACTGCTCGCTCAGGACTTTCCTGAGGTGCCCACTCCCCCAAGGCTAGTCAATGACTTCACCTCCACGCTGAGTGCACAAGAGGTGAATCAGTTGGAGCAAAAGTTGGTGGCTTACAATGACAGCACCTCCACCCAGATAGCAATCGTGATGATTCGCTCGGTAGGGGATTATGACATTGCGGATTATTCTTTTCAGCTCGCAGAGAAGTGGGGGATAGGAGGAGCTCAGAATGACAACGGGATTTTGATTTTGGCGGCAACGGATGACCGGAAGGTCTTTATTGCCACAGGATATGGGATGGAAGGAGCTGTGCCGGATGCCTTGGCTAAGCGAATTGTCTCCAATCTGATCATCCCCAATTTCAAAATGGAGGCTTATTATCAGGGCTTGGACCAAGCTACCGATATGATAATCAAGCTGGCATCAGGCGAATACAAAGCCGAGGAAGTGGTCTCTGACGGCAATCATGGAGGTGCGATTTTCCTCTTGCTTCTCTTCATCGTGCTCTTTGTGATCTTGCCAATGATCAAAAACAAAAATGACAACGACAATCACATGGGGGGCCGAGGCGGTGGTGTGGATCTCTGGACTACGATCATGCTAGCCAACATGCTGAAGGGTTCTTCCCGGGGTAAATGGGGAGATTTTTCAGGATGACTTGTCCTGAATTGAGTTTACACAAAGTAAACTACTATGAAACGACAAAAAGAACAAAAAACAAGAGGAATAGGATCTCTGAGTTGGGCTGAACGGGAAGAAATGATCAAAGAGTATCTTTCGGGGAATTACTCAAAAGTTGAGATTTGGAAGAAATATACCGGTCAGT
>NZ_BTPE01000013.1:0-143315 GCF_036245645.1 Algoriphagus taiwanensis | reverse complement strand
AATTCAACGCAGGAAGCTTCGTCTGGAAACCGATTAATGAAATTGATAATGTTCATGGTCAAAACCGTCTATTTTGACCTAATTTACAGTAGGTTAAAATACTACTAAAGCGATTGTCACCAACTGTCAATAAGAACTTATTTGGTTACTGGTGTCATTGCGGATATACATATTAAACTTTTTATTCTGTTTATAAAATCCTGATTTATCAGGATTTTTTTTGGCCTTGCCCTTAAAAGAAATAGGCAACTTTGACTCTTGATGAGGTTGAAAACATTGAATTGGTAACGCTGCCATCGAGCGTAGGTTTTGACGAACTTAGCTCTTGGTTCCAAAGATGATTTCTTGTATTTATTGCTTTAATTTGTCCAGAAACTAACAAATTTTTTATTTTTCTCTCCAAAAATACTCCAATTGATAAATCTACCCATGGCTTGGTATCTACACCAGCGTAGGTAAGATTAGTTTCAAAATTAGCTTCCCTTTCCGTTCTTTGAAGAAGTAAGCCCATCGAATTTAATTCTTGGGCTTTTCTTATTTCAAGACTAATTTGATTTCCACTTTGACCAATTGAACTTCCCAATACCTCTCCATTTTGGGTTAAACCTTGAACTACTTGTCCGTTATAGTACACTCCGACTCCTTCTCCTCCTGGTCTTACAATGTTATTAATCGGTGCCTGCGTATGCGTATATTCTGTTCTTAAATAAAAATACCCGCCTTTGTCATAGGGAATGGCCTTACTAAAGCCTATCAAATAAGCTCTGGAGTGTTCAGGGTTTAATAAAAAGTCCCTCCAGTTCAATGAATGATCATTTCGCAAATATTCGAAATAAAATTCTGCTTTTGCAGTTGGAACAACATACCTGGTGAATACAGAGAAATGTTGATCTTCTCTTAGTAAAATATTCTCAACCACACCCGTTCCTTCTTTTGGCAATGGATCAAAAATGGGAAACCATGCCCTTAAATTATCTTCCATATCTTCTCTGTAAATTTGAAAGGTTCTACTAGCTCCTATAAATAAACCTTTAACCCATTTTGGATTATAAGAAATAGAAATGCCTGTAAAATATCTATAACTTTCTTCTTCTTTTATAGGAAGAAGAGTGATTGCTGTACTATCGCTGAAATAAGGGCCTCCATACCCGTCTAACCTGCCCATGAAGTATTGACCTTCAAAATTTCCTAAAAATGTCCTTGCAGGCTTTGTAGTTCTAAACGTGCCATGTAAAAAACCATTGGCATTATCGCTGATATGAAGCCCATTTAGTTGGCCTGGTCCCCACCAAATGTTTTCTGTGGATACACCTGTAGCAAATGCTCCGAAATTGAAAAGAATATTTGAATTACCGGGTAATATTCTAAAAACAGGTTGGTCAGTAAACCTTACTGGTTTTTCAGTTCCCCCAACATCCCTTCTTAACACTGAGAAATACTGAGTGGGTGCATTTTCTGGATATTCTTGAAAAGGAAGGTTTTGGGCATAGTGGATTTGTGGAGTCAGTTGGATAGATAATTTTCCATATTGGAGAAAAATGCCTCCTGAAATCAAATTTTGAATTCCTTTTGAGGGGATTAAAGGGCCTGCTCCTCCCTCAAAAGGAATACCTGTATTGATCAATAAGGTGTTTTCCAATGGATAAATCCTAAAATTAAACTTAGAATTGGAGCCTAAATCAATTTTTCTTAATTCTCCAAGCGAATCAGCTTTAGATTCCAATATTGAAATAGGAAGTGGTTTGTAATTGAAACTCCATGATTCATTAAGATTTCCATAGACTTGTTCTCTTCTGGCAAAATCCTGCATTAATCCAAGATTTGGGCTAATGTTCTGAGAAATTGAATTAAACTTAATAATCAGGGTTAAAAAAAATGTAGTGGTTAATCTCAGACGCATATTTTTTTATAACTTAATTAACTTCTGCAAAATGAGTATTTTTTGGTTTTTTTCCTCAATTTTGGGTTGTAATAAGATTACAATAAATGGGTTATTTACTTCTTTCTTTTTTAACGGCTTTTTCGACGGGCATTCTTTTCTATCCTGCTTTAATAAAGATTTTAAAATCGTTGGATCTTTCCGAAAAACCGGGTGGTAGGAAAATTCATAAAAAGACCACTCCTTCAATGGGAGGAATTGGTTTTTTCCTCGCTACATCTATATCCTTGGGCATTTGGGGATGGCAGTATCCTCTTCCAGATATCCGCTACTTGCTAGGGGCCATCGCTTTGATGTTCTTCGTAGGCTTCCGGGATGATTTGGTCGAGCTCAAGGCCAAGCACAAGATTCTGGGGCAGTTAGTGGCCGTGATTCTTGTGGTAGTGGCAGGAGATATCCGCGTTAGGGATTTTCACGGATTTATGGGAATAGGGGAATTGCCCATTTGGTTTAGCTACGGCTTCACTGCATTTGTTCTATTGGCTTTGACTAATGCCTTTAATCTTATCGATGGACTAGATGGATTGGCTGCTACGGTAGCCTTGATTACCCTCGGACTTTTGGGTTCATGGTTTTATTTCCAGGGTTTGGAAAGTTATTCGGTATTGTGCTTCACGCTTTTGGGAGGGGTTTTGTCCTTTTTGGTCTTCAACTGGCACCCTGCCAAAATCTTTATGGGAGATACCGGTTCCCTGACTTTAGGTTTTGCCATGGGAAGCTTGGTGGTGGCTTTTATGGATTACAATTCCGCCTTACCGGAAGGTGCTCTTTTGAAGTTTGGCCCTTCCTTTACTATGGGAATAGTGCTATTGATCTACCCGCTTTATGATATGGCGAGGGTTTTTACACGAAGAATCCGAAGAGGTCAGCATCCTATGACTGCCGACAAATCCCATGTTCACCACTTCTTAATGCGGATGGGGTTGTCTCATGATAAAGTGGCCTTGATTCTTGGAGGAACTCAGATTCTTTTGATCACTTTGGTCCTAGGCATGAGTGATCTGTCGGATAATCTGGCCTTGCCTGTGCTTTCTGCGGTGGTATTGTTTATGGGGTATCGCTTGGATAAAATCACCCCTAAATACATCAAAAAGAAGGTTAATGGATCTCTTAAAACAGACCAAAAATCTGCAATGAAAAGCACCAAAAAAGACAAAGTAAAGTTGGAAAAATCCATTGTAGAGCCTGAGAAAATCAATCTCAACTAAGCGTAAAATTCCCCATTTTCTTAAGAATTACATAGTTTTAGTTTGATTTTTTTTTGAATTTTGATCCATTTGGTTGGCTTTTTGTCTGGGTATTTTTATATATTTCCCAACATTCTGAACACCCCACTGAATGGCTTTCAAAATCCCCCTCTCATTCCCTGAATATTCTGATTCGGAGTCTAGATATTTGCAGCAAGCGGTTAAGTCCGGTCAATTGACCACCAATGGAGCTTTTATCAATAAGTTTGAAAATAAGCTGTCCAAAAAATTAAGGACTCATCAGGCCGTTGTTCTAAACTCTGGTACTTCAGCTTTACATTTGGCATTGGTGCTTTTAGGAGTAGGGCAGGGAGACGAGGTCATCTGTCAATCGTTTACTTTTTGTGCTTCGGCTAATCCTGTCGTGTATTTGGGAGCCACTCCGATTTTTGTGGATAGTGAGGAAGAGACATGGAATATTTCTCCGGAGATCCTTGAAGATGCAATTCTAAGCAGGATTGCAATGGGCAAGAAGCCTAAAGCGATAATTTGCGTGCACCTCTTCGGGATGCCTGCTAAAATGCAGGAAATCATGGAAATATCTGAGAAATACCAAATTCCTGTGATAGAAGATGCTGCTGAGGCAGTAGGAAGCAAGTTTAACGGGAGTTATTGTGGGACTTTCGGCAAAGTAGGCATCTTTTCATTCAATGGGAATAAAATCATTACCAGTGGAGGCGGAGGGGCCTTGATCAGTGGCGATGCTGCTCTAATTGAAAAATCCAAATATCTTTCTACTCAGGCTAGGGAAGACCTCCCTTATTATCAGCATCTCGAAATCGGATATAATTACCGAATGACCAATATGGCAGCTGCTGTGGGCCTAGCCCAATTGGAGCGTCTTGAGGAAATGGTGACTAAGCGTCAATGGGTAAATGAACGATACAAGGAATTGATGGTCTCGCTTCCGGGGATTACTTTCCAGGAGAACAACCACTCTTCGGAGTCAAATTTTTGGTTGACTTCCATCCTCATTGATGAAGAAACTACCGGATTCTCCAATGATCGGTTGAGGGTGCTATTGTTGAAAAATGGCATAGAGACCCGTTTTCTTTGGAAACCTCTTCATCTTCAGCCTATTTACAGACAAGCTCCTTTTTATGGAGGCAATATCTCTGAAAGTCTTTTTTCAAAAGGGTTGTGTCTCCCGAGTTCGGTGAGTTTGACCTTTGAGGACCAGGAATGGATAGTCGGCTTAATTGAAAAAGAATTCAGAAAAGTGCTTTAAGGTGGCATATCCTCATTTCGGAAAGAGGGCACTGGACCTGATTCTTGCCTTGTTGATGTTTTTGATTCTGTCTCCGGTCTTCATTCTTGTTTTTTTAGTATTAAGTATCCATCACCGGGGTAGTCCTTTTTTCTTCCAGGAAAGGCCGGGTAAAGGCGCAGAGATTTTTCAAATAATTAAGTTCAAAACGATGCGTGATGGCAAAGATCCAAATGGCAATATTCTCTCGGATGAGGAGCGAATTACCGCTCTTGGAAAATTTATAAGAAGTACCTCATTTGATGAACTTCCACAACTATTGAATGTAATCAAAGGCGATATGAGCTTAGTGGGTCCAAGACCCTTGCTTCCTGAGTATCTTTTATTGTATAGCAGGGAGCAAAGCAGGAGGCATTTGGTGAGGCCGGGAGTCACTGGTTGGGCTCAGATAAATGGTAGAAATGCGATTTCCTGGCAAAGAAAATTTGCTTACGACATTTGGTACGTAGATAATCTTTCGCTTGGGCTTGATTTGAAAATTCTTTTTATCACGCTATGGAATGTAATTCAGGGAAAGGGAGTAAGTCAGCAAGGTCATGTTACTGTTGGAAGGTTTACAGGAAATAACTGATTATCAATTGTGTAGTTAATGGATTATAAGCCATTCTGATTTCCGTTTTCCGAATTTTCTTTCATTTTTTTTGTTTTTCCTCAAATAATTCTTTGTTTTTTGAAACAAATTAATAAATCTGCTTACTTTGTACCCGGATTGAATTTAATTGTTGATTAATAAGAATTTTGCTTATTTGAAAATATCATTACCATGCATTTTTTATCAAGGCTAAAAATCCTTCCAAGGTGGATCATCGCCGCTTTGGATTCTCTGATTTTATTCCACTGTTCGCTTTTTGGATATTTGGTCAGGTTCAACTTTGAATTGGACGTCATAGAGGAATACAATGCCTTTGCAGGTAGCCTCACCTTTATGGTTGGGGGTCTTTTGGTCATGCAAAATACCCGAAGCTATGAGGGAATTGTGAGACATACCGGATTTAGGGACGGATCCAATATTTTCAAGACGGTCCTAATCAACTTTGTCCTATTCCTTTTCCTCAACTTCTTCCACGGCAATTTCCTAAACGATCGGTTTTTGCTGCCGACCTCTGTATTGATTATTGCCAGTTTATCCTCCCTGTTCAGTCTAATATTCTACAGGCTCCTGGTAAAGGAGATTTTCCTTTATTTGAAAAACGGTTTCGCCGAAAAGCAGCTCAAAAATGGAATTATTTTTGGTGCAGGTGAGGCAGGGATAATTGCGCAGGAAGCCATCAAACGTGACAGTAAAAGTCAGCTGAATATTGTGGCATTCTTTGATGATGATTCCAAAAAAGAAGGGAAAAACATAGACGGAAAGCGCATTTTTAAGGGATTAGGTGAATTGGAGAAATTGGTGAAGGAGAATAATGTGACTGACTTGATTATTGCGGTCAGAGACCTTTCTGTCAAGAGAAAAAGTCAGATTATCGATGAATGCCTTAGACTGAATGTTTCCGTTTCTATTGTGCCTCCTGTGGATCAGTGGATCAATGGCGGACTTACTGCAGGTGCTATTCGAGAAATCAAAATTGAGGATTTGTTGAGTCGGGATCAGATTGTCTTGGATAATCCTAGAATTGAAGAAGATCTGAGGGGTAAAGTGGTTTTGGTGACTGGAGCTGCTGGTTCCATTGGTTCAGAGCTTTGCCGCCAAATCAGCCATTATCATCCAAGAATGTTGGTTCTTTTGGATATTGCAGAGTCACCTCTGTATGATATCGAGCAAGAATTCAAAGAAAGTTACCCGAGCTGTCCAATTAAGATTATTTTGGGAGATGTTCGGAATAAGAAGAAAATGAAGGAGGTTTTCCGGGAATTTAAGCCTCAGGTGGTCTTCCACGCTGCTGCGTATAAGCATGTTCCCATGATGGAAAATTATCCCGAGGAAGCTATTCATTCCAATGTGATCGGCACTAAAGTACTTGCTGACCTATCCGTTTTGGCTCAAGTCGAGAAGTTTGTCTTTGTATCCACGGATAAGGCGGTAAACCCAACCAACGTAATGGGTGCAAGTAAGAGAGCTGCCGAAATGTATGTTCAAGCTCTTAACGAATACCTGGAATCCAATCATAAGAAGTTTCATACCAAGTTTATTACCACTCGATTTGGGAATGTTTTGGGCTCAAATGGCTCTGTGATTCCACTTTTCAAAAAGCAGATCCTTCACGGAGGTCCTATCACCGTGACACACCCGGATATTACTCGCTATTTTATGACGATCCCTGAAGCTTGCCAATTGGTATTGGAGGCAGGAGTCATGGGAGAAGGAGGAGAGATTTATGTGTTCGATATGGGAGAACCTGTGAAAATTCTTGATTTGGCCAAAAAGATGATTCAACTCTCCGGAAAGAAGGTTGATCATGATGTAAAAATTGTTTTCAGTGGCTTGAGAGAAGGGGAGAAATTGTTCGAGGAATTGTTGAATGATTTTGAAACTGTAAAAATCACACACCATCCCAAAATCAAAATCGCCCAGGTCTTGCCTTCTTCCTATCATAAAATAGACGGGCAAATTGAGCTTTTCCAAGAATTGATTACCAAAAACAACGAAACGGATTTAGTACGGCATTTGAAAGCCCTCGTTCCTGAGTTTATATCTAACTCTTCCAGATTTGAGGTTTTGGATAGAATGAATTGATGTGATTTAAAGTACCAAGTATCTGGTATCAAGTATCAAGTAGAACAATTTAGAATTAAATGAGCTGCAAGAAATTGCGGCTTTTTCTTTTTTTCATCAGGCTCAATCCGATTCATTATCAGTAAGAAAGTCCCTAAACACTCAATAACCAATAACCCACTCTTCAATCCATGGACTGTGGTCTATTGAAATTGGATTTCCAGTCACCAATAACTTAATAACTTAATAACTAATAACCCAATAACCCAATAACCCATTACTAATACCTATCATCCGGCCAACTTCTCGATTCCGCTTCCTACCTTTGCATGACTTTAAGGATAAATACCTTACCCATGAAAAAAGAATTTTCTCTCAAGCTCAGCCCAGAAGAGGCTTACGATACTGAGCTTTTCCAGCAAGCAGTACTCAAAAGAGCGGGTTTAGCCCCAGATTTACCTCAGGCTTTTGCCAGACAAACCCGAAGATCCATCGATGCCCGTGGCAGAAAAGTCATTGTGAACGTGGAGGTTGAACTTTTTATCAATGAAAACCCCGGTTCTCTTCTTGATCATGCTCCTGATTATCCTTTTGTAGGAAATGCCGAAGCTTTGATTATTGTTGGGGCCGGACCGGCAGGGATGTTTGCGGCCCTAAGAGCTATCGAACTCGGAATCAAACCTATTCTCATCGAACGGGGAAAAGATGTTCGTGCGCGGAGAAGGGATCTGGCAGCTATCAATAAGGAAGGAATCGTCAATCCTGACTCCAATTACTGCTTCGGGGAAGGTGGGGCAGGAACTTACTCAGACGGCAAGCTTTATACCCGTTCAAAAAAGAGAGGGGATATCCGCAGAATCATGGAGATTCTAGTGGCACATGGTGCAACTGAGGAGATTCTGGTAGATGCCCATCCCCACATTGGCACCAACAAGCTTCCCGTTTTAGTAGCCAAGCTTCGGGAAAGTATATTGGAAGCAGGAGGAGAGATTCATTTTGAGACTCGTGTTGAGGATTTGATTATTAAAGAAGACGAGATCCAAGGGGTAGTCACTCAGGCAGGAGATCAAATCCATGGAATCGGGGTTATTTTGGCAACAGGACATTCAGCAAGGGATATTTTTCAGCTTTTGGATAGAAAAAAGGTATTTATCGAAGCCAAGCCTTTTGCTTTGGGTGTGCGCATAGAGCATGCTCAAAACCTCATTGACCGAATTCAATACCATTGTGAGGTAGATCGTGGTCCCTACTTGCCGGCCTCATCCTATTCCTTGGTTCACCAGACTCAGTTTCAGGGCAAGCAAAGAGGCGTATTCTCCTTCTGCATGTGTCCGGGAGGATTTATTGTTCCTGCTGCTACAGCCCCCGGAGAATTGGTCGTGAATGGGATGAGTCCTAGTCGTAGAGATTCAAGATTTGCAAACTCGGGCATGGTGGTCTCTGTGGAATTGGAAGATTTGCCTCAATATCAAAAATACGGAGCCTTAGCTGCCATGCACTTCCAGGCGGAAATCGAGCAAAAGGCATGGGAATTGGGCGGCAAAACCCAAACCGCGCCCGCTCAGCGAATGGTGGATTTTGTCAAAAAGCGGGTGAGTAGCTCTCTTTTGGATACCTCTTATCAACCTGGATTGAATTCGGTAGAAATGCGAGAGGTATTGCCTCCATTTATCGCAGAACGAATGGCCATGGCATTTACTGCTTTTGGGCAAAAGATGAAAGGCTACTATACCAATGAGGCTCAAATCATCGGCGTGGAAAGCCGGACTTCATCTCCGGTCAGAATTCCCCGGGACCGAGAGAGCTTTGAGCATCCTCAAATCAAACGCCTGTATCCTTGTGGAGAAGGGGCTGGCTATGCCGGAGGCATTGTCTCTGCTGCGATGGACGGGGAGCGATGCGCGGAAAAGCTGATTGCAGCCTATGCGAAGAAGTAGGGATTTTTGTCGGATTTCGGATGTAAGGTGACCGATGTCCGATGTCTGATGACCGATGTCGGATGTTGGATGTTGGATGACCGATGTAGGATGTCCGATGTCCGTTGTCTGATGAGACCGAAGCTGGAAGACGGAAGACGGAAGAAGGGTGTAACTGCCAGCTGTCTACTATTTTTTGCCTACTGCCCACTGCCCACTGCCCACCGCTCAACTGGAATCCGTCATTTTTTGTCAATTAATCCCTAGGAAAAAGACAAATGCCTACTTTTAGCTATGGAATTTGCCATTGTAGATATTGAGACTACGGGAGGTTCTCCTGCTTCTGGGGGAATCACTGAGATAGCTGTAGTGATTCATGATGGAGAAAAAATCACCGGAGAATACCAGACTCTGATCAATCCCCAGCAGGCAATTCCCCACTACATCACCGGTCTCACCGGAATAGATCAAGCTATGGTGCAGGATGCGCCTACTTTTTCTGAGATCTCCGAGGAGCTTTGGGATTTATTGGAAAACCGGGTTTTTGTGGCCCATCAGGTAAATTTTGATTTTGGATTTATCCGAACGGCTTTTCTGAAAGAAGGGAAAAATATGACCAATGCCAAGCTCTGCACGGTCAGACTGGCCAGAAAAGCCTTTCCCGGCCTTCCTTCTTATAGTTTGGGCAGGATTTGTGAAAATCAGCGCATCCCTATCCTTGCCCGCCACAGGGCTATGGGAGATGCCAAAGCCACCGCGATTCTCTTTGATCGGATGATCAATCAGCAGCCTGAGGTAGTTTATTCTTCTCTGAAGAAAAGAGTTGGTGAAAGCTACCTTCCGCCCAACTTTTCCCCTGCCAGATTTCGGGAGATTCCCGAAGCATGTGGGGTTTATTACATGATGAACTCCTCCGGAAAAGTGATCTATGTCGGAAAAGCCAATAATATCAAGGAAAGATTCAAAGGGCATTTTTCAGGAAATATACTTCCCCATATCAAGCAACAACTCAAAGCTGAGACCATGGACTTACGCTGGCAATTGACTGGATCGGAGATGATGGCCTTGCTTTTGGAGGCATTGGAGATAAAAAAACTCTGGCCCAAGTACAACTCAGCATTGAAGTTGCCCAAAACCCTTTGGGGAATATTTGACTATCAGGATTCCTCGGGCTATTTGAGATTTCAAGTGGCCAAGGTTTCCAAAAACCTCCGTCCTCTGGAGACATTTTTTTCCTCAGAAGAAGCCCTGGGCTTTTTGAAATCAGGAATTGAAAATTTTCAGCTTTGCAAAAAACTCAGCGGGCTGCGAAAGGTGACCTGTGAAACGGTTCAGGATGAGATCTGTCAGGGAGCCTGCAAATCGCAAGAAGAGCCGAAAAGCTACAACGTCCGAGCAAAGGAGTTCATCTCTCTGATTCGAAAAAGTAAGCTGGACTTGATCCTTGAGCTTCCAGGAAGAGAAGAAGAGGAAAAGGCCATTTGTTATTTTGAAAATGGCATGCTTAGCCGATTTGGCTTTATTCAAGATTGGGCTGGGGATATCAATTCTCTGGAAGTGGTGCCAAAGGTTCCGGAGACTTTTTATGTGCTTCGACAGTTTTTACCCAAGCTGAATCAGGATTCTATCCGTGTTTTGGAAGGAGAAGAAATCCCCGCCAAAAGTGAGCAGCAATTGGGACTAGGCTGGAATTGGTAAAAAAGGGATAAGAAACCAGCGTTTCCTGATTCCTTATCCCTTTTCAGGTTATTCAGCTTTTCCTTCCAGCATCAGCAAAAAGGTATATTCCAAGGCCAATTCCTTCAGGGCATTAAACCGGCCTGAGGCTCCTCCGTGTCCTGCCTCCATATTGGTATGTAGGAGAAGAAGATGGGAATCGGTTTTCAATTCTCTGAGTTTGGCTACCCATTTGGTGGGTTCCCAATACTGGACCTGAGAGTCATGCAAGCCGGAAGTCACCAACAAATTGGGATAGTCTTTGGCCTCGACATTATCGTAAGGAGAGTAGGAGAGCATATACTCGTAATACTCCTTATTCTTAGGATTTCCCCATTCCTGAAACTCTCCCGTAGTTAGAGGAATGCTTTCGTCCAGCATGGTAGTGACCACATCTACAAAAGGAACGTTGGCAATGACCCCATGGAATAATTCCGGACGCATATTGATCACTGCACCCATCAGTAGTCCACCGGCACTTCCTCCCATGGCATAAAGCCGGGATGCACTTGTCATTTTTTCAGCAATTACCTTTTCTGCACATGCGATGAAGTCTGTAAAGGTGTTTCGCTTTTTCAGCAATTTCCCATCTTCATACCATGGCCTTCCCAAATCTTCTCCTCCCCGAATATGGGCTATCGCAAAGACAAATCCCCGATCCAATAAGCTCAAGCGGGTACTGGAGAAGTAGGCATCCATACTGAATCCATAGGACCCATAGGCATAGAGTAGGAGGGGATTGTCTCCGTTTTGAGAGAAAAGAGACTTCTTATACACCAGAGAAATGGGAACCAGTACCCCATCCTCTGCAGTAGCCCAAATTCTGTGGGATTGATATGCTGAAGAATCATAGCCCCCGACTATTTCCTGCTGTTTGAGCAAGAGCTTTTTCCGGGTAGGCATATGGTAGTCAAAGGTAGAATTCGGAGTAGTCAATGAAGTGTACCCAAATCTGAGCATATCGGACTCAAACTCCGGATTGATGCTAATCCATGCGGTGTAGGTATCTTCTTCAAAATCCAGAAAATGTCCCTCTGCCTCCCAAGGTTTGATAAAGATTTTGGTCAGTCCGTTTGATCGTTCTTGTGTGACCAAATAGCCAGAGAAAAGCTCAAAATTTTCGAATAGAACTTCTTTTCTATGGGGGATTTCATCCTGCCAATTCTCCTTGCCGGTTTGGGTAACCTGAGTTTTTACCAGTTTGAAATTGGTAGCCTGATCGTTGGTTCGAATCCAAAAATAATCTCCATAGTGGTCGGCCGCGTATTCCAGATGAGGAATTCGGGCTTGCAACACTTGGAATTCCCCGGAAGGATTATCCGATTTGAGGAATCGCATTTCGGAAGAAATGGTACTGGAGGAGTGAATGAAAATGTAGTCCTCCGATTTGGACTTATGAACAGCACAGGTGAACTCTTCATCTTTTTCCTCAAAAATCAGAACATCTTCCTCAGGCTTAGTGCCCAAGACGTGCCGATAAATCTGAAAAGAGCGAAGGGTTTGTGGATCCTGCTTGGAATAAAAGATAGTCTGATTATCTGCTGCCCAAGTCAAGTTTCCAGTTACTTGTGGAATTGACTCAGAAAGAATTTCTCCTGTCTCCAGATTTTTGAAATGAATGGTAAAAATCCTTCTTCCCACCTCATCGGCAGCAAATGCCAGCATTTTTTGATTGGGTGAAGAGGAGGTTCCGCCGACTTGGTAATAGGCTTTTCCTTTAGCCAATTCATTGACATCCAAAAGTACTTCCTCAGGACCTTCCAAACTCCCCGCCTTTCGGCAATAGATGGGGTATTCTGCTCCCTGAGTATATCTCACATACCAGTAAAATCCCGATTTGAAATAGGGTACGCTTTGGTCGTCCTCTTTGATTCTGCCTTTCATTTCCTCAAAAAGCCGGTTTTTGAATTCCTCTTTCGGCTTCATGATTTCCTCGAGGTAGGCATTTTCTTCATTCAGGTAGGAAATGACTTCCGGGTTTTCCCGCTCATTCATCCAATAATAAGGGTCCACTCGTTGGTGACCGTGGATTTCAAGAATTTTCTCTTTTTTGGGTGCTTGAGGTACTTTCATTTAGGATAATTTTTGGATTGCAAGGATAAGGAAAAATTCAACCTCGCTAGTGAAATCAAAAGCGAAAAAGGACCGAAAATGGAATGGAATAGATTTTCATGTCATTGGAAATTTAACTATCCCATATGCAAAGTTCAGGGTTAGGAGATGAAGACTGAAGCTGCAAAACTTGCTGAAAACTTTATCCTAAGGACAAATAAAGGTACCTAAATACCCAAAAAGCAGCATCTAAATCCATGCCTTGCCAAAAATAGTTTTACAATAAGCCGAAAATGAAACGCAGTTTTTTGTAGATGTCTTTGAATTAGCTATTTTCCGAGTAATTAAACCATCATCAACCTAACCTTTCACCTTATGGGATTTATTAAAGAATTCAAGGAGTTTGCCGTCAAGGGCAACGTAATTGACCTGGCAGTCGGTGTGATTATTGGCGGAGCTTTCGGCAAGATTGTTTCCTCCTTTGTCAATGACATCATTATGCCTCCAATTGGCATACTTCTAGGCGGAGTTGATTTCAAAGAGCTTTCTGTAGTACTCAAGGAAGCTACTACCAATGAGGCAGGGGAAGCAGTGGCAGCAGTGACTTTGAACTATGGGATGTTTATCCAAAACGTAGTTGATTTTGTCATTATCGCTTTTGTAATTTTCCTCGCTATCAAAGGAGTGAACAAAATGAACCGCAAAAAGGAGGAAGCTCCTGCGCCACCTCCAGCACCGCCTGCACCTACGCCTTCTGAGAAGTTGCTCGAAGAAATCAGAGACTTGCTCAAGAAGCAATAAAAAAAGGTCCGGAATTCACGAATTCCGGGCCTTTTTCATTTTTGAGGGAAGTAATTCGGCTAAAACCCGCCACCTCCGCCACCTCTTTGTCTTTGGTAAAGCTGTCGGGTAAAATCCCGTGCGATATTGTTCAGCATCAGAATCTGCTTGGCCGTCAGCACACCCGAGGCTTTTTGCACAAACTGCTGCTCTTCATTCAATAGTGCCTGCTGCAATTCAAATCGCTTTTTGATCCGTTCTTTGGCTTGTTCCTCGCTGATGGATTCTGAGTTTCGATTGAGCTCAGCTATTTGCCTCATGGTAGCCTCCCTTTTGTCGTTGTACTCGTTGAATATAGGCCAAAACTTTTCTGCCTGTTCTGGCTTTAGATCGATCCGGGTGGTAATAAAGGCTATTCGGGCAGCCTGTAGCTTTTCGGGGTCAATTTGTCCCGGTCGCTGAGCAAAACTTTCCCAAGTCACCAATACCAATACCAGGGTGATAAGTAAGGATTGTATTTTCTTCATTTTGATTTCATTTAGCTTTTTTCTTCACTTGTTCCAAGTAGGCAAATGATGCAAATTTTAGGATAGCCTTCGGAAGATATTCTCTTCTCCTCGTTTTATTCAAATCCTTCGAATTCCTTTGAGTTTCCTTTTGCAATTTATCTTTTAGAACCAGTTTTCTTCTTCGATATAAAATAGCCCTTCCTCAGGCAATTCTTCTTCAATGATTTGATCCAATATGGAATTGGGATCCTCGGCCATGCTCAGTACATCCTCAGCGGTCCATTGGTTACTTTCTATGTAGAGTATGGCTTCTTCTTCAAGGCTCAGTTGCTCATTTTGATTGGATACAGAGCTCCACTGCCACCAACCGAAGGAAAGAACCAGAGCTGCTGCCGCTGCATATTTGATCCAGGGATTGGATTTTTTGGCAGAGGCTTTTTCCAGAATCCGGTCCGGAAGCTGCTCAAAGTACCCCTCAGGTGCTTTAAATTCTTTGAATTTAGGTAACTGTTCCATCTTTTTTTAGACCCATTTATAGGCCATAGGTTTATTCTTGTAAGACAAAATGCTCAATTTTTTTAACTGCATGGTGAAAACTCGCCTTCAATGCTCCCACACTTGTTCCTGTTATTTCTGAGATCTGCTCATAGCTGAGATCTTCCTGATGCTTCAGGTTGAACACCAACCTTTGCTTTTCCGGAAGAAGTAGTAGTGCCTTTTGAAGTTTGATTTGGATTTGATCTCCATCGAAATTTCCGGGCTGATCGAGATAGGACTCCAATCTTTCCTGATGGTCATCTATGGAAAAAAAGAATCGCTTTTTCTTTTTCTCCAGAAAGGTGAGGGTTTCATTGGTCGCAATCCGATAGAGCCAGGTGAAAAGGGAAGAATTTCCCTCAAATTTCTCCAAATACCGATAAGCTTTGATGAAAGTGTTTTGTGTCAGGTCATCGGCATCCTCGTGGATAAGGACCATGCGTCGGATGACATTGTAAACTTTCTTTTGATAGGTTTCGATCAGTAGCCTGAAACCCAGCTCACGCGTAAACGGAGAACTTATTTGTTCCAGAATTTTTTGATCGATTTCTTTCATGTACCCCGTTTGGACTTGCCAAGGACTGGAAGGTTTAATCTAAAAAAAAATGAGTCGAATTTTTCGACTCATTGGAATGATTTCTTTTTAGATCTCCAGAATATAATCCAGAATTCCAGCATTTTTTCCTTTAGGCCTGGTGACAAGGAGAGGAAGGCTGTCATTGTATTGGATCAATCGCTCGGCCATACTGCCAATAAAAAGTGCTGTGGCGGCAGTTCTTCCCTTTGCCCCGATGATGATTCCATCCACATTTTGCTCGAGAGCCATATTGACAATTTCCTGTACCGGATCATCGTCATCATCCTTGGTGTATATGGGGATGATTTTCAGGCCTTTGGTATCGATCTTACGGATAAACTTCTTGTAATTGATCTCGGCATGCATCCGCATGATTTCAGTAAATTCCTCGTAGCTTTTCCCTGTAAAATGATATCCAGTGGGCACACTGAATACATTTTGACAGATAATTTCCGCATTGCCCCCGTGTTTTTCTACAATCATGATTGCCTCCTCAAGGGCGTCTTTGGAGTATTCAGAAAAATCACTCGGTACAAGAAGCCTGTTGATTTTGGGTTTGGATCCTTCCGGCACGATCAATAGGGAGCAACTTGCTCTTCGGGCCAAGCGCTGGGAAGCGACTCCTGTACCAGGAAGGTCTACTTTTCGCCCGATGAGGATCATGTCTACCGATTTTTCTTCGGCAAGTTTGAGGATCTTTTTGGAGAGGTTGCCCTCTTTGACCACATAGCTGATCGAAATGCCTTTGAGTTTGGGAAAATGCTCCTCTACCAATTTCTCCATGGCTTCCTTTCTTTCGTTGACCATGTTTTCTACCAGATTGGGAAATTCTTCCAAAATCTCCTTGGGGATAGAAAGGTTTTTGATGACGTTGGTAAAGTATATCTTCTTGGTTTGGTTGACTTTAGCGATGAAAGCAGCATGCTCAATCAGCGTCTGGTCAAGCGGGGTTTGATCGAGGCAAACGATCATTTTTTTAATCAGGTACATGGCAAGCGCGGTTTTGCAATGCAAATTTACATTGACACAATTAATCTATTCAGAATTTGGCAAAATATTATTTTGAATTTTTCTTCCCTCTCTCACTTAGACCTCATAATTGGATTTTGAACAAGGTTTAAGAAAAAATAAAATTTGGCAAGGGTAAAAGGCGTGCTTTACATCCTAGGAGAAATGGCGCTCTTCTTTGCTATAATTTCTTTCTGAGCCAACTCCTTCCTGTCAAAATCGTATATTTGCACTATCCGGGCCGTCGACATGTTCGAACTTCACAATTAAAAAACAATTCCGAGTGAAGCCCTCTCCAAAAACAGGCCTCACCCTGATCTCGATCAGGGCCTCGCACAAAAAGCAGGATAACAGTGGAAGTTTGCGGTTTTAAGGCAGCTCAAATCTTGTCTATAAAAGAGGTTTCGTAACACTCTAAGGCCCGGATTTTTTCACCAGCTTTTTAAGATATTCCCATTCATCCTTTCCCACATTCAGGGCCATGGACATCACTCCGTAAATCCCGAGGATAAAGACACTTTTGAGAATTAGGTTAGCTATGGGTCCGAGGCCATCTGTAGAATATCTTCCAAGTGAAAGTACCATAGCTCCTATGAATAAAATCCGAAGCGTATCCCAACTGAAAGGATCCAAACTCAATTTCCACTTCAGATATCCATATTTGATCCCATTGAAAATCAGCATAACTAGCGCAGAACCTATTGCTGCCCCGTCGATACCATAAATGGGAATCAACCAGTAATTGACTCCGATGATGAGGACACTCATGGCTATAGTCAGGACGAGGTTGAATCGGTAGTACTTTGAAAAAACCAGAATCTCACTGTTGATGGAGAAGCCTACGTCGAAGATTTTTCCCAAAGCAATATAGAATACCACCCATTTTCCGGCCTGATAGATTTCCCTGTTGGGGACAAAGTGGTAAATCTGATCAATGTTTCCCCAAATCAGAGCGAAAATCAGCAGACAGATGTACAATTGTCGGTTGGAAATCTGTCTGTAGAGTTGGTTGATTTCCCCAATTCGATCTTTGGCAAAATGCTCAGCCACCACAGGCATAGCCACCTGAGAGACCGCCCTTCGGGGAAGTTCGATGACCAAAGCCATGTAAAAGGCAATGGAATAGATGGCATTGGCTTCCAATCCGACCATGGCACTGACCATGATGCTGTCGATCTTCATAATCAAAGTAGATGCAGCTGTGGCTAAAAAAGTGATCAGACTAAACTTTAGAAATGAGCTTCTGAATCCCGGAGGGAAGTTTTTCCAGCGAAAATCCAAAACCAGAACTTTTCTCCAAACCAAAAAAATCAATACTCCCAGAAAGGCTAAGCCATAAACCCCAATCAAACCCATCATCACCTGATCAAAATCAATCCAGTCCAGAAGGTAAAGGCAAACCAAAACTGAGGTCAAAAACCGAAGGAAAACTTCCCGAAAGAAGGTAGGAACGGCCACTTTCAGAAAAGACCGGGCATAGGCATCCATCACACTTCCCAAGAGAGCAAACAAGGTGATCAGCAGGACTATTCCCAAGAAATCCACAACCTCAGGAGAGTTGACAGCAAAAATTCGAATCACCTCCTCTTTAAATCCCAGAAATAAAGCTCCTACGACCAAAAATCCGAGAAGGGAAAAGGCCAATCCATAGCTTAGAAAAGCGGATTGATTGGATTCGAGTTTGGGAAAATACCGGGTGATGCCGTGGCCTACACCCAACTGGGCAAAAGGAACAAAAAGGAGTGCTAAATCCTGAATGGTTCGGAATATTCCCAGTTCGTTGGCATCAAGGGCATAGGGGTAGAGCCAAAGGACGTTTACATAACCGATCAGTACACCCAGGTAAGAAAAAACGGCAGTGAGAATGCTTTGGCTGGCGATTTTGCCCATGGGCTAAATGTATCAAAAAAATCAGAACCTGAAAATTGCTCCTTAAGGCTTAGCGCATTTATCGCATCCCGGCTGTGTTTTGGGCTTGACCATAAACTTCCGGATCAAAAATACAGCTGCTGCCAAAACCAACAATCCGACGATTACTTCCTGCCACATGATTTAAGATAGGATTTGGTAGGTGATGAATGCGGTTAGATAGGCCAGTCCAGACATGTAAATAGTCTGAAGAATTGGCCATCTCCAGCCTTTGGTTTCTCTTTTTACCACCGCCAGCGTACTCATACACTGCATGGCAAAAACATAAAACACCATCAAAGAGAAGGAAGTTGCGACATTGAAGGTTTTTTCCCCGGTATTGGCATTCACTTGCTGGGCCAGCTTCTCACGTATGGTCAATTCATCTTCTACATCGCCCTCAATGCTATAGATAGTAGCAATAGTGGAGATGAAGACTTCTCTGGCAGCAAAAGAGGTGATCAAAGCTATCCCGATTTTCCAATCGTATCCCAAGGGTCGGATGACAGGTTCGATCGCTCTGCCCATGATGCCGATAAAGGAGTTTTCAAGAAGTAGGGAACTGGTTTCAGCCTCGATAAGGGCAATTTCTTCTTCTCCGTTGGCTTGTTCGATTTTGACTTGAGCTTCTGCTCTGATTTGATCCATTCTACTAGGTGGGCCATAAGAGGCAAGAACCCAAAGCAAAATAGAAATGGCTAAAATCACCTTACCTGCTTCGAAAACGAAAGTTTTGGACTTTTCGATCATGGTGAGCCCCACATCAGCCCATCTTGGAAGCCGGTAGGGAGGCAACTCGGAGAGTAGGAAGCTTTTTTCATCTGTTTTCAGGATCAGCTTCAAAAAGAAGGAGGTGATTAAAACCCCAATAATGCCCAGCAGGTAAAGGCTCAATAAGGCCAAGGCCTGCAAATTGACAAAGCCCATCACGACTTCATCCGGTACCGTAAGACCGATCAAAATGATGTAAACCGGAAGTCTTGCTGAGCAACTCATCAGAGGGGTTACCATGATGGTGATCATTTTTTCCTTCCAGTTGGAAATATTGCGTGTGGCCATGATGCCCGGAATTGCGCAGGCTACTCCTGATACTAGCGGTACGATACTTTTGCCATGAAGCCCAAAAGGTCTCATCCATCTATCCATCAAAAAGACCACCCTAGACATGTATCCGGTATCCTCCAAAATGGCCAAGAAACCGAATAGAAGAGCGATTTGTGGAATGAAAATCACTACGCCGCCGATTCCCGGCACAATTCCCTCGGCTAATAAGCTGGTCAAAGGACCTTCCGGTAGCCAGCCGACAAGTCTTGTGCTGATGTCCGCAAAGAATCCATCAATCCAGTCCATGGGATAGGAGGCCCAGGTGAAAATGGCCTGGAAAATCAGTAAAAGGATCAAACCAAAAATGACATATCCCCAAACGGGGTGGAGGGTAAGCTGATCAAATTTGGATTTGGGCTTCACCTCTTCCTTTTTTGCCACAGCCTTGGTCACCAAATCGGTGATCTTCTTGTATCTCAGCTTAGTTTCTTCAAGTTGAGCTTCTTCCAAGTTAAATTGAATGGAATCCAAAAGGTCGGAAATCCATTTTCTTTCTTCGACAGGCATGGCCTTATCCTTAGATCCAAAACGGATCATCTGATAGGCCTGATAGTGATTTTCGAGTTGAAATCTTTCTGCTACGCTATCCAAAATCTCAGCTGGAATCACCTGACGTATATCCACAAAGGTGGAGGCTTTGGAGAAATTCTTCTCTCCGATTAATTGCTTGACCTGATCAAGTCCCTTTTGGCTTCTTGCATCGGTAGATACGATAGGCACGCCGAGTGCTTTGAACAGCTCATAGGTTTTGATCTCTATTTTTCTCTTTTCCGCAAGGTCGGACATGTTCAGAATCACAGCCAGATTGACTCCTAGGTCGATCAATTGGGAAGCCAGGAAAAGCCCTCTGGAAAGCTGGGAAGAGTCAATGACCATCAACACAAAATCCGGCCGGTCTTCGATCCGGGTATGATTCAATACCCTATGGGCAATGATTTCGTCTTCTGAGTTGGGGAAAAGACTGTAGGTTCCGGGTAGATCTACAATCTCAAAAGTCGCCTCGCTTAAATGGAGCAAGCCAGTTTTCTTGTCTACGGTCACTCCGGGATAATTCCCGATTTTTTGGTTTAACCCGGTCAGATAGTTGAAAATCGTCGATTTACCCACATTAGGATTCCCGATGATTGCAACTTTTTGTGTGCGTGTGGTAGAAGAAAGAAGGGCTTCAGACATGGGCTTCAGATCAGTTCGACTTCGATTAATGCAGCCTCTGATTTTCTGAGCGCAAGGAGCGTCTCTTCCATTCGGAATGCTTTTGGGCCACCTGAAGGAGCTTCATGCTGCAGGGTGATTTTTTTTCCGGGCAAGAATCCTAATTCCATCAAATTCAATTTCAATGGGGAGGGAAGAATTTCAAGGATTTTTCCGGTTTGATCTATCCTGAGCTGATCAGCTGTCATTGGGCGTTTTTTGGGCTTAGTGCCGCAAAAGTAGGGGTATTTGGAATGAATCTAAAGAAAAATAAAGAAGATTTTTGTCAGTTTTTTGAACGAACGCTCAAAATCTCATTGGAGATTTGGAATGTTTCTCCGTTTTCGAGGACAAGGTTGAAGCTGAGCTTGAGATCCAAATTATTTCCGGGGTCTTTTTTCAAACCCACCTTAAAGAAATCCTCTAAAATCAAGGTTAATCCTTCCCCTATGAACTCGTCAATGGGGATCAGAGTGGAGTTGAAGAAACTATTCATGCCAAAAGAGTCTGAAAGATCTTGTCCCACTTCCCATCGTGTACCATCTCCCAGGATTACCTCTTCCTGATTGATGATGCTGAGTCCAATCAATTTTTTATCTACTGTAATCGGGGGAGGGCTGCATGCATAGGCTGTGCCTAGATTCCAGGAAAAGCCTGAAGGCCTTTCTTCAGATGAAATCAGGTCAAATTCCTTGATTCTGAAAGCTTTTACCACTTGATCGTAAGGCTGATTAAGGGTGGGATTGATTTGCTGCCCTCCTGTGGAAAAGGTAAATAGCTCAAAGGATCGGATTCTTGCACTTTGCTCAGGGAAAGTAGGATTGCATCCACAGGGATTGTTGCAGAGAATGCCACAACCTCCCGGGACTAATGCCAAGAATGCAAGCAGAACAAGGGTCAATCCCAATTTTTTCGCAGCCATCTGAAAATTAGTAAGTAGGTAAAGATAACTTCCTCAATGGCTTAAAGTTATGCGAAATTGAATTTTCTTTTCTTTAAAAAGAAGCTTTGAGGCTTAAGGTAAAGTTTCGCCCAGGAGCTACAATCCCTGAACTATAGGGTCTATAGCGCAAATTTCCCATATTTTCCACACCGGCATTGACCTGCAAAAAGGAAAAGGCCTGATAGGAGGCATTAAGGCTAAAGATGGTCCAAGCCGGGGAATAGGGATTTCCGTTTTCATCCTGAGCATAGATGAAAGTCTTGGATTTCTCTTCTTCTGGCATGTTTTCAAACGACCGCTCCGCGCTGTATTGGGAGGTAAGTTCAATACGAAGATCTTTATGGGTATAGGTCAATCGGGTGAGTCCAAATGCCGGAGCCGCATGGCGGGAAGGACTTTGGGTGGCATCGTCCAATTCTTCCGTCCCTTTCTGCCAATTGTATCTGGAGGTAAGAACCCAGTTTCGGGATAGAGCCCATTCGAAACCTGCTTGAATCCCATAGACTTCGGTGAATGCTGCGTTTTGTATGGCTAAGACTTGGCTGAGCTCTCCTTCGTAGATGATTTCATCCTCTCCATTGAGCTCGAAGGGTCTTCGGACTAAGGCATTGTCTAGGTAAGTAACAAAGCCTGTGAGGTCGATTTTGAGCTTGTTTTGAAAATGCTTGTTCAGATTGAGTTCAAAATTATAGGCATACTCTGGTTTCAAATCAGGATTGGGAACCACCACAGCGCCGGGTTCTGAATCAAAAATTTTTCCGATGTCATCTACATTTGGAGCTCTGAAGCCCGTGGAGAAAACAGGGGAGATGGACAAGCTTGGCTCCGGAGTGTAGACCAATCCAAGATTTCCGGTAAGGGATTGATTTTGTTGACTGGCCTTACTGAAGGGTAGGGGAAAAAACTCCGTGTTGTTTCCAAAATCTGCATCCAGACTTACCCAATTGTAGCGCAAGGCAGTCTGAATTTTCCATTGAGAAGAAAGCACTCCAAAAAAGTTGCCATAAGCGGCCAAGGAGGCCCAATTCGAATCGGGGTACCTCGCCGAGGCTTTTTGAGATTCTCCTGATTCTATATTTCTCTCCGAGCCGGTGGATTCTACCCGATTAGTTACCCCTTCCAGTCCGTAGGTAAAATAATTCTCATTTTTTAGACTTTTGAAAAAATCCGCATTGAGAGAGTAGGCATTCACTTTTTCTCTTCGGTCAAACTCCAAGACGCTTTCAAATCTCCTGTCGATACGACTTTCCTCGAAGTATTGCTGCGCAATAATCACCTTTACCTGATCAAACCATTTGTTTTCGGCCTGATAGGTCCATTTCAGATTATTCATCATCCAAATCTGAGGACCATAATCCCATCTGGCAAATCTTAGTTTTCCGTTTCGCTCTTCCAGAAGACGATCATATCTGGGAATATCGGTGGTTTTGGAATAATGAAAGCCATAGTCCCAAGTAGATCGGGCATTGGGTTTCCATTCGGCTTTTTGCATGAGGTTGAGTTGTTGATAGCCACTTCCTACCTGCACCAAGGGATCAGGATTGTTGATTTCCACATCCTCTCCGTCCACCTGACCGGCATATTTGAGTCTGAGATAAGAATCTGGACCTCCGGAATTTCCCATTTTTGGGTCTCCATATCCAAAGTGGGTAGCGCTAGTGACAAACTTCCATTTTTTGCCTCCGTAGGACAAATCCGTGTGGAAGGTTTTTTCACCGTAAGCTGAGGATAATCTGCTGATTAAGTTGCCGCTGAAGCCTTCTGTTCGGGGTTGCAAAGTTTCAAAATTCATCACTCCTCCTATCGCATCAGAGCCGTACATGACCGAACCGGGGCCAAATAAAATTTCTGTTTTTCCCAGAGAAAACGGATCCAGAGAAATGACATTTTGGAGATTTCCGCTTCTGAAAATGGCCGTATTCATTCTCACCCCATCTATGGCATAAAGCAGGCGATTGGCAGAAAATCCCCGAATCATGGGACTTCCTCCTCCCAGTTGGCTTTTTTGGATAAAAACCTCACCCGAAGATCCCAGCCAATCTGCGGAGTTGGCTGGATTGCGTATGGATAGCTGTTCAGGATTGAGCCGGACTATTTTACTGGATACTTCTTGGCTGTTTTGTTCCCACCTGCTGGCAGAGATGACTGCAAAATCCAATACCAGAGGACTGATTTCCAGTTCGATCACTCCATTCATCGATTGGATTTGAGCCCAAGAAAGTTTGAGGGATTCATAGCCCATCATCTGAACTTGAATGGCATTTATACCTTCAAACGTTGACAAATCCGCCTGTCCTTTTGCATCGGTAAGTCTGCTGATTCCCAGCTCCTGAGAATAAATCAATACCCCTTCGATCGGCTGACGGCTCTCCTTGTCAACGACACGAATGCTTTGGCCAAAGCCAAAAGAAGTGAAATTCAACAAAAGGAAGGTGAAAAGAAGGAGTCTTTGCATAGCTAGGTGCAAAGCAAAAGTAAGCCGCGAATTAATCCAAAATATTTTATTCAGATGGAATAGAATGGGCTTTTTGGTAGCAATTGCTTCTTCTTGATTTGTTCTTATTTCAAAAAAAAGAAGGAAAGCACCATGCTCAGATACATTTCCTGAGCCTTGGAGACTTTCCTTCTTCGGATTTAAGGAGGGTGGACTTAGGCTTTTCCTCTCAGCATCAGATTCCAATACATAAATGGCAATCCGTATTTCTTGAGCAACCACATGCTGTACTGCTCTTTGGTAGTGTCGACGAAGGTCGAGATCATCGGGTCGCTATCCTTCACGTTGTCGTATTTAAACTCGCAAAGCAACATTTTGCCGTAGCCGGTGACGATAGGGCAGGAAGAGTATCCTTCGTAGGATTTACTTCCAACATTACCGGATTGGATAAGTCTAAGCAGATTTTCAACCAGGACGGGCGCTTGCTTGCGGATCGCTGCACCGGTTTTGGCTGTAGGCAGATGGGCCACGTCTCCGATGGAGAAAATATTCGGATATCGCTTATGCTGCATGGTATGAATGTCCACATCTATCCAGCCTTTTCCAGGGCCTTCCTGGATGGAAACCTTGGAATCGCGGATAAACTTTGGAGCCGCCTGAGGTGGGGCCAGATGCAGCATGTCGTAATGCACTTTGATTTCTGTAGCCCCGGTCAGCTCTTCCCCAAGGGGATTTCCCTCCATGATGGTACAGTTACTTTCTCCCGGTTTGGAATATTGAAAGTAGATTTCCTGCTTTTCGGGATCAATTTTGATTGGTGCGTAGAAAGGTTTGAAAATGATGTTCCGGTCGTGAATGATTTTATTCAGCGTCTTGGCAAACTCCGGAACTCCAAAGATGACCGTCCCAGGGGTGGCAAAAAGGACATTGGTTTTGTCACGGATTCCTTTTTTACGGAAGTAATCCTCCGCCATATACATGATCTTTTGCGGAGCACCCCCGCATTTGATCGGAGTGGTTGGCTGAGTAAACACTGCATTTCCGCCTTTGAAGTTTTGAAGTACTTCCCAAGTGTGCTCTGGATCGGTGTAGTTGGAGCAAACCACTCCTTTGTCCATCGCTTCAGTAAGGCCAGGTAAAAGTTCCGGAGCCATCACCAAGCCTGGAACAGGAATCAAATAGTCGTAGGTGAAATCTCCTGAATTGGCTGTCGAAACCTGATTGAGATCCGGATCTATCGCAGTAGCCTTATCCTTGATCCATTCTACTCCTTTTGGGATGTAGTCTGCTTCATCTCTTTCAGTTTCTTTGAAATCAAAAGCACCGGCACCTACCAAGGTCCAGGCGGGCTGATAATAATGTTTTTCAGAAGGTTCGATCAATCCGATATTCAGAGAGGAATCCTTTCTTTTCAGTTGGGCTGCGATGGTGATCCCGGCAGTTCCTCCGCCAATGATCAAAATTTGATAATGTTTCATTTGATTAAGGGTTTCTTCTGGAATTTTTGATTTTTGGAAATAGAGGAAGGAAAACTCTTTCACCTTTTTCCGCAGAATCTGATCCAGTCAATTAGTCCTGGGTTTTTATTAACTGGAAGAAAGGTACTTAGCTCCTTTATTAAAATTGGTGATAATTGTCACCTTTTCGCCTGATCTTTTGAAAGAGATCAGGGAAGATGAAGAATGGTTTTTCCAAGTGACATTTATCACTAAATTCGTATGTGTCCCCAGGACATTTTTGCAAATTGTTTTTGAAAATGACACTAGAAAAGCTCAAGCAATCCTTACCCGAATTAACCGATCCAAAATTGCTTCAGGCCATTTTGGACAAAGGTCAAGTCATGCACTTGCCATCCGGAAAAACACTCATGGAACCAGGCCAATTTATAAAGGCAGTTCCTTTGGTGATTGACGGTTCCATCAAAATCATGAGAATGGATGAAGATGGGAAAGAGTTGTTTTTGTATTACCTGGAAGAGGGGGAGACCTGCGCACTTTCTCTCACCTGCTGCTCGGCAGCCAAGCCAAGTGAAATAAAAGCTGTAGTGGAGGAAGATGCCACGATAATTTTTATCCCAGTTCAGATTCACGAGCAGTGGGTCGATGAATTCAAGCAGTGGAAAGATTTTGTGTCCAGTACCTATCAGCAGCGATTCCGGGAAATGCTTATTGCTCTCGATGCAGTCGCATTTAAACGGATGGATGAGCGACTGATGCGCTATATCGTCACCAAAATGAAGCAGCTCAAAGCCAATGAACTGCACACTACCCATCAGGAAATAGCCAATGAATTGGGTACTTCGAGGGAGGTAATTTCCCGTCTTCTGAAGCAATTGGAGAAGAAAAAATGGATTGAACTGGGAAGAAATGTGATCTACATCCGGGATGATTTTGAAGAGTTGATCAGCAAATGATCAATTCATGATCAGGAGCGGAATATGGGTATGGTAAGCCATGGCTACCGACTCGCTTTTTTCCAAAATTTGCTTCCACAAATTCTTATGCTCATGACACATAACGAGGATGGTGTTTTCATGCTCATCCAGGTATTCCTCCAAACCTGCAGAAGCAGATTCTGCATAATACGTGTGGATTCTTACCGGTAGCTCTGGGTATTTTTTTTCTAAATATTTTTCCAGTCCCAGCACAGAAAGCTGGTCCCGGAATTCCTGCTGAGTCTGGACATGTAAAAATTCCAATCCCAATTGCCAACGCTGGGACATATTCACGATCCAATCGATAAACTTCTCCTCATGATTGGCAAATTCTAGTGCCAACGTCACTTTTTTGATACCAGCGATATTGGCCTTTTCGGGAATGATTAATACCGGACAGGTCGCCTCTCGAATCATATTTACAGCTGTAGATCCAATCAGGACTTTATTGATCCCGCTAGCGCCCTTTGTTCCCATCAGAATGAGGGTAGCATTTTCCTCCTCCGCCAATCTGGCAACAGCAATAGCCGGACTTCCTTCCAGTAATTTGTGGCTCATTTTGACCTCAGATGCTGTATAAGTTTTGGTGAGGGCATTTAGCTGTTTTTCTCCATCTCGATACATGGATTCCAGAGCTATGGCTGCCTGAGATGCAAAATCATAGACTATCTCGATCACATGGACTAGGATGACTTGTCCATGTTTTTTTCCAGCCATAGTTACGGCTAGTTCAAGCGCCTTAATGGAATTGGGAGAAAAGTCTACAGGGACAATGATCTTCATAGGGGTGTAGTTTGTACTCGTTAATTTAAGATTTATCAATCGTTAAATTCCTTTTCGAAATAGATATTAATGGAAATTTCATACAGCTTATTCCAGAATTGATTCTATCAGAAAAAGGAATTGGCAATTCCTGAAGCTTTTCCTTTTCTTGGAAGCAAGTTGATTTAATCAGAAATGCCAGGATTAAGTCTCCACTGGAAAGGGATGATTACCTTTGGAAGAGACTGTGAAAAACAGGATTAAAGCATTGAGCAGAATTTTATAGGATTTTGCCAGAGAGAGCAGGGTTTCCTGAGGGCAAGCTTGTAAATGGTCGGGGTTTGTAAGTTGGCATGTAACATTTGTCACCGCTTCCCGGCTTCTGGTCCACCTACTTTTGTGGACAGAAATCTAAAAAAAAAGACTATGGATATTGTTGTCCTTATTGGATTTGCAGCCGCAATATTGATTGGAGTGAGTTTGGGACTTATCGGGGGCGGAGGTTCTATCCTTACCGTTCCGGTATTGGTTTACATTCTGGGAGTGGACCCAGTTTTGGCCACGGCATATTCCCTTTTTGTGGTAGGATCCACCTCTTTGGTTGGTGCGGGTACCTATATGAAGAAAGGCTTGGTCAACTACAAGACGGCTATCGTATTTGCCATTCCTTCCTTTATCGCAGTATTTCTGACCAGGAAGTTCTTGGTTCCGGCTTTGCCTGACCCGCTTTTCACTTTGGGCAGTGCGGAGATCACCAAAAATATAGGGATCATGGTGTTTTTCGCTCTCATCATGCTTGCAGCGTCTATTTCAATGATTCGGAATAAGAAGTGTGTCGATTGTGATGAAAATGAGGAGATTAAGTTCAACTTCCCGATGATCGCACTGGAAGGGTCTGTGGTAGGATTGATTACAGGGATTGTCGGTGCCGGTGGAGGGTTTTTGATCATTCCGGCTTTGGTGCTTTTGGCCAGATTACCTATGAAAATGGCTGTGGGGACCTCCCTGCTCATTATTGCAGCCAAATCTTTGATTGGATTTTTGGGAGATGTGTCTACCCAAACCATCGACTGGAACATGTTGTTGATCTTTACCGGATTGTCCATTGTGGGGATATTTATCGGAAGCGCCCTTTCCAAGAAAATCAATGAGAAAGCTCTGAAAAAGGGGTTTGGCTGGTTTGTACTCGTGATGGGTGTCTACATCATTGCAAAAGAATTAATGAGTCTATAAAGCTATGCTTAGCGAGTATTTCAAAATCTTTCTTGACGGGTATTACGGATACTGGAACTACCTCAAATCCGAGGTACTCTATCCATCTTGGCACAATTACTTTTATTGGCTAGTCGGATTATCTCTTCTGGTTTGGGTACTGGAATTGGTTTTTCCATGGAGGAAAAATCAGCCTGCTTTCCGTAAGGATTTCTGGCTGGATGCCTTTTACATGTTTTTCAACTTTTTTCTTTTCTCCTTAGTCGTTTACAATTCCCTGTCCAATGTGGCAGTAGAAGCCTTCAATGACTTTCTGGGCCTATTTGGGATTTCCAATTTGGTAGCAATCCACGTGGCTTCCTGGCCTGGTTGGGCTCAATTTCTGCTCATGTTTGTGGTAGCGGATTTTATCCAATGGAATGTGCACAGATGGCTGCACAGAAGTCCTTGGCTTTGGGAGTTTCACAAGGTTCACCACTCTGTGGAGCAAATGGGCTTTGCTGCTCACCTTCGCTATCATTGGATGGAGACGATCGTGTACAAATCTGTCCAATACATTCCTTTGGCAATGATTGGGTTTGGACTGGATGATTTCTTTATCCTGCACATCTTCACCATCGCCATCGGTCATCTCAACCATGCCAATATTAAAATCACCTACGGCCCATTGAAATATGTCCTGAATAACCCGGTCATGCACCTTTGGCATCATGCCAAGCACTTGCCTGAGGGCAGCCATGGAGTGAATTATGGGATTTCATTAAGCCTTTGGGATTACCTGTTTGGGACCGCTTACATTCCCAACGAGAATGAAAACGAACCGCTGGGTTTTGAGCATGTGGAAGAATTTCCCAAGACCTTTTGGCAACAAATCACCTACCCGTGGAACAAAAAGAACTAAACCGAAAAGTCTTTTACAACAGTTGGAGCTTTGTCATCGTCCTTTGTCTGGCGCTGGGTCTGGCTCCAATCACTCAAGAACCTCACATCTGGGGGAAACTTCGCTGGGTGGCAGGTGGAGCTGTGGGAATGAAACTCATCGATTGGGGTGACTTGCTCATGCACGGGATTCCATGGGTGCTCTTGATTCGACTTTCTTTCTTGGAGGTTAAAAAGAAATTCACACCAGCCAAAGGCTGAATCTCTGCAAGTGACTTTTATTACTGATAGTCAGGATGCAAGTGGGGTAACTTTGAAGAAAAAATAAAACAACCATGTTTGACTTCTTCAAAACCACACCAAAAAACTACGAAGACATTCCCTCAGGTCCTTTTCATGACCTGATGCTGCAGCCCGACACCGTTATTCTGGATGTCCGTACTCCGGGAGAATTTGCCGGAGGCAAAATCCGCGGTGCAAGAAATCTCGACATCATGTCCAGAGATTTTGTGAATCAGATCAAAAATCTTCCCAAGGACAAAACCTACCTCGTGTATTGCCGAAGTGGAAACCGAAGCGGGCAAGCTTGCGGAATAATGGCTGATATGGGCTTCAAAAACTTGAAAAATCTGGCAGGAGGCATCATGAGATGGCCTTTTGAAACAGTATAAAATAAATAGGTTGATAAGTTTGGGTTAATGAAAAAGACCGGGTCCAATGGGATTCGGTTTTTTTTATTGAGGTAAATCCAGCTCGACAATTCAATGCGTATTTCCAAAAAAACTACATACGCTTATGAAAAAACAGCTGAATTTTTCTTTGGGCTTGGCCCTCTTTCTATTGGTTGTAGGATTGACTTCCTGTGAAGATGGGAATGAACCGATAGAAGCCAATCCCGGTGCTACCCCGATGGTAGACCTGACCGTATTGGGTGAGGGGAATCAACTCCTCTTTTTTGAAGGAGGGGAGCTAAGTGTTCCTGCCAATACTGTACCCATCACCGGCTTGGGTTCTGGCGAACAGATATTATCTATTGATTACCGACCTGCTACCGGACAATTATATGGGGTAAGCTCTGCAAGTAGACTTTACCTGATCAATGAAAACTCCGGTTTAGCCACTCCCTTAGGAACTCAGCCTTTCAGTCCTTCCATTGAGGGAATGATGGTTTCATTGGATTTTAACCCTACGGTGGACCGAATCAGACTGGTAACGGCTCAGGGACAAAATCTCAGATTGCACCCTGAATTGGGAACAGTCGTGGCAACGGATGGAAGAATCAATGGAGGAATGAATCCGATGATTTATGGTGTGGCTTATACCAATAGCGTTTCCGGAGCTACCACCACGACACTTTATGATATTGATCTGACTCAGGACAAGTTGTACATGCAAATGCCGCCAAATGATGGAGGATTGGTAGAAGTTGGAAATTTGGGTGTTGATTTTAACGGCCCCACAACTTTTGATATTAATCCGGACAATTCGGTTGCATTGGCAGTGAGTAAAACAGAATCTGATCAGTATAGACTTTATCAAATCAATCTTGAGACAGGACAGGCCTCATGGGTGGGGAGATTTGGAGTCAATGTGTTGGGAATTGCTTTTAAAACCAATCCCATCGCATATGGTGCTGATGCTGAAGGAAGGTTGTATCGCTTCAATCCCATGGGAGATGACCTCAGTATGGTCGAATTTCAAGGTTTGGAAATGGGAGAACAGGTGCTTGGATTAGATTACCGACCAGTCAATGGACAGCTTTTGGCAGTCACCAATCAAAGCCAGCTTTATTCAGTCAACCCTTCAAACGGGACCTTGACTAAAATAGGAATGCCTTTTTCTCCTGTGATTGAGGGGATGAAAGTAGGCTTTGACTTTAATCCTACCGTCGACCGAATTCGTTTGGTGACAGAAAATGGTCAAAATCTAAGGCTTCATCCAGACTTGGGAACTGTAGTCGCTGTGGATGGAATGCTCAATCCGGGAATGCCCATGGTCGATGCCGCGGCATACACGAAATCATTTGCAGGGACTACCTCTACAGTATTGTATGTAATCGATTTTGCAACGGACATGCTATATCAACAATCTCCTCCCAACGACGGAGTACTGGTGCCGGTCGGTGCCTTGGGTATTGACGTATTGGACGGAAACGGTTTTGATATCGGTGGTACATCAGATATGGCCTACGGAGTCTTCCGAGTAGGCAGCAATGTGGGAGTTTACTCCATAAATCTGAGTAATGGCCAAGCTTCCAAAGTAAGAGATTTGAACTTCAATCCTTCTGCTATGGCACTTGGATTGGGATTTTGATAGATGAATGGGTTGACTTGAACATAAAAGGCAGATCGGGTGATCTGCCTTTTTTTGATTTTTCAGGGATTCTATCGTTTGGAAATCTTATTCAGAGCTATGCTTTTTTGCATCCTTGATTTAAAAGTATCCATGTCTTCGGGAGCTTTTTTGGCATGCTTGGTGGCTCGGCCCTGCACTCTAGCTCTCCACATTTTGAAGGAGCTTCTTTTCATGGTTTTTCGCATCAGAGCAATGGTTTCTCCCTCACTGATTCCAAATTGAGCCTGAATCGCATCAAATGGAGTACGGTCTTCCCAAGCCATCTCCACGATTCGATCCACTTCTTCTTCGGATAAATCTTTCAATTTCTTCATGAATCTCAAACTTTGCCTCGTGCTGAAAGTTTTCTAGACGTGCAGAAAATTTCCCTGGTTTGGCTGAAAAGAGACCTCAGACTGAGTGATCATGCCCCGCTGGCAGAAGCGATTGACTCAGGCTTTCCCGTATTGATCATGTATTGTTTTGAGCCTAGCCTGGTTCAAGCTCCCCAAAGTGATGTCCGACATTGGAGGTTTGTCTGGGAAAGTCTTCAGGATCTTCAAATCCGACTCCATACCCATTCCACTCAAGTGGCTATATTTTACCGGGAAGCAGAAGAAGTCTTCACTTTCCTTTCCGAGATGTTTTCCATTCAGACTGTGTATTCCCATCAGGAGACAGGGATTGATTTGACCTTCAAGCGGGATTTGAGCTTGGTCGATTTTTTCCAACGGAAAGGAATCAAATGGAAGGAATATCTTCAGCAAGGGGTGGAAAGAGGTAGAAAAAACCGACATCGATGGAATAATCTCTGGTTTGGATTCATGAGCTCAGCACTTGCCCAGCCGGATTGGAATCGAGCCTCTTGGGTTGGTTTTAATGAGGATATTTGGGACGAGTTTCGCCAAAATCCCATTCCTGAAGCATGGAAAATCCCCAATCCTCTGATGCAACCCGGAGGAGAGTCCAAGGGAAGGAAATACCTTCAGAGTTTTCTTTCCGATCGGGTCAAAGATTACAGCAGAAATATCAGCAAGCCGGAACTCAGCCGTAAATCCTGCAGTAGGTTATCACCTTATTTAGCCTGGGGATGCCTTTCCCTTCGAGAGGTGTACCAGCTTTCTCAAGTTCAGGCTAAAACAGGTAAACAATCTAGGAATTGGACCAATTTCCAGTCCCGACTCAAATGGCATTGTCACTTTATCCAAAAGTTTGAGATGGAGTCCCGAATGGAGTTTGAGCCCATCAATAGGGGATTTCTTCATTTGCCTTTGGAGAAAAACGAGAATTTGATCAAAGCCTGGGAGGAGGGGAGAACAGGAGTGCCCCTGGTAGATGCCTGCATGCGATGCCTGAAGGAGACGGGATACCTGAATTTTCGCATGCGCGCTATGGTGGTGTCTTTTTTGACCCATCATTTGGGACAAAGCTGGAAATCCGGTTCCAATCATTTGGCTCGAATGTTTTTGGACTTCGAGCCGGGTATCCATTATCCCCAATTGCAGATGCAAGCCGGAGTCACGGGTATCAATACTGTTCGAATTTACAATCCTGTCAAGCAGTCTCTGGATCATGATCCGGATGGAATATTTATCCGAAAGTGGGTGCCTGAACTCCGAAATCTGCCCAATTCCCTCATCCATACGCCTTGGGTTTTGACTCCTTTGGAACAAGGTAATTTGGGGTTGGAGCTTGGTAAAGATTATCCTCTGCCTTTGGTGGATTTGGAGAAAGCTGCCGCCAAAGCAAGGGAGGTGATTTGGGGGGCTCAAAAACTTCCTGAGGTGCTCAAAGAAGCCGAGAGGATTTTGGCTAGACATACCTTATCCAAGCGTTGGGCATAGCTCAAATGAGGATTCACCCGATCAAAAACACTGAAAATCAATGAAAAAAGAACATTTACCGACTAAAATGTGCCCTGTCTGTTCCCGTCCATTTACTTGGAGAAAGAAGTGGGAAAAAAACTGGGAGGAGGTAAAATATTGCTCCAAGCGATGCTCAGGAGAGGCAAAATCCAAAAGAAAAGCCTAGCGATATGCACCGATGTAAAATGCCAACCAAATAAACAAAGGAAGGAAATAAGCCAATAGTACCACGACAGTACTTTCGGTGAGATTTCTTCGGCTGATCATATGGTAGCCAAATACCCAGAAGATTCCGTAAAGAATCTCAAAGACATTTAGAACTGAAAGAGGGTAGTGGTACTTTTCTTCAATATTTTCAGGTCCGACCAGCCAAAGTGCCGATAGGGGTTCAAAATTCTGGATTTCCTGATAGGTGATATTGCCAGAAGGATTGATATAGGTGAGGATTCTGAGGAGTTCAGGGAAAATAAAAACCACTTCTGCCACCAAGGCAAACTTCCAAAGTGCTTTAAAATCCGCCTTATACCCAATCATCAGTCCAATAGACCAAAATAAAAAGGCGATCACGGTGAATTTCCACAGCAGGGCAAAAGGCGTCCAGAGATAATTCAGGGAATTGAACAAGTGAAAAAACATCAAATCGCCTTTTCTCTCTAAATCCTCGTACCCTGGAATAGCCTCCAATACCAAAACATTGGTCAGATACCGGATTAAAAGAAAAATGAAGAGCAGGAAGAAAAAAAAGACACGTTTGTCGAAATCAATCAGTTCGCTTAAACGTTGTGCCAAAGGAGAAGCGTGTTTTGCCATGGGAAATGCTAAATCCTCCTAAATCTAATTGATTGTGGCCAATTCGCTTTAGTTTTGTGGAGAATACCTGTGTAGGATGAATAAAAGAATAACCGAATATATCTTTTTCTTAGTGTTGCTTCTTGGGTCACTTGGACTTCAGGCCCAGCCTCAGCAGCCTGTCGAATTACCGTCCAATTCAGAATATCTGCTTTTGGACAAGGGCTTGCAGTACCGGATTACCAAGGCGATCAACAGCATGTACAATTTTGACTTTCCCACGGCCGAGCGGGATTTTTTAGTCATCATGTACCAATATCCTGAGCATCCGCTTCCGGATTTTCTGATGGCTTTGGGCTATTGGTGGAGGATTGAAGTGGACGTGACCAATACCCGTTACGACAATGTGTTTATCCAATACTTGGAGCGTGCAAATGAAAAGGCAGAGAGAATGTTTGATGCCAATCCCAACAACAAGGAAGCTGCGTTCTTTTTGGCGGCTGGATACGGTTTTATGGGACGGTTATACAGTGAGCGGAAAAGCTGGACCAAAGCCACTTTTGCCGGAAAAAATGCACTGAAGTACATGGAATTGAGCAGGGGAGAGGAAGAATTCAATCCGGAGTTGCTATTGGGAGATGCGCTATTCAATTATTTCTCGGTGTGGATTCCTGAAAATTATCCCTTACTCCGTCCTGTGATGGCCCTTTTTCCCAAAGGAAACAAGGAATTGGGAATCCAGCAGCTCGAAACTGTGGCCAGCAATGCCTTTTATACCCGAGTGGAGGCACAGTATTTTCTCTTCCGGCTTTATGCTTCTATGGAAAATAGGCCCTACGATGCCTTGAGAATTTCTGAATATTTGCACCAGAAGTTTCCAAACAATCCCTATTTCCACAGATCTTATGCAAGACACCTTTATTCGGTGGGGCGATGGTCTGAATCGGTCCGGGAATCCTATGAAATATTGGATCGAATAGATCAAAAGCAAACCGGCTATGAAGCGAATAGCGGAAGGTATGCGTCTTTTTATGTAGCTGAGTATAACTTTAGGACTGGAAATAAAGCCGTGGCCAAGCAGTATTACCAAAAAACGGTGGCCTATGGCGAAGAATCCGAATCCCAAGAAAGCGGCTATTACCTGCATGCCTTAATCCAGTTGGGAAAAATAGAATCCGAAGCAGGAAATAAGGCTAAGGCCAAAGCGTATTTTAACCGGGTAAAGAAATATGCCAAGCGAAAACACCCCGCTCACAAAGAAGCCAGAGATTTTATAAAAAAGAATAAACTTTAAATTCGGCCTTCCCGTTAGAACCACTCTAAGGCAGGAGATAATTTGAAATTTTCGCGAGTACCTTGCTGTTTGTAAGGAATTCACTGCCAAATACTCAGAAATACTTCTAAAAAATTTTGAATCCGTTCATCAAAAAGCGAACAATCGATTTAAAATTTTAATCAATTATATTAAATTTGCGCCACAGAAAATTTTGTAAAGACGTAGAAACATGGACAATAGTGTAAGAATCAAATTTGATAAAATCGACCGTAGAATACTTGAGATTCTTCAGGCCAATGCCAAGATTACCAATGCCCAATTGTCCAAGGACATCGGACTCTCTCCTGCACCTACTTTGGAGCGAGTAAAGAAGCTGGAGCAATCTGGAATTATCAAAAGCTACCATGCTAAACTGGACCCTGAAAAAATCGGTTTGGGTGTTAGCACATTCGTTTTGGTTAGCTTGATCGGACACAATAAAGGAAATATCGATGCATTCATGAAGGAGATCAATGACATTCAGGAGGTCATCGAATGTCACCATATCACAGGTACAGGAGATTTCATTCTGAAGATCATTGCCAAGGACATTACCGCTTATCAAAAATTGATGCTGGAGAAGGTTTCCGAAATCAAAGAAGTGGATTCCATGCAGTCCATGGTAATTCTCTCTACCTTTAAGGATTCAAAAGTTTTGCCTATTCCTGCTTAATCAGCAATCTAATCATAGAAAGGGTGGCAAATTGCTACCCTTTTTTTTTGAATAAATATGGAATCAAACCCCTGGAAAACCCTCAAAGAGGAAAAGATCTATGAAAATCCCTGGATTCGGGTAGAGAATCATCAGGTACTCAATCCTGCCGGTAAAGAAGGGATTTATGGAAAAGTCCATTTTAAAAACCGGGCCTTGGCCATCGTTCCGATTGATGAAAATCACGATACCTGGCTGGTAGGCCAATATCGCTACACTTTGGACGAGTATTCTTGGGAAATCCCGATGGGTGGAGGCAAAATCGATCAGGATCATTTGGAGTCCGCCAAAAGAGAACTGAAAGAGGAAACGGGAATAACTGCTGGCAAATGGACTGAAATCATGAAAATCCACACGTCCAATTCAGTCACGGACGAGGTGGGTTATATTTATTTGGCTGAAGAGTTGAGTTTTGGGGCGACGGAGTTTGACGAGACGGAGGTATTGAAGATTGTTAAGCTTCCCTTTCAGGAGGCATTGGAATGGGTCATGGCAGGGAAAATCACTGATTCCATTAGTGTTGCTGGAATTCTAAAAGCTGCCCGCATTTTGGGCTATTAGCAATATGACGATTAAGGATCATTTTAAGACAACTTTTATTCTGGCCTACCCGGTGATGCTAAGTCAGTTGGGGCAGGTAGCTGTGGGCGTGGCTGATAGTATGATGGTGGGGCAGTTAGGTCCTGTTCCTCTGGCTGCCTCCGCTTTGGCCAACAGTATCTTTTTTGTCATCATGATGTTTGGTATTGGGGTATCTATGGGCATCACTCCCTTGGTCTCCATTGCGGATGGCAAAAGTAAGTTGAAGCGAATATCCAGGCTGTTTAGTCATGGGCTTTGGATCAATGTCACTGCAGGAATTCTTTTGATTGGGGTCATTTTGGGCTTGTCCCAAGGGCTTTCCTATCTGGAGCAGCCCGAAGAAGTGGTGGTTTTGGCATTGCCATACCTGTTTATCATCACAGCCTCCTTGCTGCCCATGATGGTCTTCCAGACTTTCAAGCAGCTGGCAGAGGGACTTTCCCAGACCAAACAGGCGATGTATATCACCATCTTTTGTAACCTGGTCAATGTATTTTTGAATTGGGTTTTCATTTGGGGAAAGTTCGGAGTGCCTGCCATGGGTCTAAATGGGGCAGGCTTGGCTACTCTAATTTCCAGAGTTTTGATGATGCTGATGATGGGAGGATATATTCTTTCTTCTTCCCGGTATAAAAAGTATCATTTCAAGCTTCGCAATCCCAATGCGAGCTTTCCTATGATTACCCGAATTCTGAAAATCGGCATTCCCACTGGATTCCAATATATTTTTGAAGTATCCGCATTTGGTACAGCTGCGATTATGATGGGTTGGATCGGAGTCAATGCCCTTGCCGGACATCAGATTGCACTCAATTTGGCATCCATCAGCTATATGATGGCTACGGGGCTTTCTACTGCAGGAATGATCCGGGTAAGTAATCAGATTGGAAAAGGCAATCTCAAGGCAATGAGAGAGGCTGGGATGGTAGTCTTCGGGTTGGTGATGGCTTTTATGTTTCTCTGTGCGGTGATATTTGTGGTTTTTAGGGACTTTTTACCTGAGCTTTATATCGATGATCCTGAAGTAATTGCATTATCTTCTTCCCTGTTGATCATCGCTGGTCTATTCCAATTGAGTGATGGAGTTCAGGTAGTGGGATTAGGCGTTTTGCGGGGATTGGAGGATGTGAAAGTTCCGACTTTGGTCACTTTGATGGCCTATTGGGTTTTGGGTCTACCTTTAGGCTATGTGCTAGCCTTTGAATTTGGATTTGCTGAAAAGGGCATTTGGTATGGATTGCTCATTGGTCTGAGTATCACCGCAGTGCTTTTATTCTTTAGGTTCAATTCCCTGAGCAAGAAAAAAATCCAGTCCTCGAATTCGTCAATTTCTGCGGCCCAACTGGCGGAATAATTTCTTTCCTTTTCACTCCAAACCTTTATCTTGGAGCTGAAAAACCGCCTTCTTATGAGATTAATGCTTCTTTCGATCCTTTGGGTCAGCTTTGTTTTTTCTTCTTTTTCCCAAGAGCCTGCTGTGCTTACACAAAGGGAACAGTCTCGAGTCATCGATCAGTGGCTGGAAGATAGAATTGGAAATCTCCTTCCCAGCCTCATGACTGAAACGGGGATTGATATGTGGATTGTCATGTCCCGGGAGTATAACGAAGATCCTGTAATCCGCACCTTACTTCCCTCCACTTGGCATGCTGCGAGACGAAGAACCATCCTAGTGATGTATCAGCCTTCACCCAATGCCGCAGTAGAGTCTTTTGCCATAGCCCGATATGATGTGGGCAAGTCCTTCAAAAAAGCCTGGGATCCAGAAGCTCAGCCTGATCAGTGGAATGCCTTGATGGAGATTATTAAAGAAAAAAATCCCAAGAAAATCGGGCTCAACTATGCCAAAGACTATGGACATGCGGATGGACTGACCCATTTTGACTACGAGGAGTTCATGAAAAAGCTACCTGATGCTTTTAAGGACAAAGTGGTCTCTGCCCAGACTTTGGCTGTGCGCTGGCTGGAGACAAGAACAGCCTCAGAAATGGCAGCCTATAAGCATATTCAGGAATTGGCCCATTACATCATTGCAGAGGGACTATCTGATCGAGTAATCACACCGGGAGTAACTACCACAGACGATGTGGTGTGGTTTTACAGGGAAAAAATCAAAGAGATGAAGCTGGATACCTGGTTTCATCCTACCGTGGATATTCAGCGACCTGACCCGAATTCCAATGAAGCAAACCGATCATTCGCGGTTAGACCGGATGTAGCAGTCATTATGCCCGGGGATTTACTGCATATTGATTTTGGGATCACCTACCTGAGACTCAATACCGACACGCAGGAGCTGGCCTATGTTTTAAAGGCGGGTGAAACCGAAGTGCCCGCTTATTTGCAGGATGCTTTTAAAGTTGGAAATCGCCTTCAGGATATTTTGACTTCCAATTATGTGGAGGGAAGAACAGGAAATGAGATTTTACGGGCTTCCCGACAGCAGATGGAGGCAGAGGGGATTCGCGGAAGTATCTATACCCATCCGCTTGGGTTTTATGGGCATTCGGCCGGACCCACCATCGGAATGTGGGACAATCAGGGTGACACCCACGGTGCGGGTGATTTTCCTCTTCATGCCAATACCGGTTATGCAATTGAGCTAAATGCCGTTGTTTTTGTCAAGGAGTGGAACAAAGACGTTCGGATTATGCTGGAAGAAGGAGCGTTTTTTGATGGGGAAAAGGTGACCTATTACAATGGTCGCCAAAAGTCCATTTTGGCTATTCCGAGAGTGAGCAATTACCTGGGCTATTGATGAGATTGACTGAGTTTTCGGTCCCTTTTGGTGAAGATCAAAATCAGAAAGGATAGAAAAGCAAAGCCTGCTGCAGTCAGAAAAACCAATTTGAAATTAGAAGTGGAATTGGAGTAGAGCCACCCGGAAATGAGGGCTCCTACGCCAATTCCGCTTTCTAAGAAAATATACATCGTAGCCAAGGCCCTGCCCCGATACTTATCCAATGACAAGTCTACCACCCAGGCAGTGGTAGTTGGGCTATACATCCCTACAGCTGCTCCAAAGAGCACTCCTGAAGCCAGCAAAATGGTTTTACTTTCTGCCAAAGCGATAGCTGCCATTGCCGCAACCATGCAGATGCTGGCCACACGCATCACGACCACCCGACCATATTTGTCGGAAGTCCGACCTGCAATAAGTCGAATGCCTAAGCTGGAAAGCGTGAAAACAGCAAAAAACAGCCCTTTATTTTGAATTCCTAAGTGAGTGGAAAAATCTGGAATGATGGTCAAAACCACTCCAAACGAAAAAACGGATAAAAAAAGGACTACCGAAGGAAGAAGCACTCGTGTTTCTATGATTTCTTCTTTATTCAGTTTGAAAAGACGGGCAGAGAGCTTTTCTCTTTCCTCTAAAGTTTCTTTTAGCTTGATGAGAATCAAAATAGAAAAGATGGCAGTGAAAGCCGAGCAGTAGAAAATCCAATCTATGCTCCAAAATCCGGCTAACCATCCTCCTACAGCGGGTCCTGCTGCCATTCCTAGGGAGCCAAAAAGAGATTGGATTCCCATGGCTTCCCCTCTTTTTTGAAAAGGAACAATATCAGCTACGTAGGCAGAAGCACCTGTTGGGGTAAATCCTGCCGAAAATCCGTGTGCAAATCGGAGAAACAGAAATCCTGAAACAAAGGTGAGAAGGGGATACAACAGGCCCACCACAAAGCAGACTGATGCCCCAAACATCATCACAGGAATCCGGCCGACTTTATCCGCCAATTTTCCACTGAAGGGTCTGGAAAGTCCAGCTGAGAGCGTAAAGAGTGCAATAATCAACCCTTTGTAATCTTCCCCTCCTAAAGAGCTCAGATAAGCTGGCAGTTCGGGGATAATCATATTGAAAGAGGAAAAAAACAGGAAGTTGCTGAGGCAAAGCAGGAAAAAATCAAATGTGAAAAAGGAGGGAGTAAGCCGCATTTGCACAAAAGTCAGGACAAAACGATTTAAATCCAATTAGAACTTGTTTCTTCTATTGCCAGTTGAAATTTTATCTCCCAGGGGAATTAAAGAAACACTAATCTGAAAATGATCATTGTATTTTAGTTGCCTTTCAAATAAATTAATGAAAAAATAGGTCGGTCTATTAAGGTTGTATAAAGTTCACTCCATTGAGCAACCTATAAAATTGAAAAGCATTTAGCTTCATAGTTTTCGATTTTGAATCTTCTTGTGCTAAAAAAAGACTAATCCTGAATAAAAAACAGAAGGGTATGAAAACTTTAAATCCTCAATTTATCAAGAATGAAAAAGGGGAAAAGGCTTTGGTGGTTTTACCAATCGAAGAATTTGATGCGATTCTGGAAGAATTGGAAGAGTTGGAGGATATCCGTCTTTTTGATGAAGCCAAAAAAGAGGATACGGGAGAAAGATTATCCTTGGATGAATACCTTGAATCCAGAAAAAACAAAAATGCCTAAATACAGAGTTTTTCTTTCTCGAAGGGCAAAGAAGGACTTGGATAAATTAGATAATCTAAAGGCTAAACCCATTCTTAGTGCAATTGCAAACCTTTCCGAGGAACCTAGACCATCAGGGTGTAAGAAGTTAAAGGGTCGGGATGGTTACCGGATTCGTGTCGGGGATTATCGAATTATATACGAGATTTTTGATAGTGATTTGATAGTTGATATCATTGCCCTTGGTCATAGGAAGGATATTTACAATTGACCTTCAGGGTCATCTGAAAATAAAAGCAACAAAGGCCGGAAAATCTCCGGCCTTTGTTTTTTACTCTTTATTGGCTTCTTCTTCGCTTTGGGCAAGGAGGAAGGCTTTCATAAATTCATTTAAGCCACCATCCAAAACACTTTGCGCATCTGAAGTTTCATGACCGGTCCGGTTGTCTTTCACCAGCTTGTAAGGATGAAGGACATAGTTCCGGATTTGGGAGCCAAAGTCTACTCTGAGCTTGGATGACTCAATTTTGGCGATTTCAGCATTTCGCTTTTCCAATTCCATCTGATAGAGACGGGATTTAAGCATTTGCATGGCTTTTTCCCTGTTGGCAAGCTGGGAGCGCTCTACTTGGCAGACCACCACGATTCCTGTTGGTTTGTGCGTCAGCTGCACCTTGGTTTCTACCTTGTTTACGTTCTGTCCACCGGCTCCTCCGGATCGGGATGTATGCAATTCTACGTCGGCAGGGTTGATTTCGATCTCGATCGAATCATCCACTTCCGGGTATGCATACACAGAAGCAAAGGAAGTATGTCTTCTTCCTCCTGAGTCAAAAGGAGAGATTCTAACCAATCGGTGTACTCCAGTTTCGGATTTCAGGAAGCCATAAGCCAAAGGACCTTCAAATTCCAGAGTGGCGGATTTGATTCCGGCAACTTCACCCGGCTGCACGTCAACCTCACGGACTTTGTATCCGTTTTTCTCTCCCCACATGATGTACATCCGCATCAGAATGGAAGCCCAATCGTTACTTTCAGTACCTCCCGCTCCGGGGTTGATTTCCAGCACGGCATTGAGCTGATCTTCCTCAGCAGAAAGCATCTTTTTGAGTTCGAGCTCTTCTACGGCAGATTTTGCCTTGGTGTACTCTGCCTTGATTTCTTCCTCACTTACCTCCTCCATGCTGTAGAAGTCATACAATACTTCCAAGTCTTGGATGGTCTTGTCCAGGTTTTCGAAATCGCTGGTCCAGGTCTTTCTGGCCTGGATTTGTTTCATGGTTTTTTCTGCCTCTTCTGGGTTGTTCCAAAAGTCAGGCTGGGCCGAAACGGCCTCTAGATCTTGGATTTCTAATTTCTTCCGATCGTAGTCAAAGATACCTCCTCAAAGCCGAAGTGCGGGCTTTCAAGTCTTTCAGTTGTTCTGAAGTCATCTGTCTAAGTTAAAATTTCGGTTGCAAAAGTCTGAAAAAAATCGGGCATATGCCAGCAAAGCCGGATTAATCCATGCGCATAATGATAATTTGAATCCTGTTGTCCCCTTGATTTTTGAAGGTCTTGTAGCGTAAAGGAATCATAGCCAAGCCCGTCCCTACCAAAACTGCTGATAGAGTAGCTACCCCCGAATCAATTTCAAAGACCTCATCTTGGTAAATACTATTGATCGTTTCAACAGAGAATAGAAGTACTCCAGACCCTAAAAACAAGGCAGTTAAGTTTCTCAAGGTTCGATTTCTCTTGTCTTTTTGCCTGATGTCAATGGCTTCAATGTCGTTTGGGCTGATGATGTTTTCGGTGAGGAAAATAAAATCATTATCCAGTCTTTCGATTTTATCCGTGATAAAATAGCCCAGCTTTTTGCTTTTGTAGGTAATGGTTTCTCCGGGATAAAACCGGATTTGGCTTTTTTGATTACTTCCTCGCTTGAGCAAAACAAAATCCTTAGAAGGGGTCTGAGCAAAACCCAAGGTAGAAATGAAAAAGATCGAGAGGAAGAAAAGCCGTGCTTTCATGGGTGGGTAAAAGAAAAGGCTGAGTTCGGACTTGAGAAAATGATTTCTCTTTTTCCAAAACTCAGCCTTTGAAGTTTAGATTTTGATAATCCAGCTGTGAGGATCGCTGATTTCTCCATATTTAATTCCGTCCAACTCTCTCAAAATTCGATTGGAGAAGGCTTCACTGCTTTTTTCAGGTAGCGTGTAGGTTTTTCCATTGACTTGAATCTTGGCAATATGGGCAATGGTGGCGGCAGTTCCCACACCAAAGGCTTCTTCCAAGGTACCATTTTCCAGTGCTTCCTGAAGCTCACTCACATTCAAAAAGCGCTCTTCCAATGGTTCTGACCAGTCTTTTGCCAACTGAATAACAGAATCTCTCGTGATTCCTTTCAGAATGGTTCCCGTATTGGTGGGAGCGGTGATTAGCTTACCATTGATTTTGAACATCACATTCATGGTACCGCTCTCCTCGATTTTGCTGTGGGATTTGCCATCTGTCCAAAGCAACTGATCAAACCCTTCTTTTTGAGCTTGAAGAGCAGGGTAGAGGGAAGCCGCATAATTACCGGCTGTCTTTGCAGCACCGGTTCCGCCTTCAGTCGCCCGAGTCCAGTAGGTTTCTACTTTCACATTGACAGGCTTGCTGTAGTAAGCGCCCACAGGGCAGGTGAAAATGATGAATTTGTATGTGTCTGAAGGCTTGACTCCGATGTAATTATCCATGGCAAACATGAATGGACGGATATACAAGCTGGAACCTTTCGCAGAAGGAACCCAAGCTTTGTCCAAGTCAATCAGCTGGGCAAGTCCTTCCATGAAGATTTCCTCTGGCAATGCCGGCATACACATTCTTGCTGCGGATTCATTCATTCTTCTGGCATTGGCATCAGCACGGAATATCAGGACTTCTCCCTTGTCGTTTCGGTACGCCTTCAAGCCTTCAAAAATGGATTGACCGTAATGTAATGCTGCATTGGCAGGGCTCAATTCCAGGGGAGCATATGGTTCGATGCGAAGGTCGGTCCATTCTCCGTCTTTGTAATCGGCCACAAACATGTGGTCTGAAATCACTCGCCCGAAGGCCAAGTTTGAAAAATCGATTTCCGACAATCGGGACTTCTCGATTTGGGTTACCGGAATAGCTAATGAAGTTTTCATACTCAAGTTGTTTTTGGGTTTGGAAACCCAGGTCAATATATTTTGAAAGAATTGGGAGAAAGAATTAGGACCTTGGTTTCCAAGTCACTTCATCCACTTCCAGTTCTGCTGCCATTTTTCTGCCTAGTACAAATAGATAATCAGAAAGGCGGTTGAGATATTGAATCACCAGGGGATTGACTTGCTCATAGGAGGCAAGTTCTACCACGATTCGTTCTGTTCTTCGGCATACTGTTCTTGCCAAATGGCAAAAAGAGACGGATTGATGACCTCCGGGAAGAATGAATGCCGTCAGAGGTGGAAGCTCAAGATCCATTCGATCCATTTCCAGCTCCAGCTGTTCGATGTCTTCCACATGAAGGTCAGGCTTTTTTACTTTATCCTTGCCGGGTACCGTGGCCAAATCAGCCCCAAGAGTGAAAAGTCTGTCCTGAATCTCTTTTAGAAAATCAGCTCTCTTTCCATTGACTTCCTGATCTCGAAGTAATCCTAGGTAAGAATTTAACTCGTCTACTGTCCCGTATGCATCGATCCTAAGATCAGATTTTGGAACTCTCAATCCACCCAGGAGGGAAGTGATGCCTTCGTCACCGGTTTTGGTATAAATTTTCATTTCAGCCGCATTTCTAACTCAGGCAAAAATAGCATTCTAATTCGATTTCTCTGGGAAAATCAGGCATGAACGGCCATTCCTCGGGTAGGATTGGGGTTTATTTTGTCTGACTCCACCAAGCCATCTCTGAGTCGGACTATGCGGTGGGCATAGTGGGCGATATCATCCTCGTGAGTTACCATGATGATGGTGTTGCCTTTGGAATGAAGCTCATGAAAAAGCTCCATGATATCATAAGATGTTTTGGAGTCCAAGTTACCGGTAGGTTCATCGGCAAGGATGATACTGGGATTGTTTACCAAAGCCCGTGCAATGGCCACTCTTTGGCGCTGACCACCCGAGAGTTCATTGGGACGGTGCTTGGTTCGATCGCCAAGTCCCACATTTTCCAATGCTTTGAATGCCATTTCTTCCCGCTCTGCCCGGCTATATCCCGCATAGACCAGAGGTAAAGCTACATTTTCAAGGCAAGTGGCTCGGGGTAAAAGGTTGAAAGTCTGAAAAACGAAGCCTATTTCCTTATTTCTGATATCAGCGAGCTCATTTTCACTCATGTCACTCACGTCTTTACCAGCCAAAATGTAGGTTCCTGAAGTAGGGGAGTCTAAGCATCCAATGATATTCATCAGCGTTGATTTTCCAGATCCAGAAGGCCCCATGAAGGCAACATATTCTCCACGCTCTACGCTAATACTCACAGATTTAAGGGCTTGAATGATTTCGGAGCCCATTTTGTAGGTTTTGTTGATTTCGTGGGTTTCAATGACTCTGCTCATGATGCAAGTGTTAGTTTAGGTTAGTGGTTTAGGTTTCGTTTTATTTTACCAATTGCTCAAATTACGGGAAAATCGGCTAATAGTTAGCCATTTGAAGTTTTTCTATTTCATCCCATGTCATCCAGCCACTCATCTCCTGTATGGCAGCAGCGGCATAATGGTCCAATCCGAGTCTTTTTGCAGCTTGAACTTTCCTCATCCAGAGCAAAGGATCTCTGTTAAATTCACTGCTAGCCTGCAAAATTTCATATTGACTGAGCGGGTCAGGAATCCGATCAGCTGCACTCAAAACCAAAGGAGTGAAATAGGGATTCGCAGCCAAGTCTTCTCCGGCATTTAGAAATTTCATCAAGGAGCTCAACGCTTCTGCATTAGCCCAATCCGGATTGGCCAAGAAAGCTTGCAAGGATTCTGCATTCTCTGCATTTTCCTGGAAATAGCTGCCCAGTTCCTGAATTTGGGCTCTTTTTAGGCCGTGGGTCTTTTGGGAAAGGAGGCGGATCGATAAGTCCTTTTTCAATGATGGATCGGCTATGGCTCTCCACATTTCCCAAGCTTTTTCTGGAAGCCACTCATTGAAGTTGGGAAGAGTGGATTCATATTCAGCGGAAAGGAGATCTTCAGCAATCTTAAATTGACGGCTGATGGAATCGGCTAGGGCCTCTTGCCTTCCATACTTTAGAATCTTCAGATGATGGGGAGCAAAAGCTTGAAAACCTTTTTCTTCAGCTACGATCAAATCCTTGGCAGCCTTGACAAAATCCAGATTTTGGGCTTGAATCATCGCTGTAAGCTGAAGGTAATAAGCCGCATCACCTGGATTTCGGAAAGCCAAGCCATTCAGGTTTTTTACCGCTTCCATGATTCTGTCAGCCGCCAGACTACGAAGACAGGCTGTCTCCTGAAGGTCAAAGAAGTAATCCAAAAACTCTTCCTTTTTGGTCAGGGAATCCAATAGCGCAAGATCTTGAATCGGATCGGCTGTAGTCTTTTGGGTTACCAAATTCCTCCATCCTGCATGAATAAGCAGGGGAGAGGTCTCCTTCTCTAGATTCTGCCGAATAGATTTAATCAAGTCCTCTTCCGGCATTTTTCCGCTTTTTCGGATGGCGGCTAGTGCATTGATTTGGGAGATCAAATCGCCCTTTTCTTCGGGATTAAGGATTTCCTTATTCAGCTTAGTTTGTAGTGCAATTCGGTTGGCCTCGGTGACTGGATTATCGGAAGAATTTCCTTCTAGTAGCTTTTCTGCTTTTTCCGTTTGCTGGGTAAGCGTATAGTAGAGAGCAAGATTATTTACCAAGTAGGGATTGTCGGGGAATTTTTTCAATCCGTTTTCCAGGTAAAAAATTACCTCAAAGGGCTTGTTTTCTCTATTGAGCCTTTCACAAAGCAAAAGGATATTGTCCACCTGAGGAACTTCGGAAAAGCTTTGCTCCAGATGTTCCTTCGCCAGACTGGGTTGGTTCAAATCAAAGAGAAGCTGGGCAGTGAGAAACTTGGCTTTGGGATTTTTGCGGTAGGTATCCCAGCTGTTTTCATAGAGAATGCTGGCTTCCAGCTTCTGCTCGGTCTGATAGTAATAATCTCCCAAAATATTACTAGTCAGGGAATTGAATTGAGCAGCCACCACAGCTTCCATATAGACCATGATGACCAATATCGCAATCAAACCTCCAACCCTGAGGTGATAATAGGGAAGAGAAAAGGGCTTGAATAAAATGCGCTGCACGGCCTTTCCGGAATTCATCACCCCAAGAAAGTTGCTCATCAGGTAAACCATGAAAAACAGGGTAAATCCTGCCTGAGTATAGGTCAAAACATGCTTAAGAAGCTCTTCTGCAGGTTGATTTCCTGCAAATCTTACCTTCCAGATCAGCCAAAAGATAAGGCCTAAGCCCAAGAAATAGAGGGTTTTGAGAATTGTCGGTTGGGCTGCCAGGTCCTCAGACTGCTGTAGCTTTTCCCGGGTGGAAAACCATCCTAGGATCCCGATTGGAAACACAATCCAAAGCGGAGAAAAGGGATGAAAAGGCAGGGAGACCGTTCCTCTCAAATCCGCAAGCTGGCCTACCAAAATACCAAAATAGACGAAAGCCAAGATGGATATCTGAACCGATATTTTGGTGTTTAAATTCGTGTTGATTCGAGCAAGCAAGACGTAAAGACCGGAAATCACTGCATGTCCCTGCCAAAAAAGCCAAGCAATGGCAAAAATCAGGGCAGGGACTAAGGAATGCTCCGCCAAGTACAATGCAGGATCAGAAATAGGACTCAAAAAAATGAGTATCCCGATAGATGTTCCAAAGCTCATACCTATCACTAAGCTTCGAACTAGGAAAGCAACCCGATCCAACCATATATGAAAGATCAAGGTGGGGACTAAGGAACCAATGATCATCACAATCAAGGAACTATTGGAACTGGGTGCACCGATATTCAGTCCATTGACATTAGTCAGCGTAAGGAGAACAATCCAACCCAAGCCAGCTCCTAAAAAGGGAAGTTTTTTGAAATGGCTGAATCCTGCCAAAGCCAAAACCGAAACCAGAAACACCAACAGGCCGAAGGCTTTGCTTTCAGCTATTTCAAAAGGGCCTGGTAAAGCTTTAAACTCTTGAAATATAAGGTAATTATCCAAGTAGATCGGAAGCTTTAGATCACCAAAAGACTGCGTGTGAAAAGGGATTTCCACCGTGTCCAAAAAACCGGCTGGTAAAACCTCCCGGTAAAACCCTTCATCATTGGCCAAACCCCAAACGGCAAAAAGCCCTGCCGCCACAAGAAGCAGAAGGGCTGGAATTCGCAATAAAGATTTCTTTGTATCCAAATTCTTACTCATTGGTTTCCAAAACCTTGGGTACACGGAAGTAATCAGAGTCCCTTTGTGGGGCATTTTTCAGCGCTTCCTCGTGGGAAAGATGCGGTCCGACTTTGTCTTCCCGCATGACATTGACTTCGGAAGACATCGTGGTGAGAGGCTCCACTCCTTCGGTATCTACTTCGTTTAATTGTTCTACCCAATCGAGAATCTGAGACATGTCTTTTGACATTTTCTCCGCAGAGCTTTCGTCAAATTCCAGTCGTGCCAGATGGGCTATTTTCTTGATAGTTTCTTTATCTATTTTCACGTCTCGCTGGTTTTTAGGGACTTTTTAGGAGGATTATCGAGATTGAGCTGTTCTTGTATGATTTGATAGCAGTGCTCAGAAAGCTCATACTCTGTGGTAAAATTTTTGGGATCGAGCGCTTCATGGAGGACCATTTTGGCAGGCTTCCAATGCAGAAGAAATTTCCCGTCCTCAGGCAAAATTAGATGATTATAGGATAAGGTGACAGGGATGATGGGTATTTGTTTCTCAATTGCCAGCCGAAAGGCCCCATACTTGAAGGGAACCATGTGGGGTGGATTTTGGGTATAAATTCCACCTTCAGGAAACAAAACGATACCACTTCCCCGATCCAAAGCTTCACCTGCTCTCCGCATGGTTTCAGCCCTGCTTTTGACCCGGCTTCGGTCCACTGCGATATGTAATTTTTTGAAATAGTAGCCAAAAAGAGGAGCCTTGCGGATAGAAGCTTTGCCTACAAAGAGCACGTCCCCGGGGATAAATCCCATCATGGCTACATCGAGATAGCTGAAGTGATTGGCAAGGAAAATATAGGGTTGGTTTTTTTTGATTTCGCCACGGATATCCAATCGAACGGGTAATAAGATCAGTGAAAAGTAAACCTTTGCCCAATAGCGGTTGATTTTTCTGCCGAATTTTTGCCATCCCGGTACCCAAATGCAGATCAGGAAGAATGGAAAAATCAGCAGGAAACTGATCACAAAAAGAACCGCGGCATAAATAGAATAGACTCTGCTGAAAAATTTACTCATGGTTGATCATATGATTAGCCACTTTGATAAAGTACCCCATCATCAATTCCTTCACATTTTGTTCAGGTTCGATTTTATCCAGGGCTGTAAACATGGCATTCAGCCAATGGTCTCTCATTTTGGCATCAATTTGCCAGTTGAAATGCCTCATTCTCAGTCGGGGATGTCCTCTTTCCTCAGAGTAAGTCTGAGGTCCACCAAAAACCTGAAGAAGAAAAAGAAACAGCCTTCGCTCGGCAGGAGCCAAGTCTTTTTCAGGATAAAGTCTTCTTAGCTCCTGATTTTCAGCAACCTCCTGATAAAAGTATGCGGTGAGTTCCCTGATTTTTTCTTCTCCTATCAGTTGGTAGACAGACTGGAATGGATTCATGCCACAAACTTATCAAAATCCCGCCTTTAGCCTTCCCATTTTTTGACTTTTAGGCTGGTTCCTTCTGTGGAAATAACGATGATGGGTTCGCCCTGATCCAAAAATTCTCCTCTGGAATAGGCATCGTAAATTTCCCCTTCGATTTCTACTTTGCCGCTTGGCCTAAGTCGATTGTGGACGATTCCTGTTTTTCCCTTTAAGCTGTCTGCATAAAAACTCGAGGTGTAGCCCTGAGTACGTTCCTGGGTGCTTGCCAAGGTAATAGTGCTGAATGCACCCCATTGATTGACCTTTGGCGTAAGCCAAAAGACTAAACCTACTGAGGCTAACGCAGCCAAAATCACGGTTAGTAAAGCAAGGAATAGCTCAGAAGCAGGTACAAAATCAAAATTGAAATCTTGATTTGGAAGCATACCCAAGACCAATCCGCCAAGAATAAAGACAATTCCCAGAACACCGAAGATGCCAAAGCCGGGTATGACAAATAATTCCACCCCAAGCAGGATAATCCCAAGCACAAAGACAATTATTTCCCAATTGTCCGCAAGGCCGTTGAGATAGTAAGGGATAAAATAGAGCAAGGTAGCAATGATGGCTGCCAGAAGTGGGAATCCGACTCCGGGGGTTTGAAGTTCAAAATAAATGCCTCCTATGATAATCAGGATCAGAATTCCGCTGATAGCCGGACTCAGGAAAAAAGAAATGATAGACTCTGTAGAGCTCTCCTCGTAAGCAATCAATTCAGCATGAGCTAGTCCTTTTGCCTCCAAAATCTCATTCAAGGAGCTAAATTCTCCGTCACAAAATCCATATTTGATGGCTTCTGAAACGGAAAAAGTGATCACCGAACCAGCTGCTGAAACACCTTCAATCTCAATTTTTTCATCCACCATGGCTTCTGCGATTTTCGGGTCTCTTCCCTTGGCCTCGGCAGTGCTGCGCATCATGGACCGCATGTAGGATTGGTATTTGTCCGGTGCCGCTGCACCATCGACTCCGTTGACGACTGTCGCTGCACCAATGCTAGCCCCGGGTGCCATGTAGATGCTGTCGCAGGCAATGGAAATCAAGGCTCCTGCAGAAGCTGCATCCTTATTGATAAACACATAGACGGGAATCTCTGACTCCAAAATCCGGGTTCGGATTTCATCGGCATCTGTGACCTCTCCTCCATAGGTATCCATTTCGATCAGGACCAGGTCCGCACCTTTTTCTTTGGCTTCGTCCAAGGCCATTTTTACCCGACGGTTCATCGCAGGATCGATGTCCTTATCGATTTTGAAGGTGTAGACCTTTTCTATTTTTTCCTGAGAAAAAGCAAATGCCGAAAAGAGTCCGAAAAAAAGAATAAGAGATAGTCGTTTTAGATTCATAATTGGAATAAGAGAAAGAAAAGATACTAAGCTATCAGACAAATCACTAGGAATGACTTTTATTCTTTAGTGGTTTGGAAGTGATTTTTAGCATAATTATTGCCTAAAAATAGTACAGGATTAATCCTGAATTTGTTCTAAAAATAATTACGACCCATGAATACCACTTTCTTCTCTGGCAAAACTCTTCTGATATTCACCTTTTTTGCTTTCCTAATTTCTTTTCAAGAATCTCATGCCAAGGGATTGACCTTGGGAGATTCTGTAGGCGTGGAGCGGGTAGGAGACAAAACTTTTATCCTTCATCAAGTAACCGGTGGGGAGACTCTTTTTTCCATTTCCAGAAAATACCAAGCTTCAGTCGGAGAAATCCAAAATGCCAATGAATCACTCAAGCAGGGATTGAAAGCAGGTCAAACTATCCGGATACCTTATATCACTGCGGCAAAGCTGCCTGATGGAAATTCCCTTCACAAAGTCGCTCCGGGAGAAACTCTTTTCTCCATTTCGAAAAAATATGGAGTAACGGTAGATTCTTTGAAGCAATGGAACAAACTTCTGGGAAATGACCTGAGCGTGGGACAGGCCTTGGTGGTTAAGGAGACTGCTCCCTCTCCGGCAGTAGCTGTCAATCCGACTTTGGCTGTAACCACCACTGCCTCCGTTCCAACTTCCGCTCCAAAAGAAACTCCCAAGCCAGAGCCCACTCCTAAGAAAGAAGAACCAAGAAAAGAAACACCTTCTCCAAAGTCTGAGCCTACTAAAACAACTTCCACCGTAACCGTATCCAACACCCTTACTTCTACTCCCATCGTACCGGGAGAGTGGATTTCTCACACTGTAAAGTCAGGGGAAACACTATTTTCTCTATCTAATCAATACAATTCCAGTGTAGAAGATTTGATTCGGTGGAATGGGTTGACTTCCAATAACCTTCGGGTTGGGCAAAGCATTAAAGTTGGGAGAGCTCCAGAAGGACCATCTACTGTACCTGTAATCGGAGAGCCGAAGATGGCCGTCTCCACAGCCGAGATGAGAGAGGAAAATACGATCGAATATACTTCCGGAGGATTTAAAAATATCAAGGAAAACGGACAGGCTGAAGTGATCGAAGGTACCGGAGGACATAAAAAGTATTTGGTTTTGCACCGTACTGCTCCTGTGGGAAGCATCATGCGTGTGAAGAATGAAGAAAATGATGTGACCATTTTCGCCCGAGTGGTAGGTACTCTACCTGAGACAGGCGACAATTCCAAACTGGTAATCAAACTATCCCAAGCTGCCTACGATCAGTTGAGAGCGGTTAATAATCGTTTTCCGGTTGAAGTATTGTACTAAAATTTACATAGCTTAATTAGTATAGCCTTCCTTGTGAAGGCTTTTTTATTTGATAGGAAAATCCATTCTCAAGTTTTATCCAATTCAATTGATATTTGATCCTTTCCGGTTTTCCCGTCTTTAAGTATCTAAGGGCTAAAGCTGATCATTATCACTTTGGGATTCTAGTCTAACAGCGGTACCTTTACGGCTCCATATTACCCCATGAGCAAAGTCCAACTCTTCTTTCATCACCTATTCAGATTTATCTGGAATGCGATTTTTATCATTTCCTATCCGATTTTGGCCAGTTTTGGTTTGCTCTTTATTGGCTTGACCTTCGTGTTTTCCAAGCTTTCTCAGCTTTTGGCCAGTATCAAACCTGAGGGAAAAAAAGTGGTGATTAAAGAGTCCGAGTGGGAAACATTACCCCATTCCAACGAGCTTTTGGAAGCTAAGCTTTGCAAGCAGATCTTGTTTGGGCCTTCAGGATTTAGACTTAGGAGAAAAGACGGAGTGCCTTCTGTGCTTACTGATTATGTCTTTGGCAATAAAATAAGAGTGATCGAGGAGGGGTTTATCTTGGAGAAATGGAATACGCTGGACTCCAAGAATATGCCAGATTTTGACATTTGCCTGTACGATCCCGATGAGGATTCTCTTCGCTCCCTTACTCAGATTAAGTCCTTTGATTGGCATGTGTCAGAGAAAGCTGAGAATGAGCTTTCCTTCAAATGGTTTGATGGGGCTCAGGGTGGAGAAGTGAAAGTGGCCCTTTGATCGCATGAATTCCCTAAAAGATTTTTTGGAGGAAAAATACATCCAATACAATCAGCCGGGCTTCATTCCCAATGATCCCATTTCTATACCCCATCAATATTCTAAAAAAGAGGATATTGAAATCACCGGCTTTTTTGCGGCGATTTTGGCTTGGGGACAAAGAAAAACCATCATCAATAAGTGCAATGAGCTTTTCCAGATGATGGACCATGCACCCCATGACTTTTTGAAAAACCATCAGGAAAGCGATTTAAAGCCGTTTTTGAGTTTTAAGCACCGAACCTTCAATGCGACGGATACGCTTTACTTCATTCATTTTTTGGCTTGGTACTATCGAAACCATCCCAGTTTGGAAGAGGCCTTCTTGATCGGACAAACCAATCGGGAGGATGCTATGGAAAGTATGCTGGTCCGATTTCATGAATTCTTCTTCAGCTTACCGGATGCACCTTCACGTACACGAAAGCATATCGCTACCCCAGCCCGAAAAGCGGCCTGTAAGAGGATCAACATGTTTCTTCGCTGGATGGTAAGAAAGGATGACAAAGGAGTGGATTTCGGGATTTGGAATAAAATCCAACCCTCTCAACTCATTTGTCCCTGCGACCTCCATGTGGATCGTGTGGCGAGGAAATTGGGCCTGATCCAGAGAAAGCAGACCGACTGGTTTACAGCACTTGAGTTGACCGAGCGATTGAAAGAGTTTGATCCTCAAGATCCCGTGAAGTACGATTTCGCCTTGTTTGGCTTAGGGATTGAAGAGAAATTTTAAGCTTTTTCGTCCTCTTTTTTGAAATCCATACTGACCGAATTGATGCAGTAGCGGATTCCTCCTTGGTCTTTTGGTCCGTCAGGGAAGCGGTGCCCCAGATGTCCTCCGCAATTACCACAAAGAATCTCTTCCCGGATCATAAAGTGGCTGTAGTCCATCTGCACATCGATGGCCTCAGGCCGAATGGGCTCGGTAAAACTTGGCCATCCACAGCCGCTGTCGTACTTTTTGGAAGAGTGAAAAATCTCATTTCCGCAGGCTTTGCACTCGTAGATACCGGTGTCCTTGTTCAGGTAGTACTGTCCGGTAAATGGTCTTTCGGTGCCTTTTTCCCGAAGGACATGATAGGAATGTGGATCTAAAATCTCCTGCCACTCTTCTTCAGGCTTTTGAACAGGGTAAGCCTTTGGATCTTTTTTACTTTTATTTCTATCAAAAATTCCCATTTCAATAATTTATAATCTCACTGATTCAATAACTCTCCTCTAGTCAGCAGGGTTTAAAATCAATTTATTTTCTGACCGCTCTTTGATCCTCGCTTCATTCATTTCTTGCGGTCGATACTTCCCTTTCACAAAAAGCTCTTTTTGGTCTGCATAGTGCTTGCTGAATCGGTTGCCGCTATTGCCGGTGGGCAAAACTGAAACAGAATTTTCCAAATCTCCAAAGTCCAACATAATTCGGATGGCAGGGCCTGCTACTACCTGATAAGTGCCATCGGGCATAGGTTTTAGGGTCAGCTTGTTTACGGCTTCCTCGTTTCCGGCGATTGGGCCAGCTTGTACGTTGAATAATTTATCCAAGGGCTTTTGGCTTCCCAGAGGATGAGGGTGCACCAGATTCACCACTTTTTCCCAATTCCATTCTTTGGGGTTATTTCCCAGCTGTTGGGAAAGCTCATTCAAGGAAAGGGACAAGGCTTCCCTGATGATATCCTCACGGGTTTCCTTCTCCGGGGTATCTTGCTTGTCCCACCAGGGATTGTCTTCTTTAGTGATGAAATGTCGGTTGCTGTTGACCATGATAAAGGTCTGAAGAAATGCCTCGAAGCCCTCTTTTCCCAGCTCATCTTCCATAGCCAATCTCCAGGTATGGAGCAGCCATTTGTAGAAAAGGGTGGGCTCGGTCTTTTTGATTTGATGGTCTCCATCCCAAGTTTCTAACCTTTCCAAAGCTTCAGCAAATTCCTCAAAGTCCTCTCTATTGACCTCAGCGAGCATAAATTGGGCGATTTGGGGAAATACCTCATTGATCGTTTCCAATTGTAAGCTTTGGAGGGATTTTACATCCCAATCGCTTCGGGAAGAAATGGTTTTTGCGATCCGGTTCCATCTTTCCCCCGGAAAATAATACCCGGGAAATAAATGACCTCCTCTGGTAGAATCGGGTTGATTGTTTGCAGAAGCTACAAACCCACTGGGAGGGTTGATGCTTTTGGGGTTTTCTTCGAAAGGATACCAACCTTTTGGCTGGGTTTCGGGATCGGAACCATCCGCAATAATCTTGGAATGGGCTTTTTTTCCACGAATCGGAAGCTTTGCAGCCGCCCACCAGGCGATGTTTCCCTCAGCATCTCCATACATGATATTCAGTCCGGGAGCATGAATCAAGGCAACCGCCTCTGCTACTTCTGTAATAGATTGGGCATGATTCATTTTGTAAACTGCTTCAAAACTCTTGGCTGGTTCGAGCAGATAGACCCACCAAGATGAGACAGGATTGGAGGTCAGGTCCGCAATTTCCTTGACTACCGGATTGATGATGGGACCATGAGGGGTTTCTCGGATTTCCCATTCTACAGGGTCTTGTCCTTTGACTCGGATGATTTCCTTTCGGGTTTGGATGGGAAAAGCTTCTTCGCCGATCAGGATTTCATTTGGATTTTCGGGATTCAGCTTTTCTTCGAAAAAGTCCTGATCATCGTTTTCAAACATGGTCAATCCAATGGAATGATGTCGGTTGTTTCCCATAAATCCAAAGGGGATTCCAGCGAGATGATTACCATAAAAGCTGAATCCGGGATATTCCAAATGGGCTTCAAACCAGACCGAGGGGGAAGAAAAGCCGATGTGCGTGTCGTTGCTGAAGATCACCTTTTCGGACTGAGTTCGATTACCGGAAATCACCCAAGCATTCGAGCCCTGCAATTGGGGTACGGGGATTTTTTCCAATAGAGCGGTCAAGGTTGAGGTACTTGTTGAGATGCTCGTTGTAGAATCCGGGTAGTGAACCGGTATCACATGATGCTCAGGCAGGGTTTCTACTGCAAGAGAATTGAGGTATTCAGGCCCAAAGTTTCTGGATATTTTGGTAAGCAAAGGATCTGTCTTTACAGCCATGGCAAAGGTGAATGACATGTAGCCAACGATGGAGTGCATGTCTTCCAGCGTGTAGGGCCTGGGTTTTTCACCCAAAAGGAGATACTCTACAGGAAGATTGCCATGGGCTATGAATTCATTGACTCCTTCGATGTACGCTTCAGAGGCAGTTCTCCAAGGAGTGGTTCCCTGGGCAATCAGTGTTTCCGTACTTTCTTTGGCGTGCTTTGGAATGCCGAGTGTGTGAAAAAACTGATCGACTTCCAGGAGATCTTTTCCTAAAAATTCCGCCAAGGTTCCCGAACCCACTCTTCTCATCATTTCCAATTGGAAAAGCCGCTCTTGAGCGTGGATATAGCCTAGAGCGCGATAAGCGTCCGATTCATTTTGGGCGTAGATGTGCGGGATGCCGTATTCGTCAAAATAGACTTCGGTGGATTGAGAAAGACCCGGAAGGCTCACCTCTCCATTGTATTTTGGACTTTTTATAAAAATCAAAACCAAGATCCCTACAATCAGCAGGAATGATACAAATCCCAAAAGGGAGAGGAATTTTTTCATAGGAATGGATTTTTGCCTGAATATAAACAAAAGGAAAGGGTGAGAATAAATAGAAACCTAAGCCGGAAAATTTGCTGAGTGGTAATTTAGTTTTCCTCTATAGCTTGTAATATCAACCTGCAAGCTGTTTTGATTTCATCTTCTGTTATGACCAAAGGCGGAGCGATCCGCATGGAATCATCGCAAAACAAAAACCAATCGGTGATGACCCCCAGTTCGATAGCCCGGTCGATGATTTTTTTCAAAACCTCAAAGGATTCAAATTCCACCGCCATCATCAGGCCTTTGTTTCGTATGGATTTGATCTTGGGATGAACCAGAAGGGATTTGATCAAATTGGCTTTTTGTTCTACCTGATCGATCAGCTTTTCTTCTTTGAGTACCTGGATTGTGGCAAGAGATGCAGCTGCGCTTACCGGATGACCTCCGAAAGTAGTGATATGGCCCAAAATCGGGTTGTTTTTGAAGACACCCATCACCTCTTTATTGGAGATGAAAGCTCCAATGGGCATTCCTCCTCCCATTCCTTTGGCACAGACCAGAATATCAGGCACAATTTCAAAATGCTCGAAAGCCCAGAATTTGCCGGTTCGCCCAAATCCTGCCTGAATTTCATCCAGAATCAGCAAAGTGCCTGTTTCATCGCATCTTTTCCTCAAAGCCTGAAAATATTCTCTACAGGCGACCCGGATTCCGGCTTCTCCCTGAATGGTTTCGATGATGACGGCTGCGGTGTCTGTGGTTATTTGTGACAGATTCGAATAGGCTCCATATACGGTGTTTTTGATCCCGGGAAGGAGAGGTCGATAGGCTCTTTTGAATACTTCATTTCCACCTACACTCAGAGAACCGTGACTGCTGCCGTGGTAGGCGTTGACGCAGGAGAGGATTTCCCTCCGATTGGTAAAGCGCTTGGCCAGTTTCAGAGCACCTTCTACTGCCTCCGAACCGCTGTTGACCAGATATACATTGTCGAGCTGTGGGGGCAAAGTCTCCGCCAGGGCCTTGGCAAGCAGGGTCTGAGGGGTCTGAACGTACTCCCCATAGACCATCAGGTGAAGGTATTTGTTCAGCTGAGTCTGGATGGCTTGGATGACTTTTGGGTGGCGATGGCCTACATTGCTGACTCCGATTCCAGAGATGAGGTCAATGTATTTTTCTCCATTTGGACCAAAAAGATAGATTCCCTCTGCTTTTTCCACCTCAATCATGAGCGGAAAATCAGTCGTCTGGGCCAGATGGGAGAGAAAAATCTGTCTGTTATTCATGGAATATCCTCAGGTCAATAACTGGAAAACCGGTAAAATATTCCCAAGGGAAGCTTTTTGCCCTGCTTTTCCTCCAGGTAGAGTTCTCCATGTTCGGCATTTTTCACCTTTCCAAAATTGGACTGAATGAGGTTGGCAGCGATAAGAGAGGAAAAGCTCAAGGAATACATGTTGAGCAGAAGAAAATGATCCTTGGGATCCAAAATGGCCCGGCAGGTTTTCAGCATTTCATTGATTTGCTCTTCCAAAATCCACTTTTCCCCGTCTGGACCCCGTCCGTAGGCTGGAGGGTCGAGGATGATTCCCTGGTATCGGTTGCCTCTTCTTTCTTCCCGTTTGATGAATTTCATCGCATCATCTACTATCCATCGGATTCCGTCCAGCCCGGAAGATTCCATGTTGTGCTTGGTCCAGGTGACGACTTGCTTCACCGAATCCAGATGAGCCACTTCTGCTCCTGCAGCTCTGCAGGCCACGCTTGCAGCTCCTGTGTAGCCAAATAGATTGAGCACTTTGGGATTCTTGCCGGGGAAAGTTTTCACTTTTTGGTACAAATAATCCCAGTTTACTGCCTGTTCAGGGAAAAGGCCGATATGCTTAAATGAGGTTTGGGCCAAATTGAGCTTCATTTTGAGTCCATCTGAATTGGCATATTGAATCTGCCAATTGTGGGGCATGGATTTGAGCTGTTGCCAGTGGCCTTTTTCAGGATTGTTTTTTTCTTTGGCAAAATGCGCGTGAGCCAGTTTTTTCCATTCGGAATCAGGAAGGCTTTTATCCCAGATGGCTTGAGGTTCGGGTCTGCTGAGGATAAATTTTCCAAAGCGCTCCAGCTTTTCAAATCCTCCGGTATCGATTAGTTCGTAGTCTTCCCATGGACCTGGGCATAGGGACAAGATGGTCTCTTTCATTGAGGCAAAAATAGGGATTATCGACCAAGGGGCAATTCTTCCCGGCTTGTCTTGTCTTTTAAATAGAAATGAGGTTCAATTCACGGAGCACATCCAAGCTGTAATTCCAAAGATCAGTCGCTGCTTTGGGGTCAGAAGCTATAGAGGAGGGATTCTTTGGCTTTTTCTTATCGTAATATCCTCCGTTTTTGAGTTTTCCTTTGGGTGTTAAAGCTAGGAAAATGCTGGTTTGAGCTCCTGCTTTCGGGCTGATGAAAAAGAGCTGGGTAGCTCGAATGATGGCTTTGGCGATGAAAGAAGTCTCAGACCCAAAGGCTGTTTTTACCGCTCCGGGATGCAGGGCATAGGCCTGAATTCCGTCCGTTTCAAACTTGCTTTTGAGTTCTTTGCTGAAGAGAATGTTGTACAGCTTCACTTTGCCGTAGGCATTGATCGTGTTTCCGGCTTTTCTCAATCCCCAATCCTCATTGAGGGAAGTAGCAATGCGATGAGCCTCGGAGCTGACATTGATGATTTTGGCCTGTCCTTTTTTCAAAGCAGGGAGTAGTTCCAAAGTCAATAAGAAATGGCCGAGATGGTTGGTAGTAAAAGTCAAATCGAGCTTCTCTTCTGTAAGCTTGCCTCCGGGATACATTCCTCCGGCATTGTTGATCAGAAGATCAATTTGATCGGTGGATTTCAGGATGAGTTGAGCGCCTTTTTTGACCGAATGCATTGAGCTGAGATCCATGGGAATCAATTGGATCTTTTGTCTTTCGGGAAGGGATTGGATCATCTTTTGTGCTTTCTCCAGATTTCTAACCGGAAGAAAAAGCTGATCAAAATGCGGTAGGAGTGCTTTTAAGGTTTCCCATCCGATTCCGGAAGTGCTGCCTGTAAGGAGGAGGTTCATCATCGTTTTTTTAAGACTACTCAAAAATCAGCCCCTTGGTTTTCAATACTCTAGGATTTGATTCTTGACTTGGATTCAGGGAAGGGGTATATTTTTGTAGTTTTGGGCCAAACTTTGCAGAAAATCGGTTCAAAAAAGGGAGTACTGCCTGTTTATTTTACTCATGACCAAAAAATACATCGACATCGAGAAAGCCATAGGGTCCAAAAATCCCAAGTTGCTGAAATGGATGCCCGGCTTTTTGCTCAGGTATATCAAAAGAGTGACGCACGAGCAATGGATGAATGGTTTGATGGAAAAAATTCATCACCTGAAAAGTTTGGATTTTGCCGATGCTTTGATTGAGGAGTTTGGTGTAAATGTAGAATTGATCGGTGCAGCGCATATTCCTCAGTCAGGTGGAGTGATTTTGGCAGCCAATCACCCTTTGGGAGGTTTGGATGGGATCGCCTTGATCCATGCGGTGGGGAGAATCCGACCTGATATCCGATTTTTGGTCAATGATCTCCTGATGACCTTTGATAATTTCGAGCCCATTTTTGTTCCGGTCAATAAGCATGGAAAAAACTCAAAGGAAGCCAATCAGAAGATAGAAGAGGCTTATTCCCAAGGGCATGCAGTGCTTATTTTTCCTGCCGGATTGGTGTCCAGAAAGCAAAACGGGAAGATTCGGGATTTGCAGTGGAAGAAGAGCTTTGTGACCAAAGCAAAAAAATACAACTTGGATATTGTACCTTGTTTTATCCAAGGAAGGAATTCTGAGTTTTTTTACAATCTTGCCAACTGGCGAAAAAAACTGGGAGTCAAAGCCAATGTGGAGATGTTTTGGCTGGTGGATGAGATGTATAATCAGCGGGGAAAGGAAGTAAAGATTACCGTGGGAGCTCCGATTCCTGTCGAATCGCTTACCCAAGAAAAAAATGACGGAAAATGGGCTGACGAAATAAAAGAAAAGGTTTATCAGCTGGGTGATCTCAAGGACTAGAGAAGATTCTATAATTTGAAAAAAGAGAATTCTTTTCTCCAAAAAAGGAAGAAACCCCTGAAAAATGTTTATTTCGTCAAGTCTGGATAGAGATAGAATTAATTGGTATTGGAACATCAGATGAAAAAAGAATCAGAAATCATTCCCCCTGTAGATCGGGCTTTGTTGAAGAAGGAGCTTTCGGAGGAGAGGTTTTTGAGATATACCAACAACGGGGATAATCTGGTCTATTTGGTCAATCATCACAATTCTCCCAACACAGTCCGTGAAATCGGCAGGTTGAGAGAATTGACCTTTCGCTCCGCAGGTGGAGGCACAGGGATGGAGTTGGATTTGGATGATAACGATACTTGTGAAAACTGCTACGATCAATTAATCACCTGGAATCCTGAAGACGAAGAGATAGTCGCCGGCTACAGGTTGATCAAGTGTAAAAATGCAATTCAGGAGGACGGTTCCTTGAATCTTTCTACCACCCATTTGTTTGATTTTTCTGAAAAATTCATTCGGGACTATATCCCACAGACCTTGGAGTTGGGTAGGTCTTTTGTTCAGCCTAAGTACCAGCCCAGTCTGGATAATCGAAAAGGGATATTCAGCTTGGATAATCTTTGGGATGGATTGGGAGCTGTAGTTTTGCTTAACCCTGACGTCAAATACCTCTTTGGAAAAGTCACCATGTATCCCCATTACAATAGGGAGGGCAGAGATTTACTTCTCTATTTCATGAATCATTATTTTCCTGATAAGGATCACCTTGTGACTCCCAAGGAGAAAATCAGATTAAGCTACGAGACAGATATTTTATCTCATCCCAATCCTTTCGAAGGGTTGGAATATAAAGATGGATACAAGCTGCTCAATGGCAGAATCAGAGCTTTGGGAGAGAATATTCCTCCGTTGATCAATACCTACATGAACTTGTCTCCGACAATGAAGACTTTTGGCACGGCTCTGAATGATGAGTTTGGAGAAGTGGAAGAGACGGGAATCATGATCACCTTGGCCGACATTTACGAAAGCAAAAAGCATCGGCACATGGACACATTTGGGCGGGACCGAATCTATGGAAGTCGTCAGGTCTGAGAAGAAAAAGACGCTGATTGTCGGCGCCACGGAAAACCCTTCCCGATATGCCTTCATGGCGGCTAGCATGTTTGAGGAAAGAGGGATGGATTTTGTACCGATCGGGATCAAAAAAGGAAGCGTTTACGGCCGGGATATCCTTGATTTGAGGCAAAAACCAGCCTTGGAGGGAATTCATACCATTACTCTTTATATCGGACCTGCCAATCAGGAAGAGTGGATAGATTACCTGATAGGGCTAAAGCCGCAAAGGATTATTTTCAATCCCGGAACTGAGAATCCCGTATTTTTCAGAAAAGCCAAAGAGGCGGGAATCGAGGTTTTGCCTGCCTGCAATCTCGTTATGCTGAGTACGGGTCAGTTTTGAACAGCCGGACAAATCGATCCATGTAAATCACATGGGGAAAAGAAATCAGGGAAATCAGAATGAAGAAGAGCAAAAGGAGTTCGTTGGACTCCAAATAGTTTTGTCCAAAATAAATCATCAGCGCAATTCCAAAAAGGCTAATCAAAGAGAAGGGCAAGAGCTGCCAGGTGAATTTTTTCAGAGAATTGTATTGAGGGAATTTTTTCAAAAATGAATATTCCAGTTTCATACTTGGAAAAGCATGCCAAAAGCCGAAATACACGATAAAGCTGATCAATAAGGGGGAAAAGTAGAGCAGAGGAGCCAAGACAACCAAATCAATCCAAGTGGAGGATTTGATTTTGCGAGATTCAATTCCTTCCAGCAAAAGCGAAAGGAATAAAAGACCAAAAATGATCCAGTAGGAATAAGCAGAAACCCCTCCCAAATCCAAAAGTGGATCGAGAATGGTCCGAGTCATGGGCAGGTCACCAAATAAGATCACCGAGATAAAAAAAGCCCCCCTTGATACAAATAGCGCTATGGATAGAAAAGAGTGGGATTTGAGTTCAAAAAAATGGGATTGTCCAAAGTGGTAGGAAGAAAAAAGGAGAAAGAAGGCCAGGGAAAATACCGGGAAAAAGACCCACAGCATCAGATAGATCCCAATCATACCCAAATATCGGATTAGGAAAACAAGCATTCCTTTTTGGGTAGTATTTGGCTCCGAAGTCAGGTGGTCGATTGCCCCGTGAGGTATTCCCAAAATAGTCAAAATTATTCCCGCAACGGTCAATTCCAATCCCATAGGATTCTCAGGGATTAAGGAAAAGAGTATGCAAATCCCAACTCCAAGGGCTTTCAGCAGGTATTCAGTGCTTTTCATAATGCCAAAGACTTTTCAGGAAGGGATAAAAACGGACTCTGCTCAGAATAGAGATTTCTTCCCAAATGCCTGTTTTTGCCTGCAAAAAGCGAAGCACATGGTCGGGAGAATTGGTAGTGAAAAGATTGACAAAAACCGTCTCGAGTTGCTTGGGCCATTTCTTCACGATATTCAAAAGGATATTATCATAGAAATAGTGGCGACTTGGCAATTTTTTCAGGGTAGGTTTTCCAGAAGATTCCAATTCAGCGATCAGTTGCTGACAATAATCCTGGATAAACTGAAAGGTAAATCCCGTGGAAGGCCTTGACCATCCTGCCCGGGTACCCAGATTGATCCATCTGGGATGTGGAGAATCCGTGGTGAATTTGGTGCTCATCGGGATTCTTCCTTTCTCTTCGAAATAGGGGGTGTAAGCTATTCCTTCCAGTTGGGTGTTTAAATAGGTTTTGAGCTTCTCTTCCAGCTGGGAATAGGGAATTTCCTTTTCTGAGTAGCAAGTGTATTCTACTAAAGCGTGTTGGGTATCGTAAGGTAGGATATAGCCAAAGGAAAACTGACCATTTTCTGATGGGAGGATGTCCATCCAAGTCACTGATTTGGCATCGAATAAGGATTGATTAAGGGCGATTTTCCAGCCTACAAACTGCTGTTTTAATATCGTTTCGTCCTTCCACGAGTCCATGTCCAATCGGGAGTCGAAAAGAAAATCACAGGAGAATTTTTCTCCTCCGTCCGTGTACACTTCGAAAGACGAGGAGGTGGAATGGCAAGAAGCAACTCTGTCTTGGGAGAATGTGATAGTTGGGAATTGCTCGAAATATTGACTTAGGTTTTCAAAAAAATCACTGGCCTGAACGTGATAGTAGTTCAGATTTTCAAGTTTGAGGTTTGTTTTTTCCTTGCCCCGACTAAAGGATAATTGATTCCACTTGATTTTTTGATCGGGAGGATGGATTTCCAATGGTTTTTCTGCCCAATAACACCAAGTTTTGGATGGGTAGGAGTGACCTTGAGGATCAATCACCAAGATAGATTTGGAATGAAGGCTGCTTTTGGTCAAATAATAAATCAGACTATATGCAGCGCATCCTCCTCCAGCAAATATGTAGTTATAATGGGTCATAGTCGGGAAAAGAAAGAGGCTGCCTCAATGCCATCTAAGTCCAGTCTGAGAAGATGAAAATCTTTCGACGGAGTCGAATAGGAAGTTCATCTTATGAAAATCTGAAACAGATCGGGCTAGGAGACAGCCTCTTGGGTGTGGATTAAGCTGTGGCAGCTTTGCCTTTGCCAGATTCTGATACGGCAACAGAGTAGATTACCAAACCGAATCCGATTTTGTTGATAGCATCAGCAAGGTTGTAGAATAGGTCGATTGAGCTTACCTCAAATGCGCCTGATAATAAGTTGCCTGGAAGGACCATGTAGCCGATTGGATAAATAGACCATCCCAGAGTGATGAAGATTTTCAAAAGGAACATCGCTCTGCCCAATGCAGGACTGTTGGAATCCTTAGCCAATTTGGCTACGTCACCGGCAAACACTTCATACACGATGTAGAGGTAGCCAATGGTAGAAATCACACCCCACATGATGTTGTTGTCAATACCGGAAGTTTCGCCGATATATCCAGTCACCAACATCAGCAAAGAAGCAATGATAAGCTTAAACAAAGTGCCGCCTTTTGCTCCGAATGGTTTGGTAAGGAGGTAGAATTCCACGCACATCAATGGTACGGTGAGTGTCCAGTCTACATATCTGAAAGCTGTGGGACTGGAACCAGTCTGCAAGTAGAAATCTCTCATGTAGTAGTAGTGTACTGCTGCGATACCGGTAATCAAGCCGGATACCAAGAGGGATAGTTTCCACTTGCCATCTACTGAACCTCTTTCTACAAAGAAGAATACAGCAGAAGCAAACATGGCCATGTACCCGATAAAGAAGGTAATGGCCACAGGGTCTGAGTTGATGATGCGGTCTAGTCCGTCTAGGTCCGCGAGGAGAGTTAATTTCATGTTAATTTGGTTTTATTGGTGATAGAAATGGTTTGATACTTAGCTTAGAAATACATGAGGAATAAAATTTGTTTAATAAAAAATTTAAAAGGTTAAACAAAAATAAATGACTTGTTGAAAATCAGGGATGTATGGGGTCAGGTAGTGGATTAACTTCGAAAAAAAAATTTTTGTTAAACAAAATAAAACAGAATAATATTTGGCAAAACCATTGAATTTTAAAATCAGTCAATTCTGCTTTTGCAGGATAAAAAAATGTGGTTCAGGTCACTTTTTTTGACTAACTTGCGACATCCATCAAATTTGAAAAAATCACCTTTTTAGCCCCATTTTGAAGGGTTTTCTCCAAAAAATATGAGTGACGAAAAAGCAAAGAATCCAGCGGAATACGGCGCTGGGAATATCCAAGTATTGGAAGGTCTTGAGGCGGTTAGAAAAAGACCGGCAATGTATATCGGTGATGTGGGGATCAAAGGTCTGCACCATTTGATATGGGAAGTAGTGGACAACTCGATCGACGAAGCCCTTGCAGGACATTGCGATACTATCCATGTGACTGTCAACGAAGACAATTCTATCACAGTAGAGGACAATGGACGGGGAATTCCTACCGACATGCACCCAAAAGAGAAGAAGTCTGCTTTGGAAGTGGTTTTGACAGTACTTCACGCCGGAGGTAAGTTTGATAAAGATACCTACAAGGTTTCCGGAGGTCTGCATGGAGTAGGGGTTTCCTGTGTGAATGCACTATCTACCTACCTCAAAGCTACAGTTCATCGAAATGGAGTCATTACCGAGCAAGAATTTAGCATCGGGATTCCCAAGTATGCCGCCAGACAAATTGGTGAAACTGATAAGAGAGGAACAATCATTCATTTCAAGCCGGATGCTTCAATTTTTACGGTAACTGAGTACAAATACGAAACGATTGCCAACAGATTGAGGGAAATGGCTTACCTCAATGCCGGAATCCGGATTTTCCTGAAAGATTTCCGTGAGTTGGAAGAGGATGGAAGTCCAAAGTCCAATGAATTTTATTCCGAAGGCGGCTTGGTGGAGTTTGTTCAGTATCTGGATGAAACCAAAGAGAAAATCATCGAATCCCCGATCTATATCGAATCGCTCAATCAGGAAGTCCCTGTACAAGTGGCGATGAACTATAACAGCTCCTACAGCGAAAATGTCGTTTCCTATGTCAATACGATCAATACGTATGAGGGAGGAACACACGTGACAGGTTTCAGAAGAGCTTTGACCCGAACCTTGAAGGCCTATGCGGACAAGTCAGGTATGCTGGAAAAAGTAAAAATCGAAGTTTCTGGAGACGATTTCAGAGAGGGCTTGACTGCTGTCATTTCTGTGAAAGTAGCTGAGCCTCAATTTGAGGGACAAACCAAGACCAAGCTGGGCAACTCAGATGTGGTGGGTTTTGTGGATTCCGCAGTATCTGAGGTACTTCAAAGCTGGCTGGAAGAGCATCCTCGTGAGGCTAAAATCATCGTTGGAAAGGTCATTTTGGCTGCCCAGGCAAGACATGCTGCCCGTAAGGCACGGGAAATGGTACAGCGGAAAAATGTCCTTGGTGGCGGTGGACTTCCGGGTAAGTTAGCGGATTGTGCCAATTCTGATCCCACAGTCTGCGAATTGTATCTGGTCGAAGGTGACTCAGCGGGTGGATCTGCCAAGCAGGGTAGAGACCGGGAGTTTCAGGCGATCCTGCCTTTGAAAGGTAAAATTCTTAACGTAGAGAAGGCGCATGAGCACAAGATTTATGACAATGAGGAGATTAAAAATATCCTCACTGCTTTGGGCGTAAAGTTTGGAACGGTGAATGATGATAAGGAACTGGATCTTTCCGGATTGAGATACCATAAAATCATCATCATGACGGATGCCGATATCGATGGTTCCCATATTCGAACCTTGATCCTGACCCTTTTCTTCAGATATATGCGTTCCCTTATCGAAAATGGCTACGTGTATATTGCCTTACCTCCTCTTTATTTGTTGAAGAGAGGAAAAGACGAGCGCTACTGCTGGACTGAGGAGGAGCGAAAGCAGTTGACTGCCGAAATGGCCAAGGACGGTAAAGAGGATAGTGTAGGTATACAGCGCTACAAGGGTCTCGGAGAAATGAATCCAGAGCAACTCTGGACCACTACCATGGATCCAAACGTCAGGACCATCAAACAGGTGACTATCGATTCGGCAGCGGAAGCAGACCATCTCTTCAGTATGCTGATGGGAGATGAAGTGGCACCTCGAAGGGAATTTATCGAGCGAAATGCCAAATACGCCAAAATAGACACCTAAACCAAGGGAGCTTTTTTGGCTCCCTTTTTTGATTTTTTCTACCCCTTTTTACCCTGGGAAATTAAATTATTGACTTAGAAATAGTTCAGAATCATGCGATCCACGATAGCCGATAGATACGAATCCACGATCCAAAAAAGTGATCTGGTAAGCCGAGACCTCAGTTGGGTGAAATTCAACGACCGGGTTCTTGATCAGTCAAAAAAAGCACACCGAACCATTTTTGAAAAACTCAAGTTTTTGGCCATTACTGCGTCGAATCTGGATGAGTTTTTTATGATTCGGGTGGGTTCTCTTTACAATTATCTGGATTACGACAAGCAGAGAGTAGATTACTCCGGATTGAGGGAAGAGCCTTTCAAGGAAAAGCTGATGGATGCCTGTCAAAATTTTCATCAGGATCAGCATCAGCATTTTACCCAAGTCATCCTGCCAGAAATGGCTCAGGAGGGGATTTCTCTCATCAATGTCAAAAAACTGAACGAGGAAAACAGGGAAAAGGTCCGGGAGTATTTCATGAAGGCAATCTACCCCATGCTTACTCCTATGGTCTATGACGGATACCGGACATTTCCGATTCTGATGAATAAACTTTTGGTCTTCGGAGTAGTGACTACCAGCCCAGGAGAGCGCAAAGACATGCGGAAAATGAGCTTTGTGCAGATTCCTGCCAATATCCCGAGATTCTTTGAAATCGAACAGGAAAACAGTCTTCTGTTGATTCCAATAGAGGAGGTGATCCGGGAAAATATCGTTTCCCTTTTCCGAAATGTGGACATTGAGTCTATCAGCTTGTTCAGGATTACCAGAAATGGGGATTTTACCCTTGAGGAGAGTGAGGATATGGATGCCAATTTTCTCGAAGAAGTAAAACGAAAGCTCATGGAGCGCAAAACAGGCCGGGTGGTCCGAATTGAAATTGAGGAAGGATATTCCAAGTGGATGCTCAATTCTCTTTTGGAACGATGGAGTCTAGGCAAAAACTCCGTATTCCTGGTCAAAAGAGAAAGTATGATTGACTTTACCGGCCTTTGGCAAGTGGTGGGTAATAAACGGTTCAGAGATCGACTTCCCCAAATTCCCGAGCCAGTCAATCCTATTTCCTATCCGGAAGAAGGGCGAGCAGATATTTTTGATACGTTAAAAGAAAAAGATATCCTGCTTCATCATCCTTACAATAACATCGAGCCCATTTTGGACTTGATCGAAACAGCCGCTGAGGATCCTGATGTGATGGCGATTAAAATGACCATTTATCGTCTGGCGAAGGAAAGTCGGATTACAAAAGCCCTACTTAAAGCAGCTGAAAACGGTAAGCACGTGTCTGTGCTTTTTGAAGTGAAAGCAAGATTTGATGAAGAAAACAACATCCGGGAGGCGAAAAGGCTACAAAAAGCCGGCTGTTTTGTGATCTATGGGATTTCCAATCTGAAAACCCATACCAAGCTACTTTTAATCGTAAAAAAGGATGCTTCTGAGATTACACGCTTTGTCCACCTTGGTTCCGGCAATTACAATGAAGACACAGCCAGGCTATATACGGATATTGGCTTATTGACTACCAATGAGATTTTGGCAAATGATGTCTCCGAGTTCTTCAATGTCATCACAGGGCATTCTGTGCCTAGCAATTACAGAAATCTGATTACGGCCCCTCGCGATATGCGCAATCAGTTGATTGAGTTTATCGAGCAGGAAGCTGAAAATGCCCGAAATGGGCTTCCCAGCGGGATTTTTATCAAAGTCAATTCCCTTGAGGATTCGGAAATTATCTATGCACTCTATAGGGCTTCTCAGTCTGGTGTCACCATCAAATTGATCGTGAGGGGGATCTGCTGCCTGAGACCGGGAAGACCGGGATTGAGTGAAAATATTGAGGTCATTTCTTTAGTGGGGGATTTTCTGGAGCACAGCAGAATTTATCATTTCCACAACAACGGGCAGACACGGACCTATTCAGGAAGTGCAGATATGATGGTGCGAAGCTTTGATAAGCGTCTAGAATCCCTCTTTAAAGTAGAGTCCCCGCTATTGGAAAAGCAGCTGATGAACATACTTCGCTACAACTTGCTGGATAATTCGAATGCTTATGTGATGCAGGAAGATGCCAGCTATGTGGCCAAAGCTCCTCAGCAAGGAGAAGAAGAATTTAATATCCATAAGCGATTCTTTGAGATCACCGCTGAGGAAGTGATGGAGGTTAGACTGGTTGATTGAAAAGCTTGGATTCATGAACGACAGACAAATGAATGAAACCCATGATAATCGTGGGTTTTCTTTTTTAGCAGAGAACAAACAATTCGCCAAAAAAAGGAAGGTTTAGATCAATCTTGTCCAAAAAGAGGTAGAAAAAATCAATAAATGAATTAATGCCCTTATTATGTTTGGGTTTCCTATTCAAGGAAAAAATTAATTTTGTGAGTTATATAAATTTATTTTCGAAAATTTTAATTTCTAAAAAATGAAAAAACTGTTTACCCTGATCGCCTTTGGAATGCTTTTTCAAACGGCAAATGCACAGAATGACACGGCCACTGTGGCAAAAGATACCCTTTGGCTGAAGGAAATCGCAGGAGGATTAAACCTTAACCAAGCCTCTTTTAGCGGCAACTGGAAAGGGGGAGGGGTAAACTCCATTGCCTTCAATGTTTATTTACTTGGACGAGCCAATTATGCCAAGGATAAATGGACTTGGGACAATACGCTTGACCTACTCTATGGAGTAGTCAAAAACGACGGTGAAGATGGGCGAAAGGCTAATGACCGAATTTATATTGATTCAAAAGTAGGTTACAAAATAGCTCCAAAGTGGAATATTTACTTTGGATTGAATTTTCTAAGCCAATTTGCCCCAGGTTATGATTTCAATACCGAACCTCGAACCCTAATCTCCAAGTGGGCTAATCCAGCCTACCTGACCACCGGAATAGGGGCAGAGTATAAACCCAATGATGAGTTTGTACTTCGACTTTCCCCATTTGCTCCCCGTTTTACATTTGTGACCGACACCAATCTTTATTTGGCAGTTCCTGAAAACTATGGGGTGGAAATCGGAGAAACTGTAAGACAGGAATGGCTTGCATTTAACCTTTTCGCAGAATGGAATAAAAAATTCAGTGATAGATTGTCACTCTTGATGCGATATCAGATGTATGCAAATCTTGAAACGTTCGCATTTGATACGATTGACCATCGATTGGATGCAGGGATTGTCGCCAAAATTTCTGAAGCCATCAATGTTAGTTTGACGACCTTGACCATATACGACATCGATCAGGACGAAAAAGTACAATTTAGCCAAGGCTTAGCTATCGGCCTTGCCTTCAAAAGAGGTAATTTCCCGGAGAAAAAATAATCTTTAACAAATTTTTATTTGGGATTTTGATTTATTTAGAATTGTATTATTTTTGAATTCATTGTGGTAGTTAAATAATAGTTGGTTTAGTTTTCAAATAAAGGGCAGGGGAAGTTCTCCTGCTTTTTTATTGTCCTTTAAATAAAAAACTGGATTATTTCAAGATTTTTTGGATTGAATGAAATTCTCTTTTTACGATAAAATTCAATTAATTCCTTGGCTAAATCGGTCTGATACTTATGGGGATTGATGATTATCGTTTGTCTACCCAGGCCTAGACCCAAGCTGGTCCTTGATTGCAAAAACAGGGTTTATTATTCCAGAATCCAGCCTTTTCTTTACCCTTGAAGGTTTTAGCCTTAATTGACGCAGGCGACTTGGTGAGAATTAAAAAAAGGAACGGTCAGCTGTGGCATCTTCTGCCATTTTGTGAGCCAGCTCTTTTCCCAAATATCGATCGATCAATCCGTGTCCCAGATAGAGAAGGGGAGTTAAAAGGATTGCCACAGTGAATTTGTACACATAATTGATCAGACCTACTGCTATGATTTGGCTCAAACTCCAGTTGCCGAAAACATAAAAGGCAATCCCCAACACCACAAATGAATCAAAAAACTGAGAAACCAAAGTCGAACCGGTGGCTCTCAGCCAAATCATATTGGCACCGGTTACAGCTCTGAGTTTGTGAAATACGAATACGTCTACCAATTGCCCCAAAAGAAAAGCAGTGAGAGAACCGATTATGATTCCCAGTCCCTGCCGAAAAATCGTATTGAATGCGTAATTGATATCAAAAGATTCTCCTGTTGGGGTTTGAGAATTGACTTCTATCCAAAAATCCGCAGGTACCAGCACGGTCACCAAACTGATGATGACAAAAACGTAAGCGATTAGAGCGGCTGTGAGGAAGCTTATTTTTCGCACGCCTTGCTTTCCAAAATATTCGTTGATGATGTCTGTCGTGATAAATACAATCGGCCAGATTACAGCCCCTGCTGTCAGATTGAAGTCTAGCACATACTCTCCAAAAAAGCTCCAGTTAACCGGATCATAGCCCAATGTTTTTTCTCCTGAAAAAATCTTTACCCCGATGATTTCTGCCAAAATTGCATTGGTCAGGAAGATACTACCTAGGATGATAAAGAGATTGGTCTTTTTGCTTTCGTCAATCTTGTTCATAAAATGGCTGTATGGAATAAGTATCGCCTTCTCTACTTAAGACCGAACCCGGGAAAATGGTTTGAGCCTCTGCCAACATTTCATCCAAATTACCATATCTGGAGGAGAAATGACCTAATAGGAGACTTTTAGCTCCGGAAATCCGGGCTATTTCAGCAGCTTGTTTTCCGGTGCTGTGAAAGGTTTCCTGGGCTCTCTTTGCATCTGCTTCCGTGAAGGTGGATTCGTGATACAGCAAGTCCACTCCGGCAATAAATTCAACCAATCCCGGCTCAAATCGGGTGTCTGAGCAAAATGCATAGCTCCTCAAAGGAGGTAAAGGATGAGCATATTCGTCAACGCAATATTTCTCACCGGAAGGATCTGTAAAGTCTCTTCCTTGGCGGATTTCATGAATGGCCTGCAAGGGGAGTCTCTTTTCCTGAAGCTTTTCTTTGATCAGGTTTCTCAACCCCTCTTTTTCTCGGATCAAAAAACCTGTCGTTGGCAGCCTATGTACCAGAGGAAAACTATAGACCTGAAATCTGGGATGATCCAGCAGCAGATGCATTCCATCCGTCTGTGTTACCACAAACTCCAAAGGGTAATCTATCTGCGTATTGCTCCAGCGAAAATGAGTGGTGATGATTTCATCCAGACCCTTCGGGCCAAATACCCGAAGTGGTTTCGTCCTTTTTGATAACTGGTAGCTGGAGAGTAGCCCAACCAAGCCCAAATAGTGGTCTCCGTGAAGGTGGGAAATAAAAATATGGGAGATTCGGGAGCTTTTGATTTTGTACTTTCTAAGCTGAATCTGCGCTCCTTCTCCGCAGTCTAGCATTAAAAATTCCTGCCCAAATCTTACGACTTGGGCAGTGTGATTTCTTCCGTGAACGGGAATGGATGAGGTATTGCCAAGAATGGTAACTTCAAAATCCGGGATCAAGCTTCCTCCTCTTCTTCCCCTCCCTCGATTTCATGAATGAAAATGGCCTCTCCGGCTTCTTCCAGAGAGCTGACCAAATTCAGCTTTTTGTCTAGCATGGAGATTTTCAGCAGCTTCATTACGTGCTCTTGTACCCCAGAAATGATGAAAATGCCACCATTTCTTCCAAACTCTCTATCCCCAACCAAAAGCGCACTCAGTCCGCTGGAGTCCACATATTTTACATTGCTCAGGTCCAAGACGATGTTGGAATAGCCTTCTGCATGGATGGTCAGCAATTCTGACTTCAATTTGGGAGCGAGTAGGGAGTCAATCTTTTCCTCGATGGGAGTGAAGACTACGTATTGTTCTTTTTTATCAATGGTGTATTTCATTGTGAGTTGGTTTTACTGGCCTAAATGGGCCAAAATTGCTTTTTCTATTCTGTTTTCAATTTGGCCGGTATCTGCCTTGACAAATGCCTGCCCGGTGATTTTTTCGAAGAGCTCAATATAGCGATCGGAAATGCTTTCTACAATTTCATCGGTCATTTCGGGCACTTGCTGCCCATCTTTTCCCTGAAATCCATTGGCGATGAGCCATTGTCTTACAAACTCCTTGGAGAGTTGTTTTTGTGGAAGGCCCTTTTCCTGATTCTCCTCGTATCCCTCGGCATAAAAATATCGGGAAGAGTCAGGCGTGTGGATTTCATCAATCAGAAGAATTTGATCTCCAAACTTTCCGAATTCATACTTGGTATCCACCAGAATAAGGCCTTTTTCTTTCGCCATTTCCTGACCACGTTGAAAAAGCGCACGGGTATATTTCTCCAAAACGAGGTAATCCGCCTCACTGACTATGCCCTGAGCTAGAATATCCTCCCTGGAAATATCTTCGTCGTGTCCCTCGGACGCTTTGGTTGTGGGAGTGATGATAGGTTCGGGCAATCGGTCATTTTCTTTCAAACCTTCAGGTAGAGCAACTCCACAGAGCATTCGCTTTCCGGCCTTGTATTCCCGTGCGGCATGGCCTGCCAAATATCCACGAATGACCATTTCTACCTTGAAGGGCTCACATTTCTTTCCGATGGTGACATTGGGATCTGGGGTGGAAGTCACCCAATTAGGAACAATATCGGCCGTAGCTTTTAGGAAACTTGCGGCAATCTGGTTCAAAACTTGGCCTTTGAAAGGAATGGCCCTAGGGAGTACAACGTCAAATGCTGAAATCCGGTCAGAAGCTACCACGACCAATTCCTGGTCAAACATGTATACATCTCTGACTTTTCCTTTATAAAATCCTACCTGTCCTGGAAAATTAAAGTGGGTTTCTTTGATCGCTTGGCTCATTCTACATGGGTTTTGGCAAAAATAGGAAAAGCCTTTTTCCCTTGCCTTGCTGTTTGGATTTATTTCTTGATTATGTTTCCGTTTTCGTAAAATTCTGAGACCAGGAGCTGACCTTCGGAATCATATTCTTCCCGTGGGCCATTAAGCCTCCCTTTGGAATAGGTTCTTAATTCTTTCAGATTGCCGTTTTCAAAAAAGATTTTTACCTCCCCATCCAGCAAATCATTGGAAAAGCTGTAAATGGATTGAAGCTCTCCACTTGGGTAATAATTCTGTTCACGGATTTTTTGACCTGAAGAATTGAAAAATACCCGCTGCCTGACCATTCCGTTTTCATGATAATAGATGATAGGCTGCTTAGGAATACCTTTGGAATAGTAGGATTGCATTCGGATAGATCCATCTGAGAAATATTCCAAAAGTTCGCCCTCGGGATTTCCTTTTTTGTAGGTCCCTTTTCTTTCAATCTGACCAGTGGGGTAGTAGAGAAGATACTCTCCATCAAGTGCTCCACTGGAAAAATTACGCTTGGATTTGATACTCCCATCTTCGAAATAGGTGATTTCAGGGCCATTGAGCAGACCCTTAGTGTATCGAGTTTCGTAAAGGATTTGTCCTTCCTCATTGTATTCTTTGTAATCTCCTTCGTACTGCCCGGCCAGGAAATTGGCTTTGGATTGGATCTGTCCATTTTCGAAGTAGGAAATCGACTCCCCATTGGGTTTGTTGGCTTTGAAAGTAGTCTGGTCTTGGATTTGGCCATTTTCATAATAGCTGGTGACCAATCCTTCCAATTGGTTATTGACAAAGTTTGATTCCTGACTGATTTGCCCATTTGGAAAAAAGCTCTTGCTTGGCCCTTGTCTTAGATTGTTGACAAATTCCATCACCCGAAGCGTATCTCCTGTTTCGGGATCCAAATCATAAAAAAGACCGTTTTTTTTATCATCCTTCAGATATCCGATCAAAATCAGGTTTCCTTCTGGATCAAAAAGCCGTACCAGACCTTCGGCTTTTCCATTGACCTTGGTCAGGATTTCCTTCACCCGGAGGTTTTCCTCATCGTAATAGGTTCTTAGGGTGTCTTGTGCCAATAATGGAGAGAAAAACCCAAGTCCAAAGACCAAAGAAACCAAAATGATAAGTCTTGAGGAATGAGCAATCATGGAAAGCGATGAATAAATCAGGGCGTTGGAAGTGAAGTTCTCGGAAAGTTAACAGGCCTGCGGGGCAAATTATCTATTTTTGAACCGTAAAATTAAAAATATGAAAAGAATAGCCAGTTTGTTTTTGAGTAGTGTCTTGGCATTAGTTTCCTGTCAGGAGGAAATCAAATACAAAGTTTACGAAGGAGAGATTTTTGGAACATACTATCGAATCCAGGTCAAAGACGGTGGAGAGGATCTTCAGCCTCAATTTGATGCAGTCTTTGATCAAATCAATGCGGCTTCCAATTCATATATTCAGGAGTCAGAAGTATCTGGTTTCAATAATACAGGCCAACTCAAAAATCCCTCACCGACCTTTTTGGCAATGATGGATTCAGCCTATCGGATTCACGAACTGACTGGTGGATATTTTGAACCGACTCTTTATCCTTTGATTAAAGCTTGGGGTTTTTCTTTTGATCAGCGAGAACAAATGGACTCCCTCAAGGTGCTTGGCCTTTTGGATTTGGTAGGATTTGAGGAAAAAATCATCCAAAGCGATTCAGGCATTTTTGCAGCTAAAGAAGGGGTGCAGTTGGACATTACAGGGATAGGAGAGGGCTATGCCATCGATCAACTGGTAGAAGTGGTGGAGAAAAACCAAATCGCTGATTACATGGTCGAAATTGGAGGAGAAATGAGAGCCAGAGGGCTTAATTCCCGTGGAACAGTGTGGACCGTCGGTGTAGAAGACCCTGTTCAGGCAGAGATGGGAGTCACAAGCAGTATGCTGACCAAAGTGATGATGGATCAAAGATCCTTGAGCAGTTCGGGTAACTATAGGAAGTTTTACATTGACGAACAAGGCAATCGTCGATCTCATATTTTGGATCCCAAAACCGGATTTCCTGTAAGCCACAATTTGGTCTCTGTTTCTGTCTTGGCTCCTTCTGCTACTTTGGCTGATGGATTGGCTACAGCATTGATGTCTATGGGACCGGAAAAAGGAATGGAATTAGCCGAAAGGCTTCCCGGTGTGGAAGCCATGTTCGTTTGGGGAGGAAAGGAAAAGCTGGAATTGCTTTTCACTTCTGGCTTCCCCAAACCATTGGCGGCTGAGTAAATAAAAAAAAGCAGGTTTTAAGCCTGCTTTTTTCGTGGTATTTTCTTTCAATTACATCTTCTCGATTACCAAGGCGGAAGCTCCACCACCTCCGTTGCAAATTCCTGCTACTCCGATTTCACCGGATTTTTGATGCAGAACAGAGTTTAAGGTAGCAATGATTCTGGCACCGGATGCTCCTAGAGGATGGCCTAGAGAAACAGCTCCTCCAAACACATTGATTCGGTTATTGTCCAGCTTGAGCTCACGCTGATTGGCCAAAGCGACTGCTGAGAAAGCCTCGTTGATTTCGTAGTAAGAAACCTCGTCTGAAGATACACCAGCATGCTTCAAGGCTTTTGGTATGGCCAACGCAGGCGCTGTGGTAAACCACAACGGATCGGTTGCTGCATCAGCAAATCCGCGGATTTTTGCCAAAGGCTTTAATCCCAACTCTTCCGCTTTTTCCTTACTTACCAATACCAAGGCAGAAGCCCCATCATTCATGGTGGAGGCATTGGCTGCGGTCACGGTTCCGTTTTTGTCAAATACGGGACGAAGTGTAGGAATTTTATCAAACATCACATTCTTATACTCCTCATCTTCATCGATTAGGATCGTTTCTCCTTTTCTTCCGATCAATTCTACAGGAACCACTTCATCCTTAAACATGCCTTTGGACCAAGCGTCAGCCGCACGCTGATAGGATTGGATAGCGTAAGCATCCTGATCTTCTCGGGAGATGTTCATTTCTTTTGCAGTATTGTCTGCGCAATTGCCCATTGGGAACTTGTAGTAGACTTCGAAAAGCCCATCTTTCACCAGGCCATCCACCAGTTCTGCATTTCCATATTTATAGCCAAATCTTGCCTTTGGAACATAAAAGGGCACATTGGACATGCTTTCCATTCCTCCAGCCACTACCACGTCATTGATTCCAAGCATGATAGATTGAGCAGCAAACATCACCGCTTTCATCCCGGAAGCACAGACTTTATTGATGGTGGTACAAGGCACTTGGTAACCTATGCCAGCGCCGATGGCTGCCTGACGCGCCGGAGCCTGTCCGAGATTGGCAGAAATCACATTGCCCATGAACACTTCCTGCACTTGGTCTGCAGCTACTCCGGATTTGGCAAGTGCTCCTTTGATGGCAGTACTTCCGAGCTCGACCGCAGTCAACCCGGAGAGTTTTCCTCCAAAGCTTCCCAAAGGTGTGCGGACAGCTGATACGATATATACTTCTTTACTCATGTTTATTTGGGTTTAGTTGATTTTTGAAGTTGGATGCTAAATATCTGGTGAATAATCTTAAGAAGGATCTTATCCTGAATTCACTGCTCGACTAATCATGGGACAACTGGCATCGGACATCTGACTTATTTTACCAATCCGGAAGCCCTCTGTTCGGTCTTTGAGTTGGCCTTTTCTTGTTTTGTTGAATGTATCTCAGCTCTGCAGCATTGAGTGATTCCAGAATTTGTTTGGCCTGTTCTGGCGTTAGATTCAAAGCCTTGAGTTTTTCTCTCATTTCTTCCATTTTTTGCTGACGATCGGCTAGGTTAGCATCCATTTGGTCGTTGCTGTTTTCACCCTGTTGATCCGACTGTTGGGAAGGGTCTTCTCCCTGCTGTCCCTCTTTGGCTTTGTCTTCGTCGGTTTGCTCTCCTTCTTTTTCTTGGGAGTTATTCTGTCCCTGCTCTCCTTCGCTTTGCTGACTTTGGTTCTGCTGGTTTTGCTGCTGCTGATCCTGAGGATTTTGCTGCTGTTCTTGCTCTTGCTCTTTTTCCAATTTTTCCTTCAGAGCCTTCAGCTTGGCATCGTCGGGGTATTTGGTCAATCCGTCATTTACGGTTTCCAAGGCTTGATCTTTTTGGGTTTTCACATAAGATCTGGCTGCCCTGTTAAAATAATCCCCCGCAGACTGAGCTTGGGCAGTCCAAGCTGATCCAAGGAAAAAGAGAAAAGAAAGGATTAAAATTTTATTTCTCATTGATCTCTACTACCTCCTTTAGATTGGTGATGAAATCCTGATAAGCTGCTACTGTTTCATCTTGTGCGAGCGCATCTTCCATAACTTTTAAAGCCTCAGCGAAGCGGAATTGTTCCACCATTCGGTCAGCTTCTGCTTTTTTTCTCTTGGCAAACTCCGATGGCTCTGGTCTGTTGTTTTCCTGCTGTTTTCTTTCTTCGTCCCGTTGCAGCCATCTGGCCAAGAGTTCATAATTATATCTGGCCTCCTCGTTGGTGGGATCTTTGATCAGGGCCGATTGAAATTTGCTCAAAGCCGCCTGATATTCCTTTTTATCTCCCATCAGGATGCCTCCTTGATTGAAGGCAAAGGAGGAAAGTTTCTTATCTGTCGATACTGTGGTTTTATCATAAAAGCTAGCCGCTTCATCAGGCTGATTCGCATGGTGATGACTCAGCCCCAAATTGAAATCCAGATAGGCAGAAGCGATGGCAAAATCATTCAACAGGACCATGTGGTCTGCAATAGACTCCTCATATCTAGCCTCAGCATAGCTTTTTTCCGCTTTTTCTATGGCCTCGTTTTGCCTGCTCACCTGAGTCCAAGAGGCAGGAATTAGTAGAAAAACAGCGACTATACTTTTACTCCAGCTCATCATAATTTGATGGTCTTTACAGGTAATATCATATCCACCAAGGCCAGTGCCAAAGCTGCCAGTAAGGAATAGAAATACTTATTGGAGCTGGTCTCTACCATACGAGTATTGGATACTCCACCTTTCATATTGCTGAGGGCGGAGATTAGGCCTCCCATTTCCTTAGCCTGGTCAGAAATCTCAAAGTATTCCCCTCCAGTCTCGGATGCCAGATATTGAAGTGGAGCTCTATTAAGTTGGGTCAGGGCAGGTTTTCCGGTTTTGGGATCCATCACCAATCCATTACCTCTCGGCATTTCTCCCCCTCTTTCAGAACCCACACCCAATGAAAAGACCCGGATTCCATTTTCCTGCATTTGGTCAGCGACTTCTTCCAAATCATCGCCAAAATGCTCTCCGTCAGAAATTAGAATCACTGCTTTTGATTTGACTTCCTGGCTTTCGTCTTTTTCAAATTTATCCAAGGCCATCTTGAGCGGTGTAGTCAGGTCTGTACCGAGATTGGGCACCAAACCTATATTCAATCCATCGATGTACAAATTCAAGACTGACTGGTCATAGGTGAGTGGTAGCTGCATAAATGCCTCGGTACTGAAAATAATCAAGCCAATCCGGTCAGAGGGAAATGATTTAAGTAATTCCTTCAGCTCAAACTGAATCCTTGAAAGTCTATTGGGTAGAATATCCGTGGCAACCATGGATTGAGAAAGGTCCACGGCGATGAAGATGTCTTTGCCCTCTTCCTGTATTTCTTTAAATGAATTACCGATCGAAGGTCCCGCAAAGGCGATCAAAAACAGTACAAAGTATAAGGTGCGAAGAATCAGCTTGGTAAACAGTCGCTGCTTCTGGACCTTCAGTCTACGATTGATAATCCAATAGCGTGTGATGTAAAAAAAGTACAGCAGGCCAAAGATGCCTGATAGAAGGAGAATCAGTTTGATGTCAGGATATGCCCAAATCATGGCCTGAAATTAGGAAATAAACCTAATTTTGAAAGCCGGGTTTTTTGGAGCGGTGCTTCAAAGCCACCAACTTTCCTGAGAATTAACAAACATTAAATCCATTTGTCCGTTCGGCAAGGATATCCTCTTGTTCAGATGCCCTTCATTTCTGTTTTTCGAGTCATCACCTTCTGGATCAGCTTTGCCTTCTGCTTGGGTGTTTCTTTTGGCCAATCAGTTCCTAAGATCCGTGGGGAAGTACTGGATGCGGTAAGTTCGCAACCTTTGATCGGTGCCAATGTCTATTGGGAAGGTAATACTACCACAGGTGTTGTAACTGGGTTGGATGGGGATTTTGAAATCTCTTCGGTCGCTTTCCCTGCAAAGCTGGTGATCTCTTATATAGGATATGAGCGCTCTGTACGGGTCATTCAGGCCAAGGATGGGGAAAAAGGCCTTCGTTTTTTTCTGAAGCCTGAAGAAATGTCTTTGGAAGAAATTATCATCCAAGAAAGAAGACCGGATGAGCAAATCAAAAATCTGGAAATGGGCAAAGCCAGTGTACCCATAGAAACCATCAAGAATATTCCGGCTCTTTTTGGGGAAGTGGATTTGTTCCGTTCTCTACAACTTCTGCCCGGTGTGCAGACAGCAGGCGAGGGGACCACAGGACTTTTCGTCCGGGGAGGTTCAGCTGATCAAAATCTGGTTCAATTGGACGGTGCACCTGTCTACAATGCTTCCCATTTTTTCGGGATTTTTTCTGTTTTCAATCCTGATGCCTTGAGCAAAGTGGATTTATATAAGGGGAATATGCCTGCCGCTTTTGGAGGAAGGGCTTCCTCATTGATTGATGTGTCTCTACAGGAAGGAAATAGAAATCAGATTCATGGTCAGGGGGGAATAGGTACTATTTCTTCCCGATTGACTTTGGACGGGCCTCTTTTTGGGAAAAATTCTTCCTTCATCGTCAGTGGGAGAAGAACCTATGCAGACTTGTTTTTGAAGCTTTCCCGGGATGAAAATCTCAGAAACAACAAGCTCAATTTTTACGATTTGAGTGGCAAGTTTTCCTTCTTTTTGGGAGAAAGAGACAAGCTTTCTTTCAGTATTTATGAAGGGTCCGACTTTTTGGGATTGGATGATCAGTTTGGCCTGGGATGGGATAATTGGGTGAATTCGGTCAATTGGAACCGAGTCAATTCCGAGACTTCCTTTTTTGACCTTCAGGCTTACTACTCCCGATATCAATACAAAGTGGAGATCAATGATCCCGAAAATGGCTTTGAATGGACAAATAGGCTTTCTGAGTCGGGAATTAAGGCCAATTGGATCAGAGTCCTTTCTGACAAAACCACCATCAATTGGGGGATACATAGTCAGTTTTATCAATTCTCTCCAGTAGATCTCAACCCTGATCCGGATAGTGGAATCGGTGAAATAGTGACCAATCCAAAAAACGGACTGCTCAACAATCTCTTTGTGGGTTTGAATCAGGAATTTTCGCCCAAACTGAGCATGGAAGCGGGCCTGAGATGGGGATTGTACACCCAAGTGGGAGAAGGGGTAGAATACCTTTACCCTGATGATCAACCCGAGCGGGATGAGGAGATCGGATCAGAAAGTTTTGATCGCTGGGAACCCATGCAGTTTTACCAAGGCTTGGAGCCAAGATTGGCATTTCGCTATTTGATCGATGAGCAATTTTCGGTAAAAGCAGCTTACAACAGGAATTTTCAATACGTACAGATCGCTACCAATAGCTCGGCAGGATTGCCCATTGACCGGTGGATGCTGGCAGACCTATACACCCGCCCCATCCAAAGTGACCAGATATCTTTGGGGCTTTTCAGAAACTTTGACAATAACCGGTGGGAGCTTTCTGTGGAGGGGTATTACAAAGACCTCCGAAATGTGATTGATTTGAGAAACGGAGCTCAGGTTCTGTTTACCGATCAGGTGGAGACAGAAGTTCTATCCGGTGACGGATGGGCATATGGTGTGGAGACTTTGCTTCGCAAAAACACGGGCAAAACTACCGGGTGGCTTTCCTACACCTGGTCCAGGACTTGGAGACAAATAGAAGGAGTCAGTCTCAATCAAAAGTACAACCCCCGATTTGATCGGCCGCATGACGTGACCTTGGTAGTCAATCATGAATTCAATCCAAGATGGTCAGCAGGAATTACCTTTGTCTACACTTCTGGTTTGGCAGTCACTTTTCCGGTAGGTTCATATGTAGTCGACAATCAAAACGTTCCCTTATATCCAGAATTGAGAAATCTGGACCGGTTTCCGGACTACCATCGCATGGACGCATCGATTACCTGGAGAAATGCCGACAAAGGAAGAAAATGGAAAGGAAGCTGGAACTTCAGTATTTATAATCTCTATGGAAGGAAAAATCCTTTTGCCTATGAGTTTAGAGACATTTACAACAATGATATCAGCTTTAATCCATCAGAGGATGGAGAGATAGTCAGTTCGAGGCCGGGAGTGGTAATGACTTATCTATTTACTGTCTTGCCATCAATTACCTATAATTTTCAATTCTGATGAGATATACGCTGTTTGGACTAGTGCTTTTCTTATTTTCTTCCTGTCAGGAGGAAGTTATTTTGCCTTTGGGGAGCAAGGAAGAATTGATTCCTACTATTGAGGCTTTTTGGACGGATCAAGGTTCCTACAACGAGGTCAAAATTTCTCTTTCCAAGGATTACTACGATTCTTTGCCTATAGAGATTGTCAGGGATGCAGAGGTAGTGATTACAGTTCCGGGAACGGATAAAGTCATTCCTTTTCAATTTTTGCCGGGATTGAATACCTATCGTCCTGTCAATACTTTGGAGAGGGCACAAGTGGGAGAGCGGTATCAACTCAATGTCAAATGGGGTGATAATATTTACCGATCCGAAGGAGTAATGCTAGAGGCTCCGATTGTGGATAGTTTGACTTGGCAGTTTGAGGAAGAAAGGCTCTTCAATGAGGAGGGATATTACATTAAGGTTTATGGCAGGGTGCCTTTTGAGGAGGACAATAATTATCGAATCCGGGTGATTGAAAATGATACGCTCAAAAATCAACGGGAAGATTACCTCCTATTTGATGATACTTTTGGCTTGCAGTTTTTTGAGCAGGGCTTGGAGCTCGGGTATGCTTTTGAGGAAAATGACCGGGTAAGGCTGGAGCTATTCCGTCTCAATCGGGATGCTTATGACTATCTCAATGAACTCGTCAATCTGCTTTTTAATGATGGTGGACTGTTTAGTCCTCCTCCTCAAAATCCGACTACCAACATCAGAGTGGTGCAAGGTAAGCCTGAGGTTTTGGGTTATTTTATGGTTTCACCTGTCTTGGTGAGGACGGTAGTCATTCAGGCGAAATACGATTAAGGAGCGGGGTTTCCTCCAAGTTCTACCCACTGCACGTAGATTCCCAAGGCAATGTGCCAAATAAGGTAGTGCCCCAATCGAAGAGTAAGGGAGGCTAGAAAACCTGCTTTTTTGAAATAAACGGCTTGGATGAAGTTCATTCCAAATCCTGTGAGCAAAGCATAGACAATCAACCACCACTCTCCTTGAGGAAGCTGTTCTAGAGGTTCCCGAAGCGAGGTGAAAATCGCTACAATCCAAAATGCCTGAGATTGGTAGCTTTCCCCTTTGATAAGCGAGAAAATCAACAAAACCAACACAATAGGAATCAGCCGATAAAATACCTCCACTTCCAATGCTCCGGAAAAATAAAGGAAAAGGGAATAAGGGAAAGGTTGGAGGAAAGGAGGTAGCTCCAAATAAGGCTCAGGGTGTAATAACACTTTTAGTACCAATACATCAAAAAGTCCGAAAATCAAACCGAAAAAGAGCGGATTCCAAAAACGGGATCGATGGCTGACCTCTGGAGATAAAAACTCCGGAATTTTCACTTTTCCTTGAAAAAACACAAAAGGTACTCCCAATAAAATCCAAAAAATATTTTCCCAATTCCAAACCCGCAAGTAGGGGTAGGGTTCTACCCAAAAATGGCCAATATACGCTCCTAGGGCGGTGATTCCAGCCAAAAACAGGAATACTAGGAGGGATTCAAAGCGAAGATTTTGATCCATGATCAATTATTTTTTCATAGGATGATGAAAAAAAAATTCAAGTTGCATTGCATGTTTTAAAATTAATTCATAGACTTACTAAATAATCGTAAATCTTTAAAATTTAACACCCAATTATGAAAGAATTAAATCAGCACGAAGAGCAAATCATGTCAATTCTCTGGAGTCAGGGAGAGCTTTTGATCCGGGACATTCTTGATCAACTTCCGGAACCAAAGCCGCCTTACACCACCTTGGCTTCAACAGTGAGAAACATCGAGTCCAAAGGCTACCTCACCCACAGGATGTACGGTACAGTGAATATTTACAAGCCTATTATCTCTCAGGAGGAGTATAGCCGAAAGAGCCTGAATCGATTGGTTTCCAATTTCTTTGGAGGGTCTGTGGGGAATTTCCTTTCCTTCATGGTCAAGGAGAAAAATATCTCCCAAAAGGAGGTAAAAGAGCTGAAGAAAATGATCGACCAAATGGAGGACAATAAGTAATGAACGAGGTTCTTCTATACCTCCTAAAAGTCAGTCTTGCTCTCGGAATCGGACTGGGATTGTTCAGAGGATTTCTGAGCGGACTGACTTTTTTTTCATGGAACAGAGCCGTTCTATTGCTCATTTTGGCAGTTGCGCTTGTTCTGCCTGCGATTAATTTTTCGTTTTTTACAATACAATCAGCAGGTATTGGGGAGTTTGTTTTGCCAGTTTTCGAAGTAGGACAAAGCACATCTCAGATTCAGGAATCAGGTATAACTTGGCAGGAATGGGTTCTATTTGGCTATTTGTTTGGCGCATTGGTGATGGCGGCACGGATGATTTTGGGCTTTATTACAGCTCAAAAGCAGATTGGTCAGGCCAAGCTGACTCAATTCGACAACAACTGGGTAGCAGTTCATCCCGATTTTACTCCCGCATCATTCTTTAGCTACATTTTGATGCCAGATTTTGATCCTCAGGATCCTAAACAGCGGCAGATTTTGACTCATGAATCCATGCATGTCAGGCTTTTGCACAGCTGGGACTTGCTTTTGGTAAATGCTGCAAAAATCCTGCTTTGGTTCAATCCTTTGATTTATGCTTTCGAAAGTGCATTAAGAGAAGTGCATGAATATCAGGCAGACCAGGGAGTGACTCATCAGGTATCAAGAAAGGAATATGCTACGCTTCTGCTTCATTTGGTGACCGCTCGGCCGGCCTGGCAGTTTATGAACAACTTTAACCAGTTTCAAACCAAAAAACGTATCCTTATGCTAACTAAAACCAACTCAACACCACAACAAAAAGTCCGGTTTCTTGCCATGCTTCCGGCAGTAGCACTACTTATTGCTGTTTTCTCTTGTGAGATTACTCCTGTGGAGGAAATAAAGGGGCCAATAATGGTTGAAAGATCAATGTCTATGTCTCCCACAAATCTGGTTGCTAGGGTAAATGATTTGGGTAAAGACGGAAAAGAGATTTTTGATGTAGTAGAGGAGCAACCTAACCCGCCCGGTGGTCTTGAAGGCTGGAACATGTATCTGGCAAAAAATCTCAAATACCCTGCTGAGGCCCGAAATATGGGGATTGAGGGAACCGTGATTGTGGTATTTACCATCAATTCTGACGGCTCGATTTCCAATCCTGAAATTCTCAGAGGTATTGGAGGAGGTGCTGATGAAGAGGTACTTAGAGTGGTTTCTGAGGCTCCAAATTGGACACCGGGATACCAAAAGGGGATTGCTGTGAATTGCAGAATGAGGTTGCCAATCCGATTTAAACTTGGAACTGGAAACCCTGTATCTATCGAAACTAAACCTGCGAGTCAATTTGAAGAGGTGATTGAAATACCAATCAATTCTGTAAAAAACTAACCCAACTTAAAACTTAACCGAAATGAAAAACAAATTAATTCCAAGCCTATTCATCCTTATTTGCTTGATTCTTGGATTGTCTAGCTTTGAAGTCAAGGCCCAAGAAACAATCCACAAGCAAGTCGATGAAATGCCTTCTCCTCCGGGAGGAATGCAGGGCTTTACTCAATACATGATCGAAAACCTGAAATACCCTGAGGTAGCCAAGGAAAAAGGAATCGAAGGGATGGTAGTAGTAGCTTTTGTAGTCAAATCTGATGGATCAGTGGAAAATATTGAAATCATCCGGGGCATCGGAGCTGGTTGTGACGAAGAAGCCCTTCGGGTAGTGGCCGAGTCCGGAAAATGGACGCCCGGAAAGAAAGAAGGAAAAGCAGTCAATACACAAATGACCTTGCCGGTACAATTTAAACTGTAAACTAAACCAACTTGATACCTAAAAACCGTCAGGTAGTTCGCTTGACGGTTTTTCTTTTTGAGTAAAGTGAATTGATCTAGCCTAATTGCACAAATAGATGTGCAAAAAAGTTTGAAAAATGCACATATGAACATGCGAAATTTCTTATTTTTGCATAAACAAAAGTGCAAAAGATGGAGGAGCTACTTGAAGTATCGAGCCAATTAATTCAAACGACCCAGACAGGATTTAAGCGCTATTTGTACTCCAAAATTGAATGGGGTGAAAAATTAATTGGAATCAAAGGTGCCCGAGGTACAGGGAAAACCACGCTTTTGCTTCAATATCTGAAAGAGAATCAGCTCCCTAAGTCTCAAATCGCCTACTTTTCCTTAGATGAAATATATTTTCTTTCACATAGTGTAGTAGAGGTAGTCAAAGCCTTCTACCAATCAGGTGGAAAAATTGTCGTTTTGGACGAGGTCCACAAATATCCAAACTGGTCTCAGGAAGTTAAAAATCTTCATGACCGATACAGGGATTTACAGGTAATCTTTACTGGATCTTCCATCATTGATATTGCGAAAGAAGAAGGAGACTTGAGTCGTCGAGCTGTTGTTTATGAACTTCATGGCCTTTCTTATCGAGAATTCCTGAGTTTTCGAAAAGGAATAGACTTACCAATAGTCAAGTTGGAGGACCTGATAAATCCTGCTTTTTCACTTCGAAGCCATTTTCCTTCTCATTTCTTACCCTTAGAACATTTTCAGGCCTATTTAAGAACTGGATATTTTCCTTTTTCAGGAGAAAATGAAGGGATTTATTTCAAAAAGCTCCGGCAGCTAGTCAGAACCGTTGTGGAATACGATATGGCTGAAATAAGGGGGTTCGATATCCGAAATGGGAAAAAACTTCTTCAGCTTCTCTACTTAATCGCCCAGCAGGTGCCATTTAAACCCAACATTTCTGCTTTAGCGGAAAAAACCCTAATCCATCGAAATTCCATGGTCAATTACCTCATTTACTTGGCAGAGGCTCGCTTGATTGATCTTCAATATCCCGCCGGAAATAGTGTGGCCTTGTTACAAAAACCTGAAAAAATCTTTTTGAATAATACGAATTACTTATTTGCGCTAAGTGAAAATAAGCCGGAAGCTGGAACGGTTCGAGAAACTTTTTTCAATAGTCTGGCAAAAGTTACGCATGAAGTCCATTACTCAGCTTCAGTGGATTTTTTGCTTGATGGTAAGTTTCACTTTGAAGTGGGAGGAAAGAATAAAAGCGGAAAGCAGGCTAGAGATGAAATGACCTGGATCGTCAAAGATGATTTGGAATACCCTGTAGGAAAAAGTCTCCCACTTTGGGTTTTTGGAATGTTGTACTGAGAAAAAATAAGCATTGGCATTTTCAAAAATAGCCGCCAAACGATCGTTCAACGGCTATTTTTTTTATAATATCAGAGTCTTTTGGTGTTCTCTGTCTCAGCCTTAATCCATGTTGTCCCCATGGAAAATGGCATTCAGGAATAGCTTGTTGGTTCCAAACCAAGTTCCCCGGAAGTTGGGACTGTCGAAGAAGTGAACCACTCTGCCTTGACCGGAAGGGGAAATGACCACTCCGGCACTCAACTTGAGTTTTTCCAAGTTGGTTTTGGAAATGTATCCTCCCAAGTGAGGATTTGCCGTGTATTTGATTGGTGTCAGATACTTGTCGGCAGATGGCTTGATGAAAATATCCGTGTTTCGGTACACCGGTAGGTTTTTGCGGTGGTAGCCATAAGCAATGGGATGGGTCAAATCCAACTCAGCCAAGTAAATACTTCCACCTACTTCTTTGGCTCCTTCGAAGTCGTTTCGGGTATTGAAACGTAGTGAAGCAGGCTCTTTTTCCTCCTCCAACTTCACTGCTTCTTCCTTGGTAATCCCAACTCGGTTGAGCCAAAGGGAGGCATTCTTCATGGAAATGATCGTTCCCCCACGATTTACCCAGTCTTTCAGGTGATTGACTTGTCCTTCGGAAAGGGAATTGTAATTCCCGGAAGGAAGAATCAGCGTGTTGTAGTTGTGAAGGTTCACACGGCCAAATTGCTCTAAATTTACCTTGGTGATTGGCATTCCGAGCTGCTGATCGAGGAGATTCCAGATTTCTCCCGCTTCGTAGGAACTTATGCCCGTTCCCACCATCATCAGGACTTTGGGCTGCTGTACGGCAGAAACCAGATTCGAACCCAAATCAATTCCGCTCAGGTTTAAACCTGTCTGAACAGCATAGACTTTTTGATGGGTTTTGGCAGCGATTTCTTTGATTTTGGTGCTGACTTCTTCAGCTTTCATTTTCTGGAAGCCCATCGGAATCATCAGGGTCCCTGCCGGGAAATCCACTTTTCCTTCCTGAGTTTGGGAAGAAAAGGATCGATGGACCGACTCTACGTGGATTCCTGCTTTTTGGAGTTCAAAAAGCATTTTCGGCGCATAATAATCCGACCAGTCGATCAGATAAGCATAGGCTTTTCCCTCAGGGAAAGAAAAGGAGGGAGCTTCCACTTCAGAGACTTGATTTCCTGATTTTGCAGAAGGTGCTGCCGCAAAAGGCATCCCATAAGCCGCTGCCATAGTCCAGGCAGAAGCGTCGTAGAAAACTGAATCAGCAAACTCTTTCACATACTCAAACATGGTTCTCACCATTCGGTACTGAGGCTGATTGGTAGGCACCACCCAAGATTTACCTTTCTTGTAGGACTGTCCTGCTAGAGTCAGGTCTGCGGAGTTTTCATAGACTTTGATCTTGTGATCGAGGAGAAACTGGACAAAAAGCCGGTTTCTGCTTTCGTCAAATTCATCTCCGAATACATAGTTTTTTGCTGGGTCTTTGGCTCCCTCAGAAACGGCACTTTCGAAGAATTCCCGCAGATAATCGTGCATGTAAACGCGGTTGTCTAAGGCAGCTTCCATGGTAGCAAGAGAGTTTACCACGTGATTTCGGATGGTGAAAGCGAAGGTGATGTCGCCTCTTTGGCTGCTTTGCACATGACCTCTGGAACTAGCCGTCTCAAACACCAATCCCAAACCACCATGGATGTCCGGATAGGTCGATCCATAGCCAGGATAGCTATTGTCAAAGACTTCCTTGGTCCAGTATAAGCTTCCGATCTCGTCCATGTATTTGGCGAAATACTTGGCAAAACGAGGGTTGATGTCGTCGTAATTCTTTCTTGGAACGACCGGATTTTCGGAGCCATAAGGCTTGGTCGGTTCGAAGAAATAGGTGCTGTTGGTGCCCATTTCATGGAAATCCGTGGTTACATTGGGATACCACTGATGGTACCATTCTACCTTTACCTGAGATTCAGGGTGGGCGAGAGGAAGCCAATCGCGGTTTAGGTCAAACCAATAGTGGTTGGTTCTTCCACCCGGCCAAGCTTCATTGTGTTCCCGGTCCAAAGGATCGGCAACTGCGGGAAAGCCTTTGTTGGAATTAGCCCAAAGGCTATGTCGGTCGCGACCGTCTGGGTTCAATGTCGGGTCGATGTGCACGACGGAATTTTCTCGGAGATTTTTTGCCAAGTCCGACTGGGCGGCCATCAACCAATAGGCGGTCAGCATGGCAGCTTCGGCGGAGGAGGGCTCATTTCCATGCACCCCGTAACCCAAGTGGATGATGGATGGCATGGAAGCCACATCGGGTTTGGCCTGGTTGGGATCAGCCAATTGGAGCTGCTTTTGGCGGATTTGCTCCAGATTTGCCATGTTTTTGGCCGAAGCGATGGTCAAAATGACTTTCGGTCTATGCTCATGGGTGTAGCCGATGGTTTGGAGTTGGGCTGTTTCGCTGAGCTGATCGAGTTTTTCGAAGTATTTGACGATCAAGTCATAGCGTGTATGCCAGTCGCCAACCGGATAACCCAAAAACTGGGATGGTGAGGGGATAGCGGGGTCAAATTTTTCTCCGGGGAAATAATATTCCTCCTGAGCAAAGGCTTGTAAGGTCAGAATAAATCCGAAAATCAATCCGAATAAAGGTCTTTTCATTTCGATGGTTTTTTTAGGAAAAGTAGAAAAGTAATTGGGCAATTCCAGCAAAAATCCATCAACGGCTTTCCGTTTCACGCCTTTTTTCCTGTAATTTATTGGCTTAGTCCAATATCCTAAAATAATCTATTGTACCATGAAAAAATTGTTGACTCTTGCTCTGATCGCAAGTGGATTGAGCTTGAATAATTTAGTGATAGCCCAAACCAATCCGACCCCACCACCCATGCCTCCTCAGGCTACGGAATTTTACACCCCAGTTCCTCCCAAAATTACCCCAGGAGCCCAAAATAACTTGCCTCCTTCTGATGCGATTGTCCTTTTTGATGGATCAAGCTTGAACAATTTCGTATCTGCAAAAGACGGATCAAGTCCGGCTGAGTGGAAAATTGAAAACGGGGAATTGGTGGTCGTTCGTGGAAAAGGCGACATCCAGTCCAAGCTTCCCTTTGGCGATGCCCAGTACCACGTGGAGTGGTCTGCCCCTACCGAAATCGTAGGTGAAGGTCAGGGTAGAGGCAATTCCGGCTTTTTCCTGATGGGCATGTACGAAGTTCAAATCTTAGACAGCTACGAAAGCAAGACTTACACTAATGGTCAGGCTGGATCGATCTACAAGCAATATCCACCTTTGGTGAATCCATTGAGAGCTCCGGGAGAATGGAATTATTATGACATTATTTTCAAGGCTCCAAGATTTGACAAAAATGGAGTGCTGACTTCTCCGGCTACGGTGACTGTCTTGATCAATGGGGTAGTGGTTCAGAATAATGTGATCCTCAGAGGTCCAACCGAGTACATTGGCATTCCAAATTACGAAGCTCACGCTGAGGAACTTCCGATCAAACTGCAAGACCACGGCAACCCGGTGAGATTTAGAAATATTTGGGTACGTCCTCTTTGATTTACGATTTACGAATGACGATCACAAAATTTACGATTTACGAATGACGATTTACGACATCTAAATCAGAGTGAAAGGTGTCTTTTAGTCCAATCCATTAAAGGCCTAATTGGAGAATAAAGAGATGGTTGCTATTCACCACCTCGTATATCGTAAATCTGAAATCGTAAATTCCTCTCACTATAAACCATTTAACCTAACAAGAGAATGTCTTCAAGAAGAAAATTTATACAAAATACCATGCTGCTAGGAGCGGGGCTTTCCATGCCTTCTATCCTTACCGCCGCAGATTTTGGCCGATTTACCCGAACTGTCGGCCCAAATGATCAAATCAATTACGGCGTCATTGGCTGTAAGGGAATGGGCTGGTCCAATATGAATGCCCATCTCAAGATTCCTCAGGTCAATTGCGTGGCCCTCTGCGATGTCGATCAAAGTGTGCTAGATCAACGCACCGAAGATGTGTTCAAGCTTCGCGGCACCCGTCCTAAGCAATACACCGATTACCGCAAGATGCTTGAAGACAAAGACATCGATGTAGTCATCATCGGAACACCTGATCATTGGCACTGCCTGAATATGGTGGATGCGGTATCAGCCGGTAAGCATGTCTATGTGGAGAAGCCCATAGCCAATACCATCGAAGAGTGCCAAATCATGGTCAAAGCCCAAGAACGTTACGGAAAAGTAGTTCAGGTAGGGCAGTGGCAGCGTTCCGGTTCTCAATACGACGAAGCCATTCAGTATGTAAAATCCGGAAAACTCGGGCAAATCCGCTTAGTGAAATGCTGGGCCTATCAGGGTTGGATGAAACCTGTACCTGTAGTACCAGATGGACCTGCACCCGCTGGAGTAGATTACGACATGTGGCTAGGACCAGCACCTAAGCGACCCTTCAACGCCAACCGATTCCATTTCAATTTCCGTTGGTTTTGGGATTATGCTGGTGGGTTGATGACCGATTGGGGAGTGCATGAGATCGACATTGCGCTGTATGCGATGGGAGTAAGTGCGCCCAAATCCGTGATGGCCTCCGGGGGGAAATTCGCTTATCCGGACGATGCTTCAGAGACACCTGACACGCTTCAGACGGTGTATGAATACCAGGGATTCAATATGCTTTGGGAGCATGCGACCGGAATCGACGGGGGAAATTATGGTACCACAGAAGGAATCGCCTTTATCGGAAACAATGCGACCCTAGTCGTCAATCGTGGTGGTTGGAAAGTGATTCCTGAAACCGAAAACGTGGACGGTCAGCGTAAGCCAAAAGTGGAAGAAGTGCCTCATACCCGACCTCAAGGCTCCGCATTAGACTTGCATGCGGTCAACTTTGTGGAAGCGGTGACGGCAAATGATCCCAAGTTGCTGAAATGTGCGATTCAAACAGGTTCGGTCGCTGCGATCAACGCCCAAATGGGAAATATCGCTTACAAAACCGGCAAGAAAGTCTATTGGGATGCGGGGAATAATATGTTTACAGATTCAGAAGCAAATCAGCTGATGAAAGCCAATTACCACAATGGCTGGAATGTGCCCAAGGTTTAACGTCATTGCGAGGAGCGCTTCAATGAACATGAATTTGTACTAGAATGATTGAAGCGACGAAGCAATCTCATTGAAAGTACAAAGTATGATTTACTAGCCCTCCGGAGAGATTCGGAGGTTTTTTTTCGTTTTTGCTTCCGTTAGGGGTAATGCTGGTTATTGATAATTGACATGAATCAATCTGCAAATTGAAATTATTGTGATCCAATTAATTTCTACTAATTTAAAATCAGTTTCTACCTCCAATCAGAGCGATTTAATTTTCAGCATGCTTTTTAGGTTTTTAAGAATAATATTCATTTCCAGTTTTTTTATTCTGATTTCCAAATCTGCCATTTCCCAAAACGCGGATTCCATTCTTTTACAAATCGAAAAAAAACAATTTCAAAGTAATTTTGACCAGGTAATCCCGCTGATCGAGCGGCTTTCTGCGGACTTTTCAGATGGAAAAATCAATCTTTCACCCAGTGAAAAACTTCGATTGGCGGCAATTCAAATGGCTTTTTTCAACGCCAAAGGTGAAGGTGAAAACGGTCTAGCATTGGCAGATTCTTTGGCAAAATTGCCCGAGTTGAAAAGTCTTCCCGAGGAGGCTTGGGCCAGTATTTTCTTTCAAAAAGGCGACATCTACCTCTATGAGGAAAAAATGCTCGAATCCGGAAGAAACTATGAGAAAGCCATTCAACTTTTTGAGCGACAGTCCAAGCCCAACTTCGCCGAGTTGGCGCTTTGTCATAATAATCTGGGCTACGTGCAGGATATTTTGGGTTTCCAAAACCGCTCTCAGGAAAGCTATTATCGTGCTTTTGAAATATGGAAAACAAGCTACTTGGATGATTTTTCAAATATCGCCACTGTACTCAATAATCTCATCTTTGCCGAGATTGAATATGGGAATTACGAGGCAGCGGAGGACTTGCTCCGATTTTTTGACAGCTATGTTAGGGAGATCAAAACTTCTTTTGCCCTCAAGGAAGTCGAGGAATTGGACCTGGAATTAAAACTTCTACTCAATTATTCCAGATTTTACGGAGCCACCAAAGCCGACCAAAAACTCGATCAAATCCTGAACCGGGCTGAAATTTTGCTCCGAAATGCTCCAAAAGAATTCTTCAATGATCAATGGGTGGTCTTGGCTGCGATGTTGGAGGAAGCCGGATTTTTGCAAAAAGAGCTGAAAAACTTCCAAGCTGGGGCGGAATATTACGAGCGGATGAAAAATCTCCCGCTTTCCGGATTTTTTCAAATGAAGTACCAGGCCAATCTTGCCATACTCTACTACGATGCGGGAGAAAACGAAAAGGCTCTGGTCTATGCCCGAAAAAGTCTTCAACTCTTGGAGCAGTTTGGATTTGGTGGATCGAGCAGCTTTTCGCTCAAAGTCCTTCAGGCCGACCTTTTGAATCGCTTGGGTAAGGAAACCGAATCCGTCACCATGCTGGAGGGTATGTTGAGCGATTTGCTGGGCAAATCCCTAAGCTCAAGCTCGATTCCTGAGCTTACATATCGGGATTTTAAGCAGCTCAACAATGAACGCTACCTGACCGTCTTGATCAAGTCGGCTCAGATTTTTCAGCGTATTGGTCAAAAAAACCGCTCAGAATCAGATATTAAATCTTCCTTGACGCTCTTCAGATTGGCTGCAGAGATGTTTCAGGAGTATTACCTCAAAGGGAGTTATACTCAATCTCTGGAGGAAATTCACCGTCAGATACAGGAGGGAATTTATTCTCTTTGGCAAGAAAAAAATCTGTTGACCGAGAGCGAAAAGTACCAGCTCCTTGCCTTACTGGAGCGTAATGAATCCCAACAAGGCTGGAAAAAATTCCTGAGCAAAAATGAGGAGTATTTGGGATCGACTTCTGAAATCCTCCGAGATCTCAATTATAAAAATCTGGAGATTAATCAACAGGAGCCTTCTGCCAGTCAGGAAAAAAGCCTTCAGGAAGAATTAAAGGCTATTGAAAAGCGAATGGAAGAGGAGGCTTCTTACAGATTTTTTACGGGTGGAAATTTTGACCTGAGGGAATTCCAAATCGGTCTTTCCCCCGACCTTTCTGTGCTCAAGTATGTGGTCACTGAGCGGCAGGTTTTTGCTCTGCTGGTGCAGCGAGATGGCACAAAGGTTATTCCATTAGCCGCACTCGAAACGGTCAATTCTTGGGTAGGGGAATTGAGAGCTTCTCTTAGCAAACTGGATGATTCTTATCGATTGCCAGCGCAGACCTTGTATCGCTTGTTGATTGCTCCCTTGGAAAATTCTCTCAGTGAAACCCTGTTTATTTTACCGGATGATCTGCTCCATTCCCTCCCCTTTGAAGCCCTGATTGATGCAGATGGACGGTTTTTGGTAGAGAGATATGTGTTGTCCTATCAGCAATCGTTTCGGCAGATGGCTTTCCAAAGTCCCAATAATGAAACTTGGAGAACCGACTTTTTGGTAGCCTTTGCGCCGGATTATCAAGGGACCAAATATCGGGCTATCCAAAACAATCGGGAAGAGGTGGATCGATTGGCCACTTCGCTTTCAGGAAAGTCTTTTATGGGCAAGGAGGCAACCAAAACGGCTTTTGTAGAAAGCTTTACCGACTTTCAGGTGCATCATCTTGCCATGCATGCCGAGCAAAATCCCTCCAATTTCGAAGAGTCAGCGTTGATATTTTCCGAGGGAGAAAAGTTGCTTCTAAGGGAACTCTACCAAATGAATTTTCCCTCCGAGTTGGTGGTACTGAGCGCTTGCAACACCGGAATTGGTACGCTGATGCCGGGTGAGGGACTGATGAGTCTGTCCAAGGCCCTGAATTTGGCTGGGGTGAAAAGTACCATTTACTCGCTTTGGGAGGTTCCTGATCGGGAGACAGCCGAGCTGATGGTTGATTTTTATGATCAAATTCAAAAAGGCCAACCCAAAAATGTTGCGCTGACGCTTGCCAAGCGGAATTTTCTCCAAAAAAATCCACTAAAAAAACATCCCATCTTTTGGGCTGGATTTGTCCTAAATGGAAACACGGACGCAATGGAGGTTACCTCACCTACCCGAATTTGGATTGCAGGATTGGGCCTGACTGCTCTGATTGTTTTTGGAATTGCTTTTTCTATCAGGAAAGCAAGAAGCTAAGCTATTTCAAAATTTCGGCTAATTCCTGTGCTTTTGCCTGAAGAGGATGCCCTTCAGTCCTAGCCACCTTGTTTACAGCTTGAGTTCCTTCCTCCAGTTTGTTGAGTTGAAAATACCCCAAAGCCGCATACCAGGTAGCCGTAATTTGGTCTGGATTGCTCGCATCCTCCCTAACTTTAAGAAATAGAGGAATAGCTTTTTCCGGCCTGCCCAGTTCTAATTGACAGATTCCAAGATAAAATACCGCATAGTCTGAATCAGGTTCGTGTTGAAGATTTTCGAAAAGGACAGCCGCTTTTTCATAATCTTTGTTGTCAAAAGCCAAAAAGGCATCCGATTCGAGATTGGCTTGACTTTCTCCACGCACGGTCGGTGCGATGAGATTGGGATAGGTCTCGTAATAGCTTTTGTAGATTTTTTCACCAGGTGTCATGCTGAGACTCGTCCAGAGAAATAGTCCAGCTAAGACTATCGCACAGGCAGCAATTCCCGAATAAATCCAAGACCTTAGCCCTCCCTTTGATTTGGGAATTCCTTTTTCTTTTTGATCCAACTCCTCGAGAAAATCCTTGATTTTGGATCTTTCCTCCAGTGTCACGGCGATTTTCAGTTGACGATGTTCTTCCAGTATGGTTTTGTATTCAGGCTGATTTTCGAGCAGTTGCTCGAAAAGTCGCTGATCCTCAGGGCTGAGTTTGCCTTCGAGATAGGCGTTGATTAGTTCTTCCTGATCCATGTTAGGTTCGGTTTAAGGTGTCTTTGAGATTTTTAAGGCATCTCGACTTGGTACTTTTGAGCACGTCTTTGGACTCATAGCCCATGAGTTTGGCGATTTCATCCAGGTTTTTGGATTGGTAATAGAAAAGCTGAAGAATTTCCTGGCATTTTGGTCCGAGTTCCTTCAGTTTTTGCCGGAGGTGACGGATCGATTCTTCCTTAGATTCATCATCGAAGCTTTCGAAAGGAATCGTGTCGATCAACTCCTCTGTGATTTCCAAATGTTGATTTTGTTTCTTTAAACTTTTGAAAAGAAGGTATTTACCTACTGCAAACAGGTAGGTGCCGATGGTGGAACTGAGGCTTTGAATTTTCCCTTTTTGGGCATTTTCCATCAAGGCTATGATAGCATCCTGATAGGCATTGTGGATTTGACCTTCATCAGAGGTGTACCGCTTCGCAAATAGTTGAAATCCGTTTTTATGTTCGAGATAGATTTGTTTAAGCGTATCTCGATCGCCTGCCTTTAGCAGTTCCAGCTGCTTTTCTTTCACATCCATTGGTTAAAAAAGTAAGCAAAAGTAAACATAGATTTTTTCGGACATGAAGAAAAAACAATAGATGGCGTTGATATGAGTAGCAAGAGGCAAGATGCAAGAAGCTAGACCCAAGATGTTAGACAAAAGACATTAGAGACAAGAAGCAAGAAAGAAGAAACAAGAAGCAAGAAGCAAGAGATTAGAAACAAGAATATCGAATACTGAACCTTGAACACCGAACTTCTAATTCTGAACGCAGGCCAACTCCCCCTTGATTTCTCAAGTTGCCAAAGAGTAGAAAACTTGACAAAGGGGGTAGGGGGATTTTGAAAAGAATAAATTCAGAAGTCTAAAGGATTTTAATATCTAACACCGAACATCGAATATCGATCATTGAACATCGAACACCGAACGCAGGCCAACTCCCCCTTGATTTCTCAAGTTGCCAAAGAGTAGAAAACTTGACAAAGGGGGTAGGGGTATTTTGAAAAGTATAAATTCGGAAGGCTAAAGGATTTTATTCGATTATCGGATCTCAATCTCAAGTGGTCTTACCGCTTCAATTAGACGATTAAACTGTTAATCGATTAAGTAACAACGACGTACTCCGAACCCCGAACTTTTCAACAAATAGCCAATAAAAAAACTGGCTCACGATGTTTACCTTTTGATATCGGGTGCACCAATTGAGGAATTTAACCTCAATGCATCATGAAAAAGTTTTTAATGCTGGGCATTTGCTGCTGCTTTATTATCCAGCTGCAAGCTCAAAATCTAGGCAGGCGAATTGTCCTCAACACAAAAAATCAGACCGAAGGGAAAGTTGAGTCCAAAACGAGCGAAACAGTAGACAAAGCCTTCAATAAAATGGAGGAAGGGGTCAACAACCTCTTTAAAAAGAAGGATAAATCCCCTGAGGGGCAAAATGAATCTGAGTCTGAGGGCCAAATATCCGATCAAAATGGAATGAGCTCTTCCGGTCAATCAGGAGAATTAAACCCCGGCGGGTCATCCTCTCCAAGTTTGCAGACGTATTCCAACTTCGACTTTATCCCAGGTGAGCGAGTGATCGCTTTCGAAGATTTTTCTCAGGATGCAGTGGGAGATTTTCCGGCTCGCTGGAACACCAATTCTTCCGGGGAGGTAGTGACGATCGATGGATTGGAAGGAAAATGGATGGTTTTTGCCGATGAGGGTGTGCTGTATCCTGAATTTGTCGAGGCCCTTCCCGAAAACTGCACCATCGAGTTTGATCTTGCTGTGATCAAAGAAAATGCAGTCCTGACCAAGCTGATGTTTATCGATGAGAATCAAAGTCCAAATCTACTTGATGCAGGCAATGCCAACTCCACGATCATTGAATTGGAACCAATCGTCGGAAATACAGCCATTTTCTCTTTCAATGCCAATGGAGATGCGGTGGTAGAAAATACCAAGCCTCAAAAGCAATTTTTTATCCCTGAAGGAGAGGAGTATACCTTGGTCAAAGTGTCCATTTGGAAGCAAAAATCAAGATTGCGAGTGTATCTCAACGAGTCTAAAGTTTGGGATATTCCTCGTGCCTTTCAAGCAGAAGGCAAGTATCGGTTTGCGTTGGGTACTGCCACTTTTTTCATAGAAAATCGGGAGTTTTTGATGTCCAACCTTCGCTTTGCAGTTGGGCAACCAGACACACGATCCAAGCTGATCACGGATGGGAAATTTATCACGCAGGGAATTGTGTTTGACTCTGGTTCTGCCTCCATCAAACCAGAATCTTTTGGTGTGCTCAAAGAAATCGCATCCGTGCTTTCTGAAAATCCATCTGTAAACGTACATATCATCGGCCACACCGACAGTGATGGGGACCTAAGCTTGAACCAATCCCTTTCTCAAAAACGTGCCGAATCCGTCAAATCAGCGCTTTTGGGGCAGTTTGGGATTGATGCCTCTCGGATGAGTACGGAAGGAAAAGGAGAGTCTGAGCCTATTGCCGATAATGGAAGTCCGGACGGCAAAGCCCAAAACCGTCGGGTAGAATTCATCAAAAAGTAAGCGATGAGAACTCTGAATTTCTACCTGATCCTCCTGTTGGGAATGATTTCCTGTGGAGAAAAAAGCAGTTCCGGTTCCTTAGAGGAAGCAGTTGAATTGGCTGAATCCAAAGGCTTGTTTGAGGCTGCGAAAGCCTACGAAGGCAAACTAGATGAGCTTTTGACTTTGGAGATGGCGGCGAGGACGATGGGATTTCCTGCTGAAGAAGCCGATGTGGATTACAACACCACATTGTCCAATCCTTCCTTTCATGCGCTCAATTTCACTTGGGATCGTGGCCGTACCCGTCCCATGACAGTGGCAAATATGACAGTACAGGTACCTGACCTGGACCGACTTGAGTTGAGTGGCATTCAGGAAATCAGCCTAAAGGATTTTGAATTTCAGTATCGAGTGCTGACGCAGGAAGAAGTACAAGAATCCAATCAGCTAATGAAGGATGCCTTGCAGGATAGGGTTTCCAAAGGTGAAATCACTCAGGAACAAGCGGATTGGGCAGGTGGACTGGGAGAGGGTTTGGTGGGCAACCAAACGAGGGAAATCGTATCGGACGTCGGCCAAGCCGCTACGTGGATGCCCGGGGAGGGGACGCTTTTTGTCTTTCAAGACGGACTGATGTTTCGGCTTTCTATCAATCAGGCAGCGGACTCCAGAGAGCTCAAGCAAAAGTTGATCACGCTGGCAGCAGACATCCTCAACAAACTCTGATTCTTTTCTACTTCTCTTTTCAATCAAAACTCAAAAAAATGAAAAAGCTCTTCTTTCTACTTCTGGTGTTTTCTGGATTGTTTTTCACTTCCCATGGACAAAATCTGAATTTTGTCAATATCAAATCCACTCAAAACATCCCCCGATTTGAAGTCAAAAACAACCAAACCACGCTATATCACATGGTGGGTGGTCGTCCTGTCGTAATGCAGACATGGAATCAAGTTCCTCAGTTTTTCAATGATGAAGACCGAATCAACCGGTACAAAATGACGGTGTCGAGAGAAGATAAATTGGCTCGACGGACCTATGAGGTCTGGTATAGTTTTTCCCGGGATGCGCAGGCCTATGATGGATATGTGAAAACGACCATTCGATACAAGGATTCTAGACCGAGTAAAGTATTTGAAGACTATTTTATTCATCGCCCATTGACTAATTGAATTATATAAGTAGATGATAATCAATTTTCTAAAATGTTTTACATCAAATACCAGATCAAATCTATTGGTTATGAAATTTAAAATCATTCTTGCTTCTCTCCTTGTTTTGCTAACGCATTGGGCTCAAGCCCAGATGTGGGAGGGAACGTATCAAACTCAATATGGAGCAGTAAAACTGGTCTATGAAAACGGGATTTACTACGGTGACTATGCGGGTAATGGAACTGTACTGGCTTTCGAGTCAAACAACACCAATTTTGAGCTTCACGGGGTGTTTTTCAATGGGAACGCCCGGGGCAAGTTTCTTTGGAGAGCCGGCGCAAATCTTCAGGTCCAGGGATTCAGCGGGCATTTTGCCTATGACAATACAGTCTCTCTGCAAGATTTGCGGGGTAAGGGAATTTACTTTATCTCCGATTTTCAAACCGGAAATTCTCAGTTTAACTGGAATGGAAAGCGGACTTCCACGTCAAAGGTAACAGACCTTCAAACTGCTGTATGGTCGGGAAAGTGGACGACCAATTTCGCGGATCTTGTTTTGGAGCAAGTTGGAAATCAGGTCACCGGCAAATACGGAAATGTGGGTGATATCAAGGCGACTTTCGATAAATCCAAGAAGGTTCTGAAAGGTACCTTTACCAATAATGGACGTACGGGATATCTGGAATTTGCATTTACAGGAAATGGATTTACTGGAAAATGGGGCTGGAACCAACAAATGACCGAAAACCCAGCTTGGACAGGAACAAAATCCATCAAGTCCAATAAGCCCGTGCCGGTGGTAGCGGCATCCTCTTCCACAAAGAAGATTACGGTGAGATTGGCTTCTATTCTGGCTGAGGAAATTCCCAGTAATAGAAACCCTGAGATTTATGGTTTTGCCGGAGTTCGTGTGTATCGAGTTACCGCATCAGGACGGGAAGAAATCCGGTCATTTGGAAATAAAAATGCCAATTACTTTGACCGGACTGAAAACAACCCTTTTCCACGTGATTCACGCTATGCCTATCGGGTGGATTTGGCTAATACCCCTGATTACCTTCGAGAATTTACCATCTCAGCTCAGGATTTGAATAACCCCAATGTAGATATTGAACTGGAAGTTTGGCATCATGTCAAAGGGAAAGTGCTCGGACCAAATTTTGATTTGGGATATCACAAAGAAGTACTGAATCTGGAAGGTATCAATTTCGAAAGAGGAGGTTTGCTTCGTGTAGGACAAGGATATCGAAACGGACAGCGACAAAGCAATTTGGCCTCAAAGTCTCAGGTAATGATCTATGTCACGGGGTTTTAACTACGGGTGATATTTTTTGATGAAAAGCGGCGATGGAAACATTGCTGCTTTTTTTTTGAAAAAGAAAGCCAACTTTTCTATCCTTCCATTTCCGTTAAAACCCAATTTACAGCTATTGTAATAAACCCTTTGAAATTCCCTTGGAATCGGGTTACATTTTGGATTCAGAAATAATAGACTAAACTATAAACTAACAAACCATTGAAAAGAAGAGATTTTCTACATTATTCAGGGCTTGGTTTGGGGGCAATGATGGTCCCAAGTTTGGTGGCATTTAGCAAACCTGTCGCTGCGGAGCATCTCATGGCTCCCGGAATGGATGCTGCCGCTAAAAAGCTCTTGGCTGACGTAGCACTCAACACGACCAAAGGTCTTGGAGCTACCTACACAGACGTCCGAATCGGTCGCTACCTGCAGCAGTACCTTTTTACCCGTGAGAAAAATGTGCAGGGAATCACCAATGCCGAGTCATTCGGTGTCGGTATCCGGGTGATTGCCAACGGTACCTGGGGTTTTTCTGCCACTTCTGACGTGACTCCGGACGGAATCAAAAAGTGCGCAGAAACAGCTGTAGCTATTGCAAAAGCCAATTCCAAACTCCAAAAAGAACCCGTTGAACTCGCTCCTGTGAAAGCTTATGGAGAAGTAAGCTGGAAGACTCCGATTCAGAAAAATGCGATGGAAGTGCCGGTCAAGGACAAAATTGACTTGCTTCTTTCTGTCAACAATGCTGCTTTGGATAATGGGGCTGCTTTTGTCAATTCAGCGCTTTTCATGATCAACGAGCAAAAGTATTTCGCTTCCACGGACGGCTCTTACATCGATCAGGACGTGCACCGTATTTGGCCAAACTTTACCGTGACTGCGGTCAATCGTCAGGAAGGATTGTTCCGTTCCCGTCAGGCTCTCAGTGCTCCTATGGGAATGGGATATGAGTATTTGGACGGATTGGCTTCGGAGAAATTCATGAATCCGGCAGGCTTCAATAGCTACAGAAATAGCTATGATATGGTTGAGGATGCAGTGACTGCAGCTAAGCATGCCAAGGAAAAATTGACTGCTAAGTCTGTTCAGCCGGGCAAATATGACCTCATGCTGGATCCTGACCACTTGGGATTGACCATTCATGAATCCGTAGGACACCCATTGGAATTGGATCGCGTACTTGGCTACGAAGCCAATTATGCAGGAACCAGCTTCGCTACACTCGACAAGTGGGAGACCAAAGATTTCAAATACGGTTCTGACTTGGTCAATATCGTCGCAGATAAAATCCAGCCCAATTCCCTCGGAAATGTAGGTTGGGATGATGAAGGAGTACAGACCAAAGAATGGGATCTGATCAAAAATGGGGTTTTGGTGAACTACCAAGCAATCCGTGATCAGGCCAAAATCATCAACGAATCCGAATCCCATGGTTGCTGCTTTGCGGACAACTGGAGCTCGGTACAGTTTCAGCGTATGCCAAATGTATCCCTGAAGCCAGGAGAGGCCAAAATGAGTCCTCACGACATGATCAAGGATATCGAAAAGGGGATTTATATCCTCGGTCGTGGTTCCTATTCCATCGATCAGCAGCGGTACAATTTCCAGTTTGGTGGTCAGCTTTTCTACGAAATCAAAAACGGAGAAATCGCCGGAATGCTGGAAGATGTGGCTTATCAGTCCAATACTCAGGAGTTTTGGAATAGCTGCTCAGCACTTTGCGACAAAGACGATTACCGTTTGTTTGGGTCTTTCTTTGACGGCAAAGGACAGCCTTCTCAAGTTTCCGCAGTTTCCCACGGTAGTCCTACCACCCGTTTTGACGGAGTCAATGTAATCAATACCGGTAGAACTATTTAATCCTCAAAACTACTATGGCTATACTAACTCAAGAACAAGCTAAAGCGATCATAGATAAAGTGTTGTCTTTTGCCAAGGCCGATGAAACCGAGGTGACCATCAGCGGTGGCCGTACCGGAAACATCCGCTATGCAAGAAACACGGTCAATACCAGTGGTGAGACCAACGAGCTAAGTCTCGCGATCACCTCTGTGTATGGTAAAAAATCAGGTACCACCACCATCAATGAATTCGATGATGAATCTCTGAAAAGAGCAGTGGAAAGGGCCGAGGAAATCGCTGCATTGGCACCAGAAAATCCGGAATACATGCCCATGCTCGGTCCCCAGAATTATACTCCTTCCAAAACTTTCTCCAAAGCCACCGATGCCATCGATCCGGAATATCGGGCTCAGTTGGCAGTGGACAGCATCAAGCCCTGCGTCGATAATAATCTGACCGCTGCGGGGTATTTGGAGGATTTCACTGGATTTGTCGCAACTGGCAATAGTAAAGGGCTTTTTGGTTACAACCAAAGCACTTCAGTGGACTTTACCGTCACAGTGAGAACAGCAGACGGGACAGGTTCAGGCTATGCCGGAAAAGACTTCAATGATGCGAGTCTCCTCAAGGCAGGTCCAGTGACCAATATCGCCGTACAAAAAGCAAAAGCATCTGTCAATGCACAGGCTATCGAGCCCGGAAAATACACGGTGATTCTCGAGCCTATGGCGGCTAATGATTTGTTGAGACTGCTGACTTTTGCCATGGATGCACGAAATGCAGATGAGGGTAGAAGTTTCCTGAGCAAGAAAGGCGGAGGTACAAAGTTGGGTGAAAAACTCTTCGATGAGCGGGTAAATATCTACTCCGATCCAAACCATCCGGATATTCCTTCTGCTCCTTGGTCAGGTGAAGGATTGCCTTTGGAAAAAACGACTTGGGTCGAAAATGGCGTGGTGAAAAATATGTTTTATTCCCGCTATTGGGCTCAAAAACAAGGTGTACAGCCAGTGCCAAGACCAAGTGGGGTGATTTTCGAAGGGGGAGATCAGTCTCTTGCAGACATGATCCGAAATACGGAAAGAGGTGTTTTGGTGACCCGATTCTGGTATATCCGTGCGGTTGATCCACAGACTTTGCTCTATACCGGGTTGACCCGTGACGGTACCTTCTACATCGAAAACGGTCAGATCAAGTTCCCGGTAAAGAACTTCCGCTTCAACGAAAGCCCGATCATCATGCTCAATAACATCGAGGCAATGGGCAAACCTGAACGTACCGGTGGAAACATGGTGCCTCCGATGAAGATCAGGGACTTTACGTTCACCAGTCTTTCGGACGCGGTTTAATTTTATTGATAGCCTTCCAGTTTTGTAAGTTGTGAGTGGTAAGTCGTGAGTAGTATATGGAACTACTTACTTTTTACCACTTACTACTTACATAGGAAGTACAACAGATTCCACTGCGACTGCAAACTACCAACTGTGACTACCAACTTCTTCTTCACTCGCCTCAAATACACCTCCGGCAATTGGGATACGGATCAGCGCATGCCTTCCAATATCCTGCATAGCTTGGTGGAGTACACCACGATTCCAGTGGATGAGAAAGAGCGCGTGATCGAATTGAGCAGCGAGGAGATTTACAAAAGCCCCTTTTGTTACCTCAGTGGGCACAAATTGGTGGAGTTTACCCAACAGGAGCGGCAGATTTTCAAAAACTATGTGGAGCGGGGAGGTTTTGTCTTTGTGGATGACTGCAATCATGACATAGACGGGCTTTTTGCCAAATCTTTTGAAAAAGAAATGGCCCGAACCTTTGGAGAGGAAGCTTTGCAAAAAATCCCAAACGACCACTGGCTTTACCGATGCTTCTTTGAGTTTGAGGATGGTCCTCCGACCACTTCCTTCGAGCTCAACGGCTGGGGGGATGATCTGGTCCATGATTACCTGAAAGCCATTCAGATAAACGGACGTATCGGAGTGCTGTATAGCAACAAAGACTACGGCTGCGAATGGGATTACGACTTTAGAAACAAACGATTCAATAAAATCGACAATACCCGCTTCGGGGTTAACATCATCGTTTACGCTTTAACCTAAACCAACTTGGAGAACGAACTCATCAAATACCAACAGCTCGTGGAAAAGATTCCGCTGCTGAAAAAAGAAATTGCCAAGGTCATCGTCGGACAGGAGGAAGTCCTGGACGAGGTGATCATCACACTTTTGGCGGGAGGGCATTGTTTGCTCGAGGGTGTTCCCGGCTTGGCAAAAACTCTGATGGTCAAAACCATCTCCGAGGTGATGGAACTGAGCTTCAAGCGAATTCAGTTTACGCCCGACCTGATGCCCGGAGATATCATCGGGACAGAGATTCTCGAAGAAGACCATAGCACGGGCAAGAAGTTTTTCCAGTTTAACCAAGGGCCCATCTTCGCCAATATGGTCCTAGCCGATGAGATCAACCGAACTCCACCAAAGACTCAGGCGGCTTTGCTCGAAGCCATGCAGGAAAAGTTGGTGACCTATGCTGGGAAAAACTACGCATTGCCTGATCCTTTTTTGATTATTGCTACGCAAAACCCGATTGAGCAAAGTGGTACCTATCCGCTTCCCGAAGCCCAACTGGACCGATTTCTTTTGTACATCAAACTCGGCTATCCTTCTGAGCAGGAGGAACTCGAAGTCCTTCAGAAGACCACCGGAACTTACAAAGCTTCTCCTCAAAAAGTCCTTTCCGGAGCCGAAGTCAAGCAACTACAGGAGCTTACCCGACAGGTGCATTTGGATTCTGCCTTGTTGGGCTATATCAACCGGTTGATTCGGGCGACGAGATTGGAAAATACCACCGTTGCCGAGGTGAAAAACTACGTAGAGTGGGGCGCCGGAACCCGGGCCGGACAGGCTTTGGTGCTTTGTGCTAAAGCAAGAGCCATCGTGAAAGGTCGTTTTTCAGTGATCCCGGAAGACATTCAGCAGTTGATTTATCCGGTCTTGAGGCATCGGATTTCCCTGCATTTCCGGGCTGAGGCCGAGCAGTTGGATACCGACTTTATCATCAAAAAGATCCTCGAGCAAGTACCTGTTCATGCCAAGTAATCTGGAGATCATCAAGCTCAATGACCTGCGTCTCGCCGCCAGACTGATCAGTCAGCAGCTGAGGCAAGGCATCCACTCGGGCATCCGGGTTGGGGTCGGTAGTGAGTTTGAGCAATACCGGCACTATCAGCCCGGGGATGATCTCAAGCGGATCGACTGGAAGTATTTTTCCCGGTCCGGAAAGTACATGATCAAGGAATCCACCACCGAAAGCAATCTTCAGATTCGTCTGATGCTGGACCTGTCCGGATCGATGAATTATACCGAAAATGGAGTTTCCAGGCTGGATTATGCCAAGAACCTGATTGCTTCTTTGGCTTATCTGGGTTTTTTGCAAGGTGATGGTTTGAGCTATTTTACACTTTCCGAAGGCAAAATCGAGCAAAAAGTAGCACCCAGTCCCAAAAGCTTTCAGCGTATTTTATTGTTTTTGGAGCAGGCAAAAGCGGCCGGCTCTTGGCCTTTGCAGCCGGTTTCTGATTCTTTTTTTCAGGGAAAAGAAAGGGAATTGGTGATTTGGGTTTCGGACTTTTTGCAGAAAGAATCGGAATGGGAAAACCTTGTCAAGGCTTTCAACCATCCCCGAAAAGAACTGATGTTGATCCAGATTTTGGGTGAGCAAGAGCTGGACTTCAAACTGGAAGGGAATTTTGTATTTCGGGACTTAGAATCCGGGCAGGAAGTGGTGCAGGATGCTAGGGCGATGCAGACGGATTTTCGAAAAAGGTTTCAAGCCTATCTAGATCACTTGGATCAAACCTTCCAGGCTCCAAATGTGCAGTTGATGCGGGTTTCGATGAAAGAGCCTTTGGCAGCTGTGGTACGACAGATTTTGAACCGAAAAAAGCTTGCCTGATGGAGTGGATTCAGCCGACCTTGCTTTGGGGCCTTTTGGGTTTGACGATTCCTGTTTTGATCCATTTGTGGAATGGGAAAAAGGGAAAGTTGATCGCATGGGCGGCTTTTCCATGGCTTGATCCCAAAGAATCTCAATCCAGTCGTTCGGTCAAACTCGAGAATTGGCTCTTGCTTTTGGTTCGAATGCTACTTATGATAGTCCTTGTTGTTTTATTGGCCGGACTAGTCTGGAAAGGGCTGGGAAGTAGTCGAGAATATAAGGTCGTGCATCTGATTTGGCCGGATGAGCAAGTGGAGGCGGAGTTTCGGTTTGAACTTGAGCAAGCGACAGAGAAGGGGCAGCAAGTTCGATGGCTCGCAGCAGGCTTGCCGGATTATCAAGCCAATCCCATTTCAAGCTTGGATTTCTCTTTGGAAAACCTTCGGAACTATTTGGAGGAATTGGAAGCCGATACGGATTCGATTTACCTCTATACAGGTTTGCAGGACTCTTTTTTTCCTAAAAATAGCTATTGGCTACCTCAGCAACCCGTAGTTCGTGTGGCAGAAAATTACATTTCCAAATCAAGCAGCCCGAGTATTTCTTTGGAATCAGGCGAGTCTTTGGGCTTGGATTCAAAAGGGATTTTAGTGAAAACAGCCTCAATGGGAAGTTCTACCAAGAGTATTCCAAGTCAATTTTCCTTTGCTTTTGGTGACTTGTCGGATGAAAGGAAAACAAACGTTCGAAATGCCCTTGATGCAATTTCTCAGGTTTATGGAATGAGCTTTACCGAGAGTGATTTGGAAGATGCTGAGTTTGTATTTTCCGACTCCTTGATTTCAAACCTGAAAGAAAATCAGGTTTTATTGTTGTTTGAAAATCAATTGATTGAAAATAAAGATCAAGTTTTTACTTTAAGCAATTCGATCAATCAAAACTGGGATGAAATGGTAGCAAATGGGCTTTTGCCTGAGTTGATTTTGGGAAAGATTTTAACCCATTTGGGTTTAGGAAAAGCTGACCTGAAAATCAGCAAAACCCAACTCGAACAGAAGTTTTTGACTATCCCAAGTTCCAAATTAACCAAGACCGCCAATGGCAACGAAGTTCTCTTGGTTCTAATGCTAGTGCTCTTCGCCATCGAACGCTTTCTCGCTTACCGCGCTAACCTGTGAATAAACTCCAAGCCCATATCGCCTCCATCGAGCTACAGCTTTCGGCCAATCTTTGGTTGAAGGCTCTTTTGCTCAATGTGAGTATTGCCTTGATTTTGGGGATTTGGTGGGAAAATGAGACTTGGAAAAGTGTGGTGACAGGGGCAGGGACGGTGATCATTGCTATGGCTTTGGGTGCTTTTCGAAGCCAACGAAAAAAGGCAGTTCAGGTCGTGCATCAGCAGGCTGGAAATATGGAGTTCAGTTTGGAACTGCTGGACAAAAAGGAATTGAATATCGCCGAACAGCTACAGGTTTCACGGATTTTGAAACAAATCCCACAGAAAATCTCAGTTTGGGGAATTGGTCTTTGGCCTTTTTTGGTAGGTTTTGCAGGTTCGGCTCTGCTCTCTTATGCCATTCCTTATCTGAGCCATTCCAATCCAACTCCATTAATCTCTACTTCTCAGCTGAATGAACTGGCGCAAGTGGTTTCTAATCCTGCAAACCTACCCATTCTCCAATCTGCCCAAGTTCAGATTCAGTCCCCGCCATACACTGGAATTCCCTCCAAAACCGAATCCAATCTGAACATCAAAGCTTTGAAGGGTTCGAGGATAAAATGGGAATTGAATTTTCAAAATGGAGATGAGTTGGAAGTGTTTTTGGTGAATTCAGGGAATGAAAAACTGCTATTTCAGGCTAATTCAGGTATTTTTTCTCTTCAGGAGCAGTTACTCGGCTCGGGTATTTATTCCATTCAGGCTTATAGAAAAGGGGAGGCCGTTTTCCAATCGGAGTTTTACACTTTGGAGGCCGTGGAGGATTTGAGTCCGGTTATCGAGCCTGACGAAAAGGAGACCTACAAGTTCTTTTTCCCTGGAAATAATCCTAAAATCCCGCTCAAGGCTCAGATTTCCGATGATTTTCGAGTTCAGGAAGTAGTCATCGTGGCGACATTGGCTAGAGGAAGAGGTGAAAATGTGAAGTTTCGGGAAACTCAAATCCCGGTGGAAAATCGGCCTTTTCAAAAGAAATCCAGCGAATTGGTTTTGGACCTTTCCGGCATGGATTTCCAGCCGGGGGATGAGCTGTATTACTACTGGTCGGCTCGGGATAATAAGCAACCGGAAGCCAATTTTTCCCGTTCGGATACCTATTTCATCAAGTATTTTGATGAGAATGACGACAGCGAGGAAGCTTTTGCAGGTATGGCCATCAATGTGCTTCCAGATTATTTTCGCAGTCAGAGGCAGATCATCATCGACACCGAAAAGCTGATCGCCGAGCGGAAGAAGAAGTCGGAAAAAGATTTCAATTTCACCTCCAATGAGATTGGATATGATCAAAAACTCCTTCGCTTGCGCTATGGACAATACTTGGGAGAGGAGTTTGAGTCAGATGCAGGAGGAGGCACAATCGAAGGGCAGGAAGGCGATCTTTTGAGTGGGTACATGCACCTGCACGATCAGGAAGGCGAGCATGATCCGGATTTCAAAATCGAGGAAGAAGGCCACGAAGGCCATGAGGGACACGATCATGGGGAGGAAGAAGGGAATACAGGTGGAGGAATTGAGAATCTGCTTGCGGACTACATGCATGCCCACGATTCGGAGGAGATGAACACCTATTTTGAAAAAAGTACCCGAGGTGCACTGAAGTCGGCTCTTGAGCAAATGTGGCAGGCAGAGTTGTATTTACGGCTTTTCGAACCCGAAAAATCCCTTCCGTATCAATACAAGGCTTTGGAAATGCTGAAAACCGTGCAACAAAAATCACGGGTTTACATCAAGCGAACGGGCTATGACCCGCCTCCGATCAAAGAAGATGAGATTCGATTGAACGGAAAATTGGAGGAATTGGGGAATCGTTTGGAAAAGGAGTTGGCCGAACTGGAAGCCCAGATCGAACCTTTGGCTTCGGAAGTCTTGGGCTTGTTACTGAAACAAGAGCTTTATGCGGCGGAACGGGAAAAAGTTAATCAATTGGGTCAATTGTGGTCGGCGAGGATTCAGAATTCCGGTATGGAAGACTGGTCGGTTTTGCTGGCTTTGCAGGAATTGGAAGCCGGAAAACTGGATGAAAAAGGCAGAACTCTTCTTCGAGAAAAGCTCTATCCCTTGGCTAAAAATTACAAAAACACAGGCCCAAGTCAGCTTTCGAATCAAGCTTTAAAAAGTGCTTTTTTAAAGAAAAATCAATGAGCATTTCCTTCGCACTGATCGTATCAGATTTACTCATCTGGACCATATTGATTTTGGTCCTTGTGATCGGATTGTTTTCGGTATTTTTTTATGGGAAAAAGGGTGTTTCAAAAAATCGACTTTGGGTCAAAATTGGTCTATTTGTTGGATTTTGGGCTTTTTTGGCTTTATCACTTCTTCGACCACAAGTATTAAATCCAAAAGAATCTGAGTCTTGGTTGGTCTATCAAAGTGGTCTGGAAAGGGCTGAAATTGAGTTTTGGAAAGACAGTTTGGGCTTGGAAAATGCAGTCGAGATTATGGATTTTGAAAAGCAGTCGGATCAAGTGATTTTGCTGGGAAAGAAGTTCTCAGAAGCAGAATTATATCCGTTTCGCAGACTGGAGACTGACTGGTTTTTACCGAGAGAAAATGGGTTGATTCGGGATATTTCCTGGAAGGGCTATTTGCGAAAAGGAGAGCTTCAACGAGTTACTTTTTCAGTCTTTTCCACCAATCCAGACCAAGTTTTCAAACTTGGAATACCAAAAACGGATTCACTTATCTTGAATTCCGGTTGGAACCAAGGCATCTTGGAGTTTGCCACTTCAGGTCAGGGGAGGGCGGAAGTTCCCTTAATTTTGGGATCTGACACGCTTTCTGTTTTACGCTATTTTGTGGGACCCTCGGTTCCCAAGAAGTATCAATTTCAGCTTGGGTTTCCAAGTGCGGAAAGCCGGGCACTTGCAACTTTTCTAAGGGAAAAAGGAGAAACGGTTAGTGAGCAGATTCAGCTTTCCAAGGAATCATTTTTGGTGACTGATGAAAATAAAGATTCACTCCAAATCCGAATTATCGATCCAGCACAACTCAATCAAAAGTCTTTGCAGGACTGGATTAAAGAGGGAAAAGAGAATCTAATGCTAATCCAAGTTGCCGATCCTGTGGCACTCTCTCAACAGGTCAATCGGCTTTTTGGGACTGATTTTGAGTTGGAAGCTGCCAAAACAGAATTGGAAAATGGGTTGGAAGCCTTGCCTTTCCGATGGAAAAAGAAACGAGGTCAGAAAGCATTTTTAGATGATCGGATCGCTATTGAGCAGGCGGGAAGTAGACAAATCGGAATCAGCTTGTTGGAATCGAGTTATCCACTGATTTTGGAAGGGAAAAGGGACGCTTATGAAGAAATTTGGGGAGAGGTTTTTGGGGCGATGGAACCTGCCGAACCCCGTTCCAAGCGTTTGGATGCACCGATTTTTCAAGGCTTGGAAACTCAGATTCAGCTTTTTGATCAAGATAGCTTGCCGGAATTTTGGAGCATAGGCGAGGATACGCTTTGGTTGAAGCCAAATCCCATCAATGAATTTCAGGCAACTGGAGATTGGCTTCCCACGAAATCAGGTTGGATGGATGCAGGAGAGGATTTATCGGTTTACAGCTTTCAAGCGGAGGAGTTTCCGGCAGTAAGCACGGGAAAGTATATTTCACAACTTCAACAGGATTCTAGAAAGACCGAAAAAGAGCAGTTTCAGCAGATTTCTCCTTGGATTGGCTTGGTAGGGATGTTGGTATTTTTGGGAGGAATGTGGGTGGAGCCTAAGCTTTAACCACTAAGGTCTCAAAGGTTAAAATAGAGGGTACAAAGAGAAAAAACACCGCAGAGGCGCGGAGTTCATTGAATAAGTCTTTTCGAAAGGAAAGCCAAAGAATTTTTTTCTCACAGATTTCACAGAAGGGCACAGATGATTTGATTTCGTTACTTTTTTCACGAGAAAGTTCTTAAGGCGTAAAAGTGGGTCTTTGATCCGTACTTCCAGGTTCCTAGTGTTCTACTAATCCCAACGGCATATTTTATTTTATCCGGGAGTGGATCGTCCGGAAAAAAAGAAAAAGGATTGCTTTTATTTTTTTCAAAGATTGCCTTCGAGATTAATAAATTATCAATCAAATCCTCGATTGCCCGTCAAATCTGCTAATTTTGTGACCCGATAAAAAGGGCCTTTTTTGGCCTAAAATGAAGAAAATCAAAATTCCTGCACGACATATCCTCCATGGAAGCAAAGAAAATCCGAAGTACGTTTATTGAGTTTTTCCAATCCAAACAACACTATTACGTTCCTTCCTCGCCAATCGTAGTCAAAAATGACCCCACACTGATGTTTACCAATGCGGGGATGAATCAGTTTAAGGATGCGTTTTTAGGCAATGAGATCGCCAAATATCCTAGAGTAGCCAATTCCCAAAAATGTCTCCGCGTCAGCGGCAAGCATAATGACCTAGAAGAGGTTGGGGTGGATACATACCATCACACCATGTTTGAGATGTTGGGCAATTGGTCCTTTGGAGATTACTTCAAAAAAGAGGCTATTGAGTGGGCTTGGGAGCTTTTGACCGAGGTTTATCAACTTCCTAAGGACAGATTGTATGTGTCTGTTTTTCAGGGAGACGAGGGAGATAAGCTGGCCATGGATCAGGAAGCCTATGATCTTTGGAAATCCATCGTTCCCGAGGATCGGATCATTATGGGTTCCAAAAAGGATAATTTCTGGGAAATGGGAGATACAGGTCCCTGTGGACCTTGTTCCGAGATTCATGTGGATCTCAGGTCTGAAGCCGAAAGAGCTCAAACTCCCGGTCGTGACTTAGTCAACAACGACCATCCTCAAGTAATTGAAATCTGGAATCTGGTTTTCATGCAGTTTAACCGTTTGGCTGACGGAAGCCTCAAGGAGCTCCCTGCCAAGCACGTGGATACCGGGATGGGCTTTGAGCGTCTGGTGCGGGCGATTCAGAGGAAGTCCTCCAACTATGACACGGATTTGTTTGAGCCATTTATTCAGGCTTTGGAGAAAAAGTCCGGAAAAACCTATGGTCAAAATGAGGCCGATGACATCGCTTTCCGGGTGATTGTAGATCATATCCGAGCCATTTCTTTTACCATCGCCGATGGACAGATTCCTTCCAATAATAAGGCTGGCTATGTCATCCGAAGAATCCTCCGCCGGGCTGTCCGTTACGGATATACTTTTCTGGGCTTTCAGCAGCCGTTTTTGTACGAATTGACTCCGCTGATTGCAGAATACTTTGGGGATATTTTCCCGGAAGTACGGGCTCAGCAGGAGTTTATTGCCAAAGTAATTCAGGAAGAAGAGACCTCTTTCCTTCGCACTTTGGACAACGGGCTGAAAATGCTCGAATCTATCAAGTCAGAACTGAATGCTAAAAATGAGAAAGTAATCCCGGGTAAAACCGCCTTTGAACTTTACGATACCTATGGTTTTCCTCTGGACCTCACTTCCCTGATCGCCAGAGAAAACGGCTTCTCTGTGGATGAAAAAGGTTTTGCTGAAGAAATGGAAAAGCAAAAGACCCGTTCCAGAGCCGCTTCTGAATCGGAAACCGGAGATTGGGTCCTGGTCCATGAGGATACAGGCGTGGAATTTATCGGGTATGATTTTACAGAGACTCATTCTCATATCATCAAATACAGAACCATCACAGACAAGAAGGGCGACCGGTACCAATTGGTCTTGGACAAAACGCCTTTCTATGCCGAAAGCGGGGGACAGGTAGGCGATACCGGCTGGTTGGTCTCTGATTCGGAGAAAATCCGTGTCATCGACACCAAAAAGGAAAATGATCTGATCGTTCATTTTGTTGAAAAGTTGCCAACCAATCCTGAAAAGCGCTTCTCAGCAGAAGTGGACAGAGAGAAGCGAACTTTGACCATGAACAACCACACGGCTACCCATTTGCTCCAATCAGCTTTGAGAGAGGTGTTGGGTGATCATATTCAGCAGCGTGGATCTTTGGTGAATGAAAACCTCCTTCGCTTTGATTTTTCTCATTTTGGAAAAATGTCTGAGGAGGAAATCGCCCGTGTGGAAGAGATTGTCAATGCCAAGGTGAGAGAAAATATTCCTTTGGTAGAGCAAAGAAACGTGCCTATCGAAGAAGCTAAGAAGATGGGAGCTACGGCTCTTTTCGGAGAAAAGTACGGAGACTTTGTGCGTGTGATCACTTTTGATAAGGATTTCTCCGTAGAACTTTGCGGAGGCACTCACGTTCCTGCTACTTCACAGATTGGACTGTTTAAGATTACTTCAGAAGGTTCTATCTCTGCCGGAGTTAGGAGAGTGGAAGCCATCACATCCAAGGCTGTCGAGGCTTATTTGCGTGAGCAGGAAGCTTTGGTCAAGGAAATTCAGGAATTGCTAAAGAATCCAAGAGATGTCAAAAAGGCGATTGAATCCCTGATTCAGGAGAGAAACGACTTGAAGAAGGAAATCGAAACCCTTCATTTAGAAAAAGCGGCCGGAGTAAAGAGTGAGTTGCTGAAGCAGTTTGTAGAAAAAGAAGGAGTTCAGATCCTGATTTCTCAAGTTGAATTGCCAAATGCAGATTCCTTGAAAAAACTGGCTTACGAATTGAAGAATGAAGTCTCTCCAGCTTTGGTGGTGTTAGCGGCAAAAATTGAAGACAAGCCCCAGCTTGCTGTCATTTTGGAAGAAAGTCTGATTGCTTCCAAGGGCTGGAATGCAGGTCAGATTGTCCGGGATTTGGCTAGAGAAATCCAAGGTGGAGGAGGAGGACAGCCTTTCTTTGCTACAGCAGGAGGAAAAGACCTGTCCGGATTGGAAAAAGCAGTGGCCAAAGCCAAGGCCATGTTTTTGTAAAACCGAACCTATAAATCATGCCTAGCGAGGAAATAAAAGATAAATATCAGGTGGTAATCGGGCTGGAAGTCCATGCCCAATTGCAGACTGAAAGTAAAATATTCGCTGCGGACTCTACTGAGTTTGGAAATCATCCTAATACACAGGTGTCCGTAATTACTTTGGGCCATCCCGGCACTTTACCCAAAATCAACAAGAAGGCTGTAGAATATGCGGTCAAAATGGGCTTGGCTTGCAATTCAGAGATTACCCGAACGAATATCTTTTCCCGCAAAAACTACTTTTATCCAGACCTTCCCAAAGGTTTTCAGATCACTCAGGACAAGGGACCGATTTGTGTAGGAGGGATAGTCCCGATCCTTTTGGCGGACGGCACAGAAAAAGAAATCCATCTCAATCGGGTCCATCTCGAGGAGGATGCGGGCAAGTCACTCCATTTGGCTGGAGAGTCGGATACTGCGGTAGATTTTAACCGGGCAGGCACTGCCTTGATTGAGATTGTGACCGATCCGGATTTGAGAAGCTCAGAAGAGGCCACCGCTTTTCTTTCTGAAATCAAGAAGTTGGTCAAATACCTCGAAATCTGTGACGGGAACATGGAAGAAGGTTCCCTTCGCTGTGATGCCAATGTCTCCGTGATGAAAAAGGGGGCTACCGAGTACGGGAAGAAGGTAGAAGTGAAAAACATGAACTCCTTCCGTAATGTAGCCCGGGCTATTGAGCACGAGTTTGACCGTCAGGTCGAATTGCTCGAAAAGGGAGAGGAAGTGGTATCTGAGACACGAACTTTCGATGCCAATACCTTCACAACAGCGAGCATGAGGACCAAAGAAGATCTGAATGACTACCGCTATTTTCCCGAACCGGACCTCAGTCCTGTGGTCATTTCAGAGGAATGGTTGTCCTCTATTCAGCATCAGATGCCGGCTTTGCCCAAGGAACTCTTCCATAAATTCATGGATGTGTATGGTCTTCCGGTGTATGATGCGGCGTTTTTGACCGAGGAAAAAGACTTGGCACTTTGGTTTGAGGAATTGTGTTCCAAAACCAAAAATTACAAAGCCGCCTCCAACTGGATTATGGGGCCTATCAAATCTTCCTTGAATGAACTTTCTCTTTCTGTAAAGGATTTTCCAATTCAACCCCAAACCATCGCACAACTAATTGCATTAATTGATGAGGGGAAAATATCTTTCACTATTGCTTCGCAAAAAATCTATCCTGAACTTTTCAAAAATTCAGGAGAAAATCCGGAAGAGGTGGCACACCGCCTCAATCTGATTCAGGAAAGCGATGAAGATTCATTGAAACCTATTGTAGAAAGTGTATTAGAAGAAAACCAAGCCAAAGTGGCCGAATATCGATCCGGGAAAAAAGGACTGATGGGCATGTTTATGGGGCAAGTGATGAAAAAGTCCCAAGGTAAAGCTGACCCTAAAGTAGCTACCCGCTTATTGACAGAATTATTGGAAAATTAAAGCTATGAACAAAATGATGATTGGAATCTGGATGATTGCCTCGCTTTCACTTTTCTCCTGTGGAGGAGGTGAAACTTCAACTGACGGGAAGGTTCAGGTATCCGGAAAAATCGGCAATGCGCCCGAGGGAATGGTGATTCTTTCCCAATTCACAGACAGCAGACCCAAGGTATTGGATACTTTGGATGTAAATGCTCAGGGAGAATTTTCCTATGAGTTGGAGGTCAATACCCCGACTTTCTATGAATTGAATCTCTATGGGCAGCGATCAGTAAGACTGGCTCTGCTTGATGAAGATGTCTCTGTGAGCTACAACTTCAATGAGCCATCGAGTCTGGTTATCGAAGGATCTAAGGATTCTCAGGAAATGCTGAAAATCGAGACCCTGATGGAGGAGTATCAGCTTGCAGTCAATCAACTGAATGAGCGGTACTACGAAGCTATGGGAAATAATGATACCGAAGCCATTAAGCAGATTCAGACCGAAGCCTTGAAATTGGAATCGGATCAGGCAGAGAAAGTAAAAGCGATGATCAGCAGCATGGGAGACTCCTTTGCCCCGCTCGCTGCTGTTGGATTGCTCAATCCAAAAAATGACTTTCCTTTTATTGACGAGCTCATTGCCAAGCTAAACGACCTATATCCAGGCACTTCTTCCATCATGCAGATGAAGCAGCAATTGGATGAGTTGAGAGCATTGTCGGTGGGGCAGCCTGCACCAGAGATCGAGCTTCCAAACCCTGATGGGAAGCTAGTCAAGCTTTCTGACCTCAGAGGAAAATATGTTTTGATTGATTTTTGGGCAGCCTGGTGCAAGCCATGCCGTCAGGAAAATCCCAACGTAGTGAGACTTTACAATCAGTACAAGGATAAAGGTTTTGAAGTTTTTGGGGTTTCCTTGGATAGAACCAAAGAAGATTGGGTAAAGGCCATTGCGGAGGATCAGCTGACTTGGACGCAAGTTTCTGATTTGAAATACTTCAATTCGGTGGCTGCAGAGACGTATCAGATTCAGGCTATTCCTGCGACCTATATGATTGATCCGGATGGAAAAATAATTGCCAAGGATCTCAGAGGACCTTCCTTGGAGAACAAGCTCGCGGAGCTTTTCGACTAAAAATCTGAATTCATTTCATAAAAAAAGAGCCTTCTGCGAAAACAGAAGGCTTTTTTATTGAGCAGAAGTTCAAAATTATGAGAAAAGGAGGAGGAAAAAGTACCAAACATTCCTCCCTTTTAAAAGTCGAGTCTCTCAAAAAGGAATAGCAAAAGTTGTTTATCACCCGAGACAAAGCTAATAAAAAGATTCAATTTAAAAACAATTCTATATTTATTCTTTTTTGCTCTTCTTTCAATTTTGTAACAAATAATTGCACTATTCGAATACGATAAGTTTTGTTCTATCGATTGCAAAGCCTGAGAAGGCTTCCTATTATCAAATTGTGAAGAAATCGATTTCCTATTTTTATAACTCGTTTTCAATTGATCGATTCGTAATGAAATAAGAATTGAAAATTTTTTCTAAGCCTGCTTGGGATGGATTTGGGGCCAAGCCACAATGAAAAAAAGGCATAAAAAAACCTACAAGGATTTGTAGGTTGCTATAGGCAGGGGGAAGAGGAGTCTACTTTTCTATTTTCTCGTAACTGGCAATTACCCCGCGTACCATTGCGGAACTGAAGCCTTGATGTTCCATTTCATTCAATCCGACTATGGTACATCCTTTCGGTGTGGTTACTTTGTCAATCGCGGCTTCCGGGTGAATGTTTTTTTGGATCATCAATTCTGCCGCTCCTTTGACCGTTTGATTCACGATTTGGCTGGCTGTATTGGCATCAAAACCGATCTGAATTCCCCCCTGAATCATTGCCCGCATAAATCTCAAAACATAGGCAATCCCACACGCACCCAGAACAGTAGCAGCTTCCATCAGGCTTTCATCAATGGATATGGTAAATCCAATCGAATCAAAGAGTTCCTTTACCAATTCGACCTGTACAGGCAGAGCTTTTTGATGGCAGATACAGGTGATTGATTCCTGGATATCAGCGGCGATGTTGGGCATAGCCCGAAAAGTCACCGTATTCTGATCTAGCACCTGATACATTTCTTCCAGTGTAATACCTGTAGCCAAGGAGATGATTAACTGTTTTTGAGGATGTAATACCGGTTGGATTTCCTTAAGGATAGTGGAAACGTTGTATGGTTTCACCCCCAAAAGAATGATATCTGCGTATTGGGCTGCTATCTTATTATCCGAGTGGACATGAACTCCTCTCGCTTCAAACTCAGACAGAGAGCTGGTATTTCTTTTAGTCAGGCTGAGATTTTTTGGATCAAAATCCTCCTTCATCAATAAACCATTGGCAATGGATGTTCCAAGGTTTCCACATCCGATAATGGCGATTTTCTGGTTGTTGAGCATGGAGTAGTTAATTAAAAGCTTGATTGATTGAATAAAGGTAAACAAATCGGGCTCTTTTTTGCCAAAATGAAAAATCATTCTTTTAGCAAAATACTATTCTTTTGAAAAAAATTGGAAATTTTATTTGACATAAAGTAAAGGTTATTTTACATTTAGTAAAAAATATTTGACTTATGGAAAATCAAACCTTATTCAAAGTACCTCTCTTGCCGACCTTATGGAAAAAGATAGCATTTGTCTTTTTTCCTCTGCCGGTAGTTTTGGTCATAGGATTGGCTTTCGCTAATCCTGATTGGGCGCCCAATGAGGCGTCTCAACTGATTTATGGGTTCTGGGCTATTGGCTTCGGGATATTGAACCTGACCAAGGAGAAATTGGAAGATGAAATGATTCGCTCATTCCGTCTTCAGGCTTTTCAGACCGGATTTTTCTGGTTGATCTGGGGATTGGCTGCCTTGATGCTGATCAATTATGTGAGATTTGACCGATTCACATCGGAAATATTCACTGCCTATCTGGTCCTGTTTTTATTGAATCTCTATATCTATGCGGCCTTTCAGTTGCAGAAATATCAGGCGAGTAAAGACGAGAATTAACTACGCTGACTATGAAGCTATCCAAAATTCTATTGCCTCATCGATTCAAGCTAGTAGGTTGGATCTTACTTGGGCCATTTGCCGTGTTGACTTATATGGCTGCATTTAATGAGTTTACCTTTGATTGGCTGGATGTTGGGACCCAATCCCTGTCTTCGGCTTTCAATTTTGAAGATAAAAATCTCACCAATGAAGTGGCCATTCTTGGCATCTTGGTTTCTTTGTTCCTGGTTTCTTTTTCAAGAGAAAAGGAGGAAGATGAATTCATTCAAAAAATCCGGCTTGACAGTCTTTTGATTGCCTGCTATGGCTACTTTCTGATCAATGTGTTGGGAACCTTGATATTCTTCGGACTGGACTATTTGTCGTTTATATTTTTCAACATGTTCACCATTCCGGTTCTTTTCTTGGTTCGTTTCCATTGGGTTTTGATGAAAGAGCAAAAAAATTTGGACTTGGCCTCATGAAAAATACCATAAAAGTTGAGCGTGCCAGGCAAAATTTAACCCAGCAGGATTTGGCAGAGAAGGTTCAGGTCTCCAGGCAGACCATCAATTCAATTGAGGCTGGAAAATATGTTCCCTCTACCGTTTTGGCCTTGAAGATTTCAAAGGTTTTTGGAGTTCCCGTAGAAGATTTATTTGAATTGGAAGAAGGGGATTAGTCGATTTTTTAATCCTTTTCCCTTTTTTTCAAATAGTCTATGACTAAAAATCATTAGTGCATTTTGGATATTTTCTGGGTCAACTGTCAATTTTGGGGAAGTTTGACTCGTTAAAAATCTTACCTTTGCGACCCAAGAATCTGCTTTTTTGATGCCAAAACTGATCCGAATCACTACTGTTCCAATTTCTCTCAAGCTTCTCCTTGCCGGTCAGATGAAGTTTATGAAAGAAAAGGGTTGGGAGGTAATCATGGTCAGTGCGGATGGGCGGGAAGTAGCCCAAGTGATCAAAAATGAAGGCGTCAGGCATGAGGTGATCCCTTTCTCCAGAAAAATCACCCCTGTCCAAGACCTCAAGTGCATAGCCCAATTAGTCAAACTTTTCAAAAGGGAAAAGCCGGACATCGTTCATACCCATACTCCCAAAGCTGGCTTGTTGGGTATGATTGCAGCTAACCTTGCCGGGGTGAAAATCCGGATACATACCCTTGCAGGAATCCCTGCTATGGCAGCTGAGGGCAGCAAAAAAGGGCTTTTGGAAAATGCCGAAAAATGGACGTATTCCAATGCCACGGAAGTATGGCCTAACTCCAAGGGGCTTTTGGATTTTGTAGTCAAGTCCGGATTTTGTCCTTCCGGTAAGCTTAAGCTAATCGGCAGAGGCTCTTCTAACGGGATCGACTTGGAGAAATTCAACCGGGACAACCTGAAGGAAAATCATCTGGTAGCTGCTACCATGCGGATTTTACCCGGCGATCAGGATTTCATTATTCTCGCAGTTGGCAGGCTGGTAAAGGACAAAGGGATTGAGGAATTGGTCAATGCATTTTTAGAATCGAAGATCGTCAACAGATCCAAATTGGTGCTTTTGGGTTCCTTCGAGCAGGAATTAAACCCTCTTTCTCCTGCCACTATTCAGACTATTCAGGATCATCCACGAATTGTCCAAATCGATTGGACTGATCATGTTTCTCACTACCTGGCTTTGGCTGATGTGCTGGTTCATGCGTCTCACCGGGAAGGCTTTCCCAATGTGCTTTTGGAAGCAGGAGCCATGCAGGTTCCGGTGATCTGCTCGGACATTATCGGCAATAGGGATTTGATCACTCAGCAGAAGACTGGGCTTATTTTTCCAGTCAAAGATGCTCCGGTACTTAAAGAGGCCTTGGAGTTTGCTTTTGTCAAAAGAGATAAAATGGCCGAATATGCCGACAATCTTTATCTGGAAGTAAAAGAACACTTCGAAAGAAAGAGGATGCATGAGTTGATTTTTAATGAATACCAAAGGCTCATCGAGCAGGCATAAACGGGAGAATCGTTTATCTTTGGACTTCAATCATACACAAGACTTTTCTTTATGAAGTACCTGGTGACCGGCGCCGCCGGATTTATTGGATTTCATGTTGCACAAAAACTGATAGATCAAGGGGAAGATGTAGTTGGGCTGGATATCATCAATGATTATTACGATATCAATCTCAAATATTCTCGACTTCAGCATCATGGAATAGCCAAAGAGAAAATCGAGACCGGGCTTTTAGTTGCTTCTTCCAAGTATGCCAATTACCGTTTTGTGAAACTCGATTTGGCTGAGAAAGAGCCATTATTGAAACTTTTTGAACAGGAGAAATTTGACGTGGTTATCCATCTAGCTGCTCAGGCTGGGGTTAGGTATTCCCTTACTCATCCTGAAGTGTACGTGCACAGCAATATCACAGGATTCCTGAATATTTTGGAAGCTTGCCGGTTTCATCCCGTCAAGCACTTGGTTTATGCTTCTTCAAGCTCGGTATATGGGGCAAATGAAAAAATGCCTTTTTCTACCTCAGACTCTGTAGATCATCCGATTTCCCTCTATGCTGCCTCCAAAAAATCCAATGAATTGATGGCGCATACCTACAGCCATCTTTTTGGAGTTCCCACTACCGGATTGAGGTTTTTCACTGTATATGGACCATGGGGGAGACCGGATATGGCCCTTTTCCTTTTCACAGAAGCTATTCTGAAAGGGGAACCGATCCAAGTTTTCAATTACGGGCAAATGAAAAGGGATTTTACCTACATTGACGATATCGTGGAAGGGATTCTAAAAGTCGCTGATCGCCCTGCTCGACCCAATAAAGACTTCGATCCAAAGAATCCTGACCCCGGAAGCAGCAAAGTCCCATTTAAAATTTATAATATCGGGAATTCGTCTCCGGTTCTGTTGATGGACTACATCCATGCGGTGGAAAAGGGCTTGGGAAAAGAAGCCAAAATGGAACTTTTACCGCTGCAGCCGGGTGACGTACCTGCCTCTCATGCGGATGTGGAAGATTTAGTGAGAGATACAGGATACAAGCCATCTACTCCAATAGATCAGGGAGTCAAGGCCTTTACAGATTGGTATATGGATTATTACAATAAATAATATATGTCAAAACGAATCTTAATCACCGGAGGAGCCGGGTTTATCGGAAGCCATGTGATAAAACTTTTTGTGGAGAAATATCCTGAATACCAAATAGTCAATCTTGATGCATTGACTTATGCTGGGAATTTGGAAAACCTCAGAGAAGTGGAGAATGCTTCTAATTATCACTTTGAAAAAGTAGATATCCAAGACGCCGATGATTTGGATCGCGTATTTGAAAAGCACAAGATTTCGGATGTGATTCACCTTGCGGCTGAATCCCATGTGGACCGCTCGATTTCTGATCCTTTGGCCTTTGTTAAGACCAATGTCTTTGGAACAGTGAACCTTTTGAACTCCGCCAAAAAAGCTTGGGCAGGAGAATTGGAAAAGCAACTGTTCTATCATGTGTCCACAGACGAAGTATATGGGTCCTTGCATGATGGAGGTTTCTTTTTGGAAACTACTCCCTACGATCCTCAATCACCTTATTCTGCTTCCAAGGCAGCATCAGACCATTTTGTGAGAGCCTATGCCAATACCTATAAGATGAAGACAGTGGTGTCCAATTGCTCAAACAATTACGGACCCAACCATTTCCCGGAGAAGTTAATTCCTCTCTGCATCAACAATATCAAAAACATGAAGCCGCTTCCTGTCTATGGAAAAGGCGAAAATGTCCGGGATTGGCTCTTTGTGAAAGATCATGCCCGGGCTATTGATACGGTTTTTCATAAAGGAAAGCCCGGAGAAACCTACAATATTGGGGGCTTCAATGAGTGGAAGAACATCGATATCGTACGTCTGCTTTGCAAAAAGATGGATGAAAAGCTGGGTCGCGAACCCGGTACTTCCGAAAAGCTGATCACCTTCGTTCAGGATCGTGCGGGGCATGACCTTCGGTATGCCATCGACGCCAGCAAAATCCAAAAGGAACTGGGTTGGGAGCCTAGTTTGCAGTTTGACGAAGGAATCGATATCACGATCGACTGGTACCTTGCCAATCAGGATTGGCTGGACCATGTGACTTCCGGTGCCTATCAGGATTATTACAAAGAGCACTATAATTCTTAATCTTTAGGGTCAGCAGAAGCTGACCCTATTTTTTTGAATTGCTTTGTTGGTATTCTGCAGGGGTCACTCCATAGGTTTCCTTAAAGCTTTTGATGAAATAAGAGGGGGAGGAAAATCCAACTGCATAGGTAATTTCAGAGATGGTTTCGTCCGTTTTTTCCAATCGCTGCACAGCCATTCTTAATCGTTGGTCTTTCATATATGCTGTGGTAGATAAGCCCGTTAATGCGGTAAGCTTTCTGTGCAGCTGCATTCGACTCATTCCCATTTTTTTGCTGAACTCATCCACAGAAAAATTACTGTCTGAAAGCTCGTTGTCTACGATTTCCTGTAATTTTTCGAGAAATCTTTCATCCAAATTGGTGACAGCGATTTCCTTTGGAGAAATGGGATTCTTTCCTGAAAATCGGATTTGAAGCTGGGTTCTTAGCTCAATTAATTTTTCTATTCGGAGTAGCAGTTGATTGGTTTTGAAAGGTTTGAGAATAAAATCGTCCGCCCCAGCTTGAATGCCTTCCATCTGACTTTGCTCATCCGCTTTGGCAGTCAAAAGTATTACCGGAATATGGGAAGTCAATTCATCTGATTTGATTCTTTTGCAAAGCTCAAATCCATCCATTTCGGGCATCATCACATCAGAAATGATCAAATCCGGTATTTTTTTAAGGGCAAGAAAGAGACCTTTTTTTCCATCTTCAGCTTCAATAATCTGGAAGTAAGGTTCAATTTCTCTGGCCAAAAATTCCCTGACTCTGGTGTTGTCCTCTACGATAAGAATCAGGGGCTGTTTGTTTTTATCTTCTCCTTTTAGGGTAGGCAGACTTTGGAACTCATAGCTGTCAGAATCTTCGTCAATGACTTCGTCCGGATGAAAGACATATTTGTCCACCGGAAGTTGGATAGTAACCTCAAACCATTTGGAGTCCTTAAAATCAATTTTGAATTCACCATGGTAGAGTTGGGTCATTTCCTTTACTAGGGAAAGGCCAAGCCCAAAGTCCTTTTTAGTATCCTTGTTATTGTGAAATCTCAAAAACAAGCGGTTTAAATCTTCTTTTTTATACTCTTCGAGGCTTTCATTTTTAATTCTCAAATTCAGATTTCCATTATTGATGGAGCTTTCCAATTTCATCTCTGTATTTTCTTTGCTGTATTTGATGGCATTCTGAATCAGGGTTTTTACAATTTTTTCCACTTTATCAGAGTCAAACCAAATTTCGGTCATCAAAGGGATGCTGGCAGATAGCCGGACGCCTTTCTCAGAGGCCTGATAGAAATAATTTGCGACAATGGATTGCAACAGTAAACCCAAATTGCCTTTTCGGATGGTCAGTTTATTCTTGCCTGTTTTGATCTTGCTAATTTCAAGCAACTGATCCACGAGGGTTAGCAGGCGTTGAGAGTTGGTCTTGACCAGGTTTAATTGTGATTTCACGATTGGACTTTCTGATTGACTCATCAGTCGATCAACAGGTCCGGAAATCAGCGTAAGTGGGGTCCTGAACTCATGTGAGATATTAGTGAATAGCTGAGTTTTGAACTCGTCAATTTCCTTGAGAGTCTGCGTTTCCCGGTCTTTCATTTTAAGGGAAAACTGTATTTGCCATTTCCATTTCAAGTATTGGTAAATCCAAAGAATAAGAGCCGCAAGCAATAGGACATAGACTACTTTAGCCAGATTGCCAAAATACCAGGGTGGAGTGATCGAAAATTCAAAGGCTACCGGATCATTGGCCCAAACCCCATCGTAATTACTTCCTTTGACCAAAAATCGGTAGGTCCCCGGGGCAAGGTTGGTGTAGCGGGCTTGGTGATTGTTTCCGTTTGCAATCCACCCCTCGTCATAATTTTCCAGCATGTATTCAAACTGGTTTTTCCCTGGAGATGAAAAGACCAGACTGGCCATATTGAATGTCAGTGTATTTTGATTGTGCTTTAGCTTAAGCCTTTCCTTCAGGTCGATTTTTTGGTCAAATGCCAATAATTCGGTAATGGCAATTTTCGGAGGGGTTTCGTTTAGGAAAATATCTTCCGGATTGAACCAATAGAACCCATCCAAACTCCCGAAGTAGAGTGTTCCATCCTCGGTTTTGAAATAAGCACCTGTATTGAATTCTGTAGCCAATCCATCATAGTTTGAGTAATTGGTGATCTGAAAATCTGTTTTGGATTCTCCATTGATGTTAACTCTGGTGATTCCTTTGTTGGAGCTTAGCCAAAGATTTTTGTTCTGATCCTCCAAAACGGCATAAATCACATTGTTGGCCAGGCCAGATTCCACATTTAGAATAAAGACATCTTTGGTGTTCAAATCCATTTGATTTAGGCCGCCTCCGTTTGTTCCTATCCAGAGTCTGTTGTTTTCCAGATGCAGGGATTTGATGCTGTTACTGGAAATAGAGTTGGGGTTTTGGGCCTGATGTGTGTAGGATTCAAAGACCTCCGTCTCCAAGTTCAATTTGGCAATGCCGTGATTTTCGGTTCCAATCCAAAAATTGCCAGAAGGATCTTCCAGCATAGTTCGGATATTGTTGTCAGGAATACTTCCAGGACTATTTTCCTGATGGACAAATTGCTTCTGAACCCCTTTTTCAGGATCAAACCATATCAGACCGTCATTTCTGGTGCAAAGCCAAAACCGCTCTTTACTATCCCGGTAGATTTTCCAAATTGTGGAGCCTGGCTGAATTACTCTCCTTTCCGAATTGAAGTGCTGAAAACTCTCATTTCTCAAATCAAAAAGGCTCAAGCCCTCATCCTGATATCCTATCCATAATTTGCCATTTCTATCACCCAAAAGGCTCATGACCCGATTACTGGAAAGACTTTGAGAATTGCCCGGATCATGGGTAAAAGTCTTCCATGATTTGGTTTTGGGGTTATATCGGGTCAATCCTTTGCCTGAGGTGCCTAGCCAAACATTTTCAAACTCATCTACATAGATGGATCTGACCACATCGATATTGATGTTTTCCGGCACTTCCTGATTATGGAAAAAGTTGAATTTTTCCAGATAAGAATCGTAAAAGCTCAAACCTGCTCCATCAGATCCAAACCAAAGCGTGCCTGTGTAATCTTCAAAAATGCTCAGGATATCATTGTAGTGAATTGATCTTGGGTTTTGTTTGGAGTAGCTGTATTGGGAAAAAGTCTTCTTTTCAACGGCTATCATTTGCACTCCACGACCGTAGGTAGCTACCCAAAGTCTTTTTTTGGAGTCCAAAAGCAAATCCAGAATCATTTCTTCCGGAGTTATTTTTTGTCCGAGAAACTGCTCCAAGGAAATTGCCTCAGTCCCGGGATCGGTACTAGTCCAAAGTCCCTGATTTAAGGTGCCAAACCAAAATCTTCCGGTATGATCCACTAGAGATACTGAGAGCGTTGTTCCGGGATTGGGTTTATAGACGGATGTGGTAAGGCCCGAATTTTTATTCCAAATCACCACTTCATCCCGAAAGGTCAAAAGCAAGTGCTCTTCATCGTAATTGGTCAGGTTTACAATTTCTCTGGATGGATCCGACCAGACCATTTCTGCTTTATTCAACTCCTCATTCCATGAATAGAGGTGCCCGGAAAGTGTTCCAAACCAAATTTTCCCTTCCAAGTCTTCTCCAATGCAATTGGCAGAACTGATGCCTTCAATGGAAAAAAAAACATTTCTCGTCCGATCAAGCAATTCCGGAACAGAGCTTTCCGGAATAATCCAAATTCTGTTTTTCCCATCGGCAAATACCTTCCCAAGCATCAAGCGTGTAGATTCAGTGATGTCCAGAAACTTTCTCTCAAAAAGCAAAAATCCTCTTCCATCGTAGCGGTTGAGCCCTTCCTGAGTGGCGATCCAAAGAAAGCCGTCTTGGTCTTGGGTGATGGAAACGGCGCTGTTTTGAGAAAGGCCATCATTTACGGAAAGCTGTCGGAAGGAGAGGTTTTCCTGCCCTGCGGAAGAACTCAATGACAAAACGTAAAGAATCAGGCTTAGAACAGGGCATTTTAGGATCCACCCTTTAAATGAATGCTTTTGGAAGGAATCAAAAATTCGGGTCATAACCCAATAAATAGAAAAATGTAATCGCTGCCGAAGGTAGTAGCAGATTGTTCATAACTGGTAAATATTTTTTTATATGCTTTAGTTGAATTAAAAATTATTATTGGTAATTCTTTATCTATTTGTTAGAAAATTTGGATTTTGATGTGAATATTGGGAGTATCTATTTGTTGGAATTTTTAAGAGACTTATAACCCATCTAATTTTATAAAGAAATGATCCGTGTGGCATTGGTAGATGATGAGCCCAAGTCAATTGTGTCCCTGGAATGGGAAATAAAAAAGACCGGAAAAGAGGTAGAAATCGTGGGGAAGTTCAAAGAGGCCGAAGAAGCGATTGATCAGCTTATCGGTTTGGAACCGGATTGCGTTTTTTTGGATATAGCTATGCCCGGGATGGATGGGTTTAAGTTTTTGGAATATTTCCCCAATCGGAATTTTGAAGTGGTTTTTGTGACTGCCTATGCGGAGCATGCCATTCAGGCCATTCGGGAGCGGGCCTTTGATTACCTTCTTAAGCCTGTTGAAAATGAAGACTTGGAAAGGGTACTTGATAGGATTTCAAGAAAAAAATCTGATAAGGAGTCCAAAAAGATATCCATTAACAGGGATGATCAGGTAATTCTTTTAGATCCTGGGGAGGTTTTGTTTTGCGAAAGCGAGGGAAGCTATTCGCTGATTCACACGGTGGCTGATGAGAAAATCATGGTATCCAAAAGATTGAAACTATTGGAAGATCTATTTTCCGGCTTTCCTTTTTTCCGAATCCATCATTCCTTTCTGGTAAATCTCAAAAAGGTCAAATCTTTTGAAAAGTCAAGCGGCAAGGTTTTGCTGGAAGGTGGAATAAAACTTCCCGTTTCCAGGATGAAAAGGGCTGGATTTACAGAAGCTATCAAATAGAAAGAAATGGGATTATTGGATAGATATTCTTTTACCGAGCTGCTAGAACAAAGCAATTTCAATGGTTTGGGATGGGCCGTTACCAGCATCCTATTTTATCTTTCGCTTTATCACTTTGTACTTTTTGTAAAAAGCAGGGAGAAGTTTTATCTCTTCTATAGCCTGTATGCCTTTATCAATGCGGTCAATCTGATCAAAAGAGTCAAAGGGGTTTTTGTGGAGCATGTCTACATGGAGTATGCTGACTTTTTTATCCATATCAACTTCCCTGTTCAATTTGCCAGCTACCTGATTTTCTCCTTTTTTCTGATTGAGATTCTGAATTTCAGGAAGCATTTTCCCAAGTTTACCCGCTTCTTCAGCTATTATGCATTGGTCACCAGCTCGATTTTTATGGTATTGATAATCGGCAGGTACCTCTGGGATGGGTATGAAATGATGAGGGGATATTATATCCTGATTTTCATGCCCTGCACGCTGATTTTTCTGATTTACGGGATATACTTGACTATCAAAACCGGGGAAAAGGTGAGATATGTGATTCTCGCCGGGTATCTGATTTTGGGAATCAGTTCTTTTATTCTTGCTTTTTTGACTTTTGGAAAAGATGTCTCCTTTACCAACAAGTATTACTATTGGTACTATTTGCCCGTATTGGCGGAGAATTTTCTTTACACCTACGCGCTGGCAATCAAGCAGAGAGAGGTATATGAGCAAAAGCTGGAAGTGCAGGCCCTTTTATTGGATCAACTTCAGGAAAATGAAAAACTAAGGGACCAACTGAACCAGAGTCTTCAAAAGGAAATAAAAGAAAAAGAAAGTAAAATTTCTTTTTTGGAGGCGGATGCCGAAGAGCAAAGAGTCGCCAAACTGCGCTCTGAGTATGAGCAGCAAATCACCCAACTTCATCTTCAATCGCTGAGAAGTCAGATGAACCCTCATTTCATTTTCAATGCCCTGAACTCAATCAAGGTGTTTTTGATCGAAAGCGATGAGGAAAATGCGGTTTTGTATCTGAATCGATTTGCGAAGCTGATCCGGATGATTTTGGAAAGTTCCCGAGAGTTCAAGATATCCCTAGGGGAGGAATTGGATATTGCAAAATTATACCTCAGTCTGGAATCAATCCGCTTTGAAGATGGGATACAGGTTCATCTGGACGTGGGAAGGGATATCAATCTCAGGGATGTAAAAGTTCCTCCCTTGGTTTTCCAACCCTTTTTGGAAAACTCCATTTGGCATGGATTGATGTCCAAAAAAGGACCAAAATCCATTTGGATCAGAGTTTTTAGGGAAAATGAGGATGTGGTAGTTTCGATCCGAGACAATGGCATAGGAAGGGAGGAATCCAAGAAAATCAAGCCAGCTCAAACAATTTCCAAACAGTCCATTGGGATTTCACTATCATCGGACAGGCTCAAATTTTTTAACCAAAGTGAAAACCTCAACTATCAGTTTGAATTTCGGGATCATCAAGGTCCCAAAGAGGAACAAGGAACAGAGGTTGTTTTTTATCTCCGAACCGTAAAAAACTAAGCTTTAGGAACGGTGTAGGTTACAGGAGTCTTATCATTTGATACATGGCTTTTATTCCTCTTGCCATCTCCGGGGTATTTTTGATCGATTAATTTCTATCTCGGTTTTTGTGCGGTTGATAGGTCTAAATCAAGTTTTGTTTCGAAAATTCTAATCTCTCCTGCACAGAAACCTCTATACTCCATTGATGATGATCAAGAATTCACTCCTAATTATGATTTTGGCTTTCCTGCTTTTTGCTTGTCAAAAAACAGGAGAATCAACATCAGAGGAGCAGACTTCTGAAAAGGGAATGACCTTGACCGAGTTCTTGGATTCCTTTGATCAACTGACATCAGTCCCTCCCAAAGACCTGGAAGTCTTGGTTCCCTTGAGCAATGATCAACTCAAAAAGCTGATTCCTGAAAAGGTAGGGAATATGGAAATGAAGAAAATCATGCTGGGTCACAAGCAGGCTTTGGGGATCAGCAGTGTCATTTCTACCTATCAGGAAGATGGGGAGGAAGATAGACATATCTCCATGGAATTATTGGATGGGGCTGGAGCTACGGGAAATGTTCTCGTCAAAGCAACTGAGCAAAAATTGATGCCAGACTATGAGGAAAAAACCGAAGATGGCTATTCCCGCATCTATAACTATCACGGTATTCGGGTTTGGGAAAAGCTTAATTCCAAGAATCATTCTACTGAAATAGAATTCGTCTGTGCCGGAAGGTATCAGTTCACTTTCAAGGGATACCATGTTCCGATGAATGAGCTTTGGGCTTTTGTAAATGATGTGAGAAAGCAGAAGAAATAAACCTTTTTGAGTGCTATGTATAAGATCAAAATAGTAGTGACCCTCTTTTTCCTCTTGGAAGTATCGGTGGCTATGGGCCAGCAGCTTTCTGGACAAATCGAAAATCATCCCAAATCAAAAATGGATTTGGTGCTGATGCCTTTCGGGATGGATTACACGATTTCCATCGGTTCAGTGGATCAAAAAGGACAGTTTTCTGTGAATCTTACGGGATTGGATTTCGGATCGGTACCGGAAGAGGTTCAGTCTATGTTTGGAGGAGAGCTCGGCTATAGCTTTTTCTTTGGGTGCGATGATTCCCAGGAGTTTGGGGCAGGTTTTGAGATTCCTGCTATGAGGGTTGACTATATCCGAATGAATCGGGATGGGCAATGGGCTGGGACAGTTTTTTTGGTTTCAGACGAAAATCTGAGGCCTTGGCTGGAAGACTCGGGGTACAATAATGCAGTCAAGGGATCATTTTATGAAGTGATTTATGTGGAGGCAGATGTGTCAATCCATACCATCTGCGGAGCTCAGATTTATGCTTCGGATGAAGAAATGGTGGATGTGGAGTACGATTTCCAGCTGGAGTTGAAAGCGGGATTTAATTGGGTGGAATATGAAATCCTGGAGGTCTTTGAGACCAATCCCGAAATCCGGGCTTCTTTTCCTTCCAAGGTAAAAATTCAAAACCTTCAGAATCCCGCAGAGATGAAATGGATTGGGACTTACTACTAGGCTGGTATTAGATATGACTGACTTTTTAAGCTTAACACAAGGATTTTTTACCTGCTCTGAAAGGGGCAGGTTTTTTTGTGAAAAAAACCATGGTGTTACAGGATTGCTATCATTTGATACATAGCTGATATCCCTTGCGGGTAAGGATTAGGATTTTTAGAAGTGGTTTCAGGCAAACTGAAATCCCGGAAATAAAACCAAATCAGTATGGAATCAATTTTACGCCTTCGTTTTAGAAAAAGAGTAGCTCAAGTTTTTTCTCTTTTCGATTTTGGAAATGGGTTTTTCAATGGAAGAAAATCCTGGATGGTAATCTTTCTTCTTTTGATCCAAACTGTCGCATATGCTCAAGCACCGACAGTACCCGCTTCAAATCTTAGGTTAACAGATATTGATGGAGATCGATTTATAGCGAGATACACAAGAGGTGACGGGCAAAACAGAATCATTATTGCCAGTGAAAGTCCGATTACTGCCGTTCCTGTGGACGGAGCAGATTATTTAGCAGGCAATTACGGTCTAGGCAATGAAATTTCCCCCGGTCAATATGTGGTTTATAAGGGGACTGCCTCTGATACTTATTTGTATGGATTTAATCATTCCACGACTTACTATATCAGGATCTACGAGTACAATGGGTCTAATTTTACCACCCAATATTTAAAAGATCAATTCGTAGAAGGTACTGTGACTACCCTCACTGGTCCGACGGTACAGGCGAGTAATCTGACATTCAGCAATGTCACAGGGAATGCCATGACGCTAAACTGGACTAGGGGAGACGGAAGCTCCCGTATGATCGTGGCCCGGGTGTATGCTCCTGTGGATGCAGAGCCTGTAGATTTAACCTCTTATGGATCAAGTGCTTCTTTTGGAAATGGTGTTCAGATCAGCCCCGGGAATTATGTGATATACAATGGGTCGGGTACGAGTATGAACCTTTCTAATCTATCACCAAACAAGACCTATCATTTTTCCATTTTCGAATTCAACGGCAGCAATGGTCGGATTTACTTGCGTCCCGGAGCGACTGGCAGTCAGTTGACCGCATCCGCTCCTACGGTCCCGGCAAGTAACTTTTCTACGAGGAGTGTGGATGGCAATCGATTTATTTATGATTTTACCCGAGGCAATGGCACTCGGAGGATAGTGATTGCGAAAAAGGGAAGTCCTGTGACTGCCGTTCCGGAAGATGGTCAGACTTACTCTTCGAGTGAAACTTTTGGCTCAGGGACAGAAATAGGTCCAGGGGAGTTTGTCGTCTATAATGGGACTGCAAATGCAGTTTTTATATATGGACTGGAACCTGCTACTACCTATCATTTTGCAGTATTTGAATACAATGGGACAGGTTCCGAGACATTTTATCTCAGAGATCCCTATTTGGTAGGGACAGGTACCACCCTCACCGGTCCGACAGTTCAGGCGAGTAACCTAACATTCAGCAATGTCACAGGGAATGCCATGACGCTAAACTGGACTAGTGGGGATGGAAGCTCCCGTATGATCGTGGCTCGGGAGGGTGCTCCTGTAGATGCGGAGCCTGTGGATTTGACCGGGTATGGGGCTAGCGCTTCCTTTGGAAGTGGAAATCAGATCAGCCCGGGAAATTATGTGATTTACAATGGGTCGGGTACGAGTATGAATTTGTCGAATTTGTCTCCAAACAAGACGTATCACTTCTCCATTTTTGAGTACAATGGAAGTGCTGGAAGGATTTATCTGCGTCCCGGAGCGACAGGGAGTCAATTGACCGCATCAGGTCCTACGACTCCGGCAAGTAACTTTTCTACGAGGAGTGTGGACGGCAATCGATTTATTTATGATTTTACCCAAGGCAATGGCACTCGCAGGATGGTGATAGCCAAAAAGGGAAGTCCTGTGACTGCCGTTCCGGAAGATGGTCAGACTTACTCTTCGAGTGAAACTTTTGGCTCAGGGACAGAAATAGCTCCAGGGGAGTTTGTCGTGCATAACGGTACTGCAAATGGGGCTTGGCTGTATGGATTGGAACCTGGGACTACCTATCATTTTGCGGTATTTGAATACAATGGAACAGGTTCCGAGATATTTTATCTCAGAGATCCTTATTTGGCAGGTACTGGGGCTACCCTTTCTGGTCCAACTGTCCAGGCGAGCAACCTGACGTTCAGCAACGTCACGGGAAATTCCATGAGGCTAAACTGGACTAGGGGAGACGGAAGCTCCCGGATGATCGTGGCCCGGGTGGATGCTCCTGTGGATGCGGAGCCTGTGGATTTGACCGGATATGGATCAAGCAGTTCTTTTGGAGGCGGAAATCAGATCAGCCCGGGGAATTATGTGATATACAATGGGGGAGGGACCAGCATGGATTTGACGAATTTGTCTCCCAACAAGACCTATCATTTTTCCATTTTCGAATACAACGGAAGCAGCGGTCGGATTTATCTTCGTCCTGGAGCGACAGGCAGTCAATTGACCGAATCAGCTCCAACGACTCCGGCAAGTAACTTTTTTATAAGGAACGTAGATGGGGATCGATTTATCTATGAATTTACCCGAGGCAACGGAACACGCAGGATGGTGATAGCCAAAAAGGGGAGTCCCGTGACTGCAGTTCCAGTAGATGGTCAGACGTACTCATCTAGTGAAACTTTTGGTTCTGGGCCGGAAATAGCTCCGGGCGAGTTTGTCGTCTATAATGGGACTGCAAATGCAGTTTTTATATATGGACTGGAACCTGCTACAACCTATCATTTTGCAGTATTTGAATACAATGGGACAGGTTCAGAGATTTATTACCAAACCGATCCTTATTTAGCTGGTACAGGAAGCACGTTAAGTACCCCAACTGTTCAATCCAGCAATGCCTTTATCAGTAGTAGGAGCAATAATTCCATCAATATTTCTTGGACCAGAGGTGATGGTGCCCAGCGAATTTTGATTGGCCGTAAGGATGGGCCTGTAAATATCGAACCTCAGGATTTTACCAATTACAGCACTTCAACCACTTTTGGTACTAGCTCCACTCAAATTGGAACAGGAAATTATGCCCTCGCTGTAGGTAATGGGAACAACGTGAATATTACCAATCTGGAGCCTGGGACTAATTACAACTTTGCGCTTTTTGAATTTAATGGGTCTAACGCAAAACTTTACCTAAGACCCGGATATGCTTTTTCTTTGGCAACTTTTGGAGAAAGGCCGACTGTTCAATCTTCCAATGCCAGCTATTCCAATATTGGTTTTAATTCCATTGACGTCTCTTTTGTCAAAGGAAATGGAACCCGAAGGCTAGTTTTAGCACGGGCTGGATCTGCTGTCAATGCGGGTCCTTCTGATTTTGCTGCTTATGCTGCCAGTTCGACTTTTGGTCAGGGGGATGAGATTGGTTCGGGAAATTTTGTGGTTTTCAATGGCTTGGAAGAAAACTTCAGTCTGGAAGGATTGGAACCCGGAGTGACTTACCATTTGGCATTTTTTGAATATACCGTTTCTGCACAGGGAGAACTGTATTTGGCACCAGCTTATACCTCTACTCAAGGTACGCTAGAAAGTTACGATTTGGCTCTTTCGGCAGTTTTGAGTCCTGAATCATCTTGTGTTTTGACTGAGACTGAAAATATCACCGTCGAGGTTACCAATTTGAGTTCAACTCCTGTAGAAGCGTTTAGTCTGGGATATTCTATCAATGGCGCAAGTCCTGTAATTGAAGAGGTGGCAGGCGAGAATCTGATTGCAGGAAATGGAACCTTTACTTACACGTTCAATCAATCATTTGATTTTTCTCTAGATGGAATCTATGATCTACGTGCATTCTTGGTACTTGACGGAGATGTGAATTCAGAAAACGATGAATTGACTGTAGCTGTAGAAAATTTCCCTGAACCCGAAGTATCCATCACCGGAAATACCACAATCGTGGCAGGGGAGTCTTTGGTCCTTGAGGCTACCGGCGGGGTAGAATACCTCTGGAGCACAGGGGAAACGACAGCCAGCATCGCAGTGCAACCTTTAGAAACTACTGTTTATTCAGTTGTAATAACAGACCAAAATGGCTGTACGGTGGAATTATCAGTTCAGGTAGAAGTATTGCCTGATCCATGTGCAGAGGTTACTTGTCCTCCCGGTACCAGTTGTTTTGAAGGTGCATGCTTTACCAATATTGTGGAACTAAGCGGGGTAGTTAGAGATGCAGACACCAATGCTCCTTTGGAAAATGTGAAAATTAGTGGAGGAGCGGCTGATGTATTTACAGGCAGCAACGGATTTTATTCCATGCAGGTAAATGCCTTAACCGAATTGACTTTTGAAAAATCGGGATATGTGCCTCAAACTATATCCGTTCAGGAGTCTGCCGGGACTCAGGTGCTGGATGTAAATATGCTGGATTTGTGTTCTGGGGTGACCTGTCCGGAGGGATATGATTGTTTTGGAGGTGCCTGCTTCCCCAGACCCCTAACTTTAAGTGGATTTGTAAAACAGGCGGGTACTCAAGCTGTGATTGCGGGTGCCATGGTCAGCACCCAGTTTGAAACCGTCCAAACAGATGAAAACGGATTCTACACCATTCAGGTGACCACGGGAGACGTGGTAGTATTTTCCAAGGATGGGTATCTGGATTTTGAAACCGAAGCTATTGTGGTGGACAATCTGGATTTCAACGTTGAATTGCAGGTTGATCCTTGCTTTGCACTCAATTGTCCAGAGGGCTTCACCTGTTTTAATCAACAGTGTATTCCGGAAATTCTGACAGTTACGGGAACAGTGCGGGATTTGGATACCAATGAGCCATTGGCCGGGGCAAAAATAACTTTGGTTGGGGAGTGTACGCTGTGTCAATTTGATTGGACACAGGATGTGTTTACAGATTCAGAGGGGAATTTCAGTGTTCCACTTTCTTATGAATCCAGTCTTAATTTCTCCAAACCCGGCTATCTCAATGCCTCATTTGGCCCTGTGACAGCCGATGTTACAGATGCTGTGATATTGATGGAGGGAGATCCGCAATGTGCCTTGCTGGAGTGTCCTCCGGGAACGCAATGTTATCTGGGTTCTTGTATCCCCATTTCCTATGAAGTATCAGGTACTGTTCGGGACTCAGAGACCAACGAACCGATCGCCGGAGTTTTGGTGAGTTCGTTGGGAGCATTTGTCCAGGGAGATATTTTCACAGATTCCGAGGGTAATTTTAGTATTGGTGTTGAGTATAATTCGCAAATCGAATTCAGTAAGTCAGGCTATCTGACTGCATCTTTTGGCCCGATAAGGGGCGAGGTTTCGGATGCGGTGATTTTGATGGAAGTGAATGATCCGCAATGCGTTGATAATAGTTGTCCAATAGGAACAGTTTGTAATCTGGGTATTTGTAGCCCTATCACTTACGAGGTATCCGGTCAGGTGATTAATCAGGTCACACTCGAGCCGGTAGTTGGGGTTTTGGTAGACTCTCCAGATAAGTTTTTGCCAGGAGATGTTTTCACAGATTCAAATGGGAATTATTCCATCCTTGTAGAATTTGGTGCTAGAATTACATTTTCCAAGACTGGATATGAAAGCTATACTACAATAGGTATTATAGAAGATACTCCAGACCTTCTGATTACCCTAAAGGGTACCTGCGATGGCGTCTTCTGTAACATCGGTCAGCAGTGTTATGAAGGTGAGTGTTACATCGCGTGCGCTGCAGATCTGGATTGTCCTCCGGGAACAAGATGCGCTGGAAATGTATGTCTTCCCAATGAAACCGATGTGCCTTTTGAAACTATCATTGTATCCGGTGTAGTCAGAGATGCGGATTCCAACCTCCCAATTGCCGGAGCTCGGGTATTTGGAGCATTGGAAGGATACTACCAAAAAGAAATTTTCACAGCTTCCGATGGCTCTTATGAGATAGTTCTGAATGAAGGTGCTTCGATCACTTATTCCAAGACAGGCTATGAATCCCAATCGATTGGGCCTTTGGTGGTCGGTGATAGTGTTTTTGATGTCAATCTTGTTTACAATCCTTGCCGGGATGTTTATTGTCAAATCGGTCAAGTATGTGTCAGCGGGGAATGTAAAATAGCCTGTGCTGCGGATCAGGATTGTCCTCCAGGTACCTTCTGTATGGGAGGGGCTTGTATATCGGCCGAGGAACTCTGCTTGGTTACCGATTGTCCTCCGGGAACAGTCTGCCTAAATGGTCGATGTATCACCGAAGAAGACCCATGCTTTAACTCCAGCTGTCCTGCTGGTAGCTACTGCGTCGATGGTACCTGCTATGAGTCAGATTCACCTTTTGTCACCATAGAAGGAGTAGTCCGGGATGCTAAAACAGGATCAGGTCTCGGTGATGCAGATATTATCGTGGGTGAAAATTACAAGTCATTTATCAGCCAGAGAGGTGGAATCTTCAGTGTCCAAGTTCCTATAGGAATGGGAGTAGAATTCACCAAGTGGGACTACACTTCCACTACTATTCCTCCGGTAACGGGTCCTCAGTCTGGTCTGGAAATAGAGCTTTATAAAAACTGGTGCTTGATTCACAGTTGCCAGCCGGGACAGGTCTGTATAAATGGTCGATGCGAAACAATTTTCTACACGCTATCCGGTACTGTAAGGGATGAGAGTACCAATGAGCCGCTATCCGGAGTGACAGTCACCACCGCTGCCGCAGAGGTACTGACAGATGAGAATGGAAATTACAGCATCCAAGTTATCCTTGGAAATGTAGTGGTCTTTCTGAAGGATGGGTATAAAAACTTCCAAACGGATGCTATCGAAGCTGATAATGAAAGCTTTGATGTAAACCTTACCCCAGGAAACTGTACGGCTGATAGTTGTGAGCCGGGATTTGTCTGTGAAAACGGGGAATGTGTGCCTGATCTTTGTGCCGAGGCCAACTGCCCTCCTGGAGAATTTTGCTTTAATGGTTTCTGTTTTCCTCAAGGGGACCTGACGATTTTTGGGACTGTCAAGGATATCGTAACCGGAGAGCCTATTGCTGCCTCCGCCGTAGTGGATGGTAAACCTACTTTGGTGGATTACAATGGGTTCTTCATCGTTCAGGTACCATATGGGGAGCAGATTCTATTTATAGCAGACGGTTATGAATGGGAATATTCTCCTTTCCTCACCGAGGATTACCAAGTTTTGGAAATTCTGATGACTCCGGTATCCAACTGCGAAAATGTAAGCTGTCCTGAGGGCACCATTTGTGACAATGGAGTATGTAAAGACCCGTGTGAATTGGTGACTTGTCCTCCTGGGCAGGCCTGCTTCGGTGGGCAGTGTTTCCCTGCTGCCTGTGAATCCACCCTCACTGACCTGCAGGTTACTCCAGAAGTGGGTGATTCGGAGACGGAATTTACGTTCACCATATCTTACAGGGATCCGGCTAATGTCAAGCCTGCTGCTGGCTATCCTAGACTTCAGTTAGCTTATGAAAGTCCAGTTCTGGGACAGCCAGGATTGAATATTTTCTTTGAAATGACTGAAGTAGATCCGAATGATAGAGATGTAAGGGACGGAAAACTTTACCAAGTCACAGTATCTGGATTATACGAGAATTCAGGTCTTACTTCCTATGTAATTGTTCAAAATGAGGCTGCATGTATTGTTGCTACACCAGAATTCTCAATTCCTAGAGTTGCAGACAATAATCTTGACTTGGCCATTTTTGCCAATAACATTTCTTTCTCCACGGATAATCCGCTTGAAAATGAGTCTGTAACCCTATTTGCAAGGATCAGAAATCTCTCTGATTTCCCTGCCGAAAACTTCGTGGTTTCGGCTTATGATGGGGAAACTCAGATTTTCTCCACCACAGTGGATTTGTTGGAAGCTGGAAGGAATCAGGACTTCTCTTGGACTTACAGTTTCGGGGAAGCAGGATTCTATCCTATCAAAGTAGTAATCGACGAAACCAACCAAGTCGAGGAGATCAATGAGCTGAACAATTTTGCAATCAGGCCTATTCTGGTTGGCAATTTTGTCCTCCCTGGTGGAATAGAGGCAAGTGCAAGTCCAAATACGACAACCGTATATGTGGGTAATTCAATTACTGTCTCCGGTTCTGCTCAATACTTTGGAATTGAAGAAGGGGTGAACCCGAATGTGGTAGGTGCCAATGTTTCTATCAGTTTTGAAGGTGGTTCAACTCAGACTACAACTGATACAAACGGTAATTTCAGAAGAAGCATAAAAATGCCATCTGTACCGGGCATCTACACCTTCACCGGTACTGTGACTGATTACACGCTTAGCGCAGATTTGCCAAGCTTCCAAGTTGAGGTAATTCCATATCCCGAAAAGCCTGATCTGAAAACAGATTTGGTACTGGATCAGGCCGAAATATTTTTGGGAGAAGAGGTCAGTGGAACGGCTACCGTGACCAATATTGGTGAATTGACTGCGGTGAACTTTACGCTCAGAATTCAGTCATGCGAGGGTTTGATTCAGGACATTTTGATTCCTTCCCTTGCTCCTGGAGAGTCGCTGAGCTATAATTTCATAACCATAATATCAGATACTATTGGTTCCTGCCTTGCTAAAAACAACTGTTCAATTACCGCAATCGCAGATGCCACCAATCAGGTAGATGATAAAACCCGAGTGAATAATACTGTCGGAAGAAGCTTTACGGTATATCCAGAATTACCGGATTTAACTGCAGTAAACTCCCTCATTTCTTCCAGTAGCCGTATGGTTGATCCTTTCAACTTTACAGTGAGAGTGGATAATATCGGGGGAGTTGCGGTAAGCCAACCTTTCACCGTCAACGTCTATCTGGACGATGTTTTGGTTGACAGCAGACAGTTTGAGGGACTCGGAAAATGCAGTCAAATCTCTTACCCTTTGAGTATTGAGCTCGAATCGGGAACTGATCAAACCATCAGGGTCAAAGTAGATGAACCTTTGGGTAGCGGTCAGATTATCGAATACAAAGAGGATAACAATGAATTTGTCCGGCTTGTCAGATACTTGCCGCCTCCTACCGAAATACCGAATCTATATATTACCAATACCTTCCTTTCTGTGGATCCAGCTTTGCCGGAGGCAGGACAGAATTTCGTAATTCAGGCGAAAGTCAGAAATATCGGTAATGCACCTGTAGAGCAGGATTTTGAGGTCAATTTCCGAATTGAAGAAAATGGAGAGTTCAGAAATGAACGGGTGACGATATCAGGAGGATTAGTTCCCGGAGGGGAAAAAGTAGCTCAGTTGGCAACCTCGCTGGCTCAATTCGGAAACAACGGGCTATTGGTTGAAATTGATCCGGATAATCTCATTGAGGAAAGCACCAAGTTTGACAATAAGGCAAGCATGCCGCTATGTGTGGACTTGGTAGCGGTTAAATCTGGGTCAATTTGGGGAAGCACCTTCTTTGTGGATACAAAACAGAACCTCACAGGAAGGGTAAGGAATACCGGACTATTTACGGCCTATAATGTCCGGGTCGACTTCTTGTTGAATGGAGCAGAGATAGGAAATGTGATCATTCCGGAATTGAAGCCAAGCTTTGGCTCCCAAGGCCAATGGGTCACTTTGCCATATGTCTTCAGAAATACAGGAGTGTTCCAGTTGGAGTTGGCTGTAGATAGAAATGAAGCCTATGTAGAATGCAATGAAATCAATAATTCCGCATCGGGTGAAATAAGAGTTAGAGATCAACAGCCTGACTTGAGAATATTGTCTGAGTACATAACTCCATCTGAGCTCAATCCTGAGCCGGGAGAAGAAGTAAATCTCTTTGTTTCTTTCGAAAATATCGGCGTGGCGGATGCGCAGCCATTCAAGGTGAGAGTTACTGTGGACGATGTGCCTTTAGGAGCGGATATCCCTGTCAATGGATTGGCTGCAGGTCAGTTGAGTACAGTTCCGGTTACCGTTCCTTACAGCAGTCCGACCGCCGGAATCAAGGTAGTCAGAGGAATTATAGATGTGGATCGTGAATCTGATGATGTCAGCTACGCCAACAATGAGGCTACAAGGGCCTTGGTAGTGGGACGAGCGCCAAATCTATTCTTTACCAAGATTGATTTCAGTACCTATTGTCCGAATGTAGGAGATCAGGTAGAGATCTTTGTGGATATAGAAAATGAAGGAGATTTGGTTGCTGATGCAGAAGTTTACTTCTATTATTTGACCGAAACGGATACCATACCGATTGATTTTGTGCCGATTTCCGTGGATCTGTTAAGTTCTACTTCCGCTTCAATCAATTGGACTGTGGTCAATCCGGATTATAGAATCTTGGCAGAAATCAAAAACTCTGATCCACAGGAATTTGATGATTTGGATAATAGAATTTTTGGAGAGTTTGTGGATATAAATCCACCGGTAGTAAAAGTCAAAGGAATTACTGTTTATCTGGATGAAGATGGAGAAGCATCTATACTTCCGGAAGATATCGATGATGGATCTTTCGATCAGGAATGTGGTATCGCTTCACTTACACTGGATAGAAATGTGTTTGAATGCTCCTTGGTTGGATCGCCAACTCTGGTTAGGTTGACAGCGCTTGATTTTGCAGGAAATGAAGCAAGCGCAGAAGCTGAAGTGCTTGTCTTAGATGAAATATTACCAACGATCACTGCACCTACTTCCATCACGGTATCCACCGACTCTGGACTTTGCGAAGCAAGTGGAGTGGACTTGGGCACTCCGGAAACCGGAGACAACTGTTCAGTTGCGTCTGTGTCCAACGATGCACCGGCTGTCTTCCCGCTTGGCGAGACTTTGGTGACATGGACGGTAATTGATGCTTCGGGCAATATTGAAACAGCCACCCAACTGGTAACGGTGAAAGATACCGAGAAGCCGACCATCACTGCACCGGGAGCAATCACAGTATCAACGGATGCTGGACTTTGCGAAGCAAGTGGAGTGGATTTGGGCACCCCTGAAACAGCAGACAACTGTTCGGTAGCCTCTGTGTCCAATGATGCACCGGC